>RBWT01000127.1 GCA_004010275.1 Streptomyces huasconensis
GCGAGTGCGGGCCCGCTGTGGTTGCTCGCGCAGTTCCCCGCGCCCCTGACGGGGGCGCCACACCCGCCGCCCAGCCATGCACGCGAAACCCCCCGCAGCGCGTCCGCCTCCCCGACAGCCACATGGCGAGTGCGGGCCCGCTGTGGTTGCTCGCGCAGTTCCCCGCGCCCCTGACGGGGGGCGCCACACCCGCCGCCCAGCCATGCACGCGAAACCCCCGCAGACGCGTCCGCCCCGCGCCCCTGGCGGGGGCGCCGCAGCTTGCGCCCAGGCAACCGCGCCCCTAAGGGGCGCGGGGAACTGCGCGACCAGCCACGGACAACCCGCGGTGGTCAGCGGACAGAACCCCGCCTCCGCCTCGGCAGGAACGTGAAGACCGCGCCGCCCAGCAGGATCACCGTGCCGGCGACCAGGCCCAGTGCTCGCAGGGCGCCATCGTTCTCCGCCCCGGTCTCCGCGAGACCGCCCCCCGCGTCACCGTCACCCCCGCTCGACGAACCCCCCGACGCCCCGCCCGGCTGCGCCTCCGTGTCCAGTTCCAGGGAGACCTCGCTCTTGGCGGGAGTGCAGGTCGTCGTCGTACCCAGGGCCTTGACGGTCAGGACGCCCGGCGAGAGCGTCGCCTTGCCGTCCGCCCCCGGCTTGTAGGTGCCGGTGAGGTCCGGGACCGCGATGGGCGCGCCGGACTTGATGGGGTCCTTGTTGGTCGGGCCCTCGACATGCACCGTGCCCTTGTCCGCGCCGCCCAGCGTGACCTCCATGGACGGTTTCACGGAGTCGGCGGGGATGTCCGCGGGGCTGTCCATCACGGACTTCTTGAACTGCACGGTGAGGCCGTACGCCCCGCCGTCCTTCGCCGCGTTGATCTGGACCGGCGAGGTGGCCTCCTTGTCGCCGATCGGTGTCTTGCACTTGTAGGGGGTCTGCACCTCCTTGCCGGGGAAGTCGGTCTGCCCGTCCCCGCCACCCGAGGTGCCGCCAGAGGCACCGCCTGCGTTACCACCACCGCTCGCCGTCCCACCCGTACCGCCCGACGAACCCCCCGAACCACCGCCGTCCGTCACCTTGATCGTCGTGCCCGCCCCCACCCGCTCCTTCGGTGCGCACTTCGTGTCCGTAGAGATCGGCTTGCTGACGTTGATGTTGTACGCGTCGGGGGTCAGCGTCACCTCGCCCGCCGCCGTCAGCTTCAGCTTGCCCCTCATGTCGGAGAGGAGCATGGGGCTGTTCTTCTTGATCGGCGGGTTCTTCCGCTCCCCCTCCACCTTCAGGTCACCGCTCTGCCCGCCGCCCACCTTGATCGTGCCGCTCGGCTTCACCGTGTCCTGGTCCAGGTCGAGGACGTCAGGGTTCTTGGAGGCCGCCTGGGTCGTCTTCCATACGACCTCGATCTCGTCGCCCACCTTCGCCGTGGCGGGCGCCGTGATCTCCACCTTCGTCGTGCCCTGCACGGGCGGCAGCCCGGAGATCGGCGGAGGGACGCACTCCGTCTGGTAGGCGACTTCCGCGGCCCATGCGGCGCCCGCGGTGAACAGGACGCCCGCCCCGCCGAGCAGGAGCGCGACCGAGGCCGCCCCCGCTCTCCGTCGATGCGTGATCACGTTTTTCCCTTCGTCGGACTGTTGTCGGACGGTGCGGAGAGCCGGCCCGCGGGCGCGCCGGGGTCTGTGTCGGGGGTGAACCACGCAGAGCGGTCGTCCGCTCCGCCGAACCGGGGTCAGGCGCGCCGGAGCCCCCCGAAGGCCGGGCGATGCGTGGCG
This sequence comes from Streptomyces huasconensis, assembly GCA_004010275.1. Classification (GTDB taxonomy): domain Bacteria; phylum Actinomycetota; class Actinomycetes; order Streptomycetales; family Streptomycetaceae; genus Streptomyces; species Streptomyces huasconensis. Next base: position 1,761 of record RBWT01000127.1, read on the forward strand.
CGGAAGTCTTCTCGTCGGCCGCGGCCGCACCCTGCCCGGGCCTCAACTTCGCCAGCCGGTCGGTGAGTTCGGCGAGCCGCCCGGTGCGGTGTCGACCAGCGGCACGGCGTCGGCGCGGCCCCAGCCGGTCGACCACCGCCATGCCGAGGCGGAAGACGGCGGCGGGCACGACGAGGCAGAGCAGGAGCCAGAAGACGGTGACGCCCCAGGGACGGCCCACGCCCCACGGCTGCTCGGCGAGGACCTTCCCGCCGAACTTCAGCGAGACCAGGTAGTCGCCGTGCGCGCCCGCCGACAGCTCCACCGGCAGCTCGATCCGCGCCTTCTTGCCCGGCGCGACGGTGCCGCGCCACTGCCGCTCCTCCCACTGCGGCGCGAACACGCCGTGGGAGGTGCCGACCTGGAAGACGGGGTCCTTGAGGGGCGCCGGGCCGACGTTGCCCACGGTGAAGACGAGCGTGCGCCGCGGCGCGCGCCGAACCAGGTCAGCAGGGAGCCGGAGCCCTCCATACGGGTGTCCGACAGGACGGAGAGCCGCCCGCCGCCGCTCTGCTCGGGCAGCGGCTCTCACGGGGTGGCCCGCGACCTTGAACGCGGCGTCGGCCCGCGCCTTCTCCCCCGTCACCGTGGCGACGTGGACGACGCAGGGGCAGGGCTCGGGCGGCTCGGCGACGGGCAGCTTCTTGCGGAAGGTGCCGTCCTTGCCGGTGGTGACGGCGCGGCCCTCGGCGTTGGCGCACGCGTTGGTGCCGCCGACGACGCCCTCGCCGGGCGTTGACTGCCCGCAGATCAGCATCATCAGCAGGGCCTCGGGGCGCCAGCCCTCTCCCTTGACGGTGACGGAGCCGCCCTTGCCCGCCTGCGCGGCGGAGAGCGTCACGGTGGGCTTGTCCGCCGCGGGGGCAGCTGTCGCCGCCGACCAGGGCAACAGGGCGGAGCCGAGCAACGCCAGGGCGACGACGGCCCACAGACCGGCCGCCCCGTTCCGCTTGCCGTTCCGCTTGGCGCTCACAGTTCCTCCCGCGTCCCGGCTTCCGCCAACTCCCGCACGCTGCCCGGCTGCTGGGCCCGCTCGCACTCCCGCTCCGGCCCGGATTCCGGTTCCGGCACCTCGGAACCACGTCCGCGTCCCCGTACGCGTACGAGATGCAGCGCGCCGCCTGCGACGGCGAGCAGCGCGGCCGCCCCGCCCGCCACCGCGCCCCACGGCACGAAGCGCGCCGACGCCGTGGCGGTGTCACGGGCGCCGCCCGGTGCCGTCGCCGTCAGCCGTACCTCCGCCGCGTCGAGAGCCGGGACGTCCGGCCACGGTTCGCTCAGGGAGACGCGGCGGCCGGGCAGCAGTTCGATCGGCAGCGGCCGCGCCGGGCGGTCCAGGAGCGTGCCGAGGACACCGTCGACGTGGACCGCGAGCTTCGGGCTCAGCACGGTGTTGCCGCGGTTGACCAGGTCGTACGTGATGCGCCCGGCGTCCTGGTCGACCTTGACGCGCTCCACGGTGAGCGCCGGGAGCGTGGGCCCGCCGACCCGCAGGTGCAGCCGTACGCCCATCGTGCGCCCGTCGCCGCTCGCGACGATCGCCCCAGGGTGGTCGCCGGGCACCGCGTCCTCGGGGACCGTCACGGTGAACGGCACCTCGGCGCGCGTGCGCGGCGGCACCTCCACGCGCCGCCGCGCGAGGCGTATCCACACCCCGGTCTCCGTGGGCCGCTCCTTGGCCGAGGCGACCGAGAGGGCGCCGGAACCGGTGTCGCCCGCTCCCACGTCCGCGCCCCGCAGGGACACCGTGCGCGGCTCCGGGCCCGGGTTGCGGACGGACACGGTGTCCCGGAGCACCGTGCCCGGGGCACCCTCGGCGTAGAAGGCGGGGCGGCCGTCCTTCGGGGCGCGTGGGCCGTCCCCGGTGGACGGCGCGACCGACCAGTCCGGGGAACCGCCGGGGTCCGCGTGCGCGGGGGCCGCGGGACCCAGCACGAGGACGGCAACGCGCAGCGCGGCGAGCGGCACGTGCGGCGGAGGACGGCATGGGCGGCTCCTGGCCTCGGTTCGGCGGTCCGGGCGGCGGCTACCGCGAGCGCGCCGCCTGGTTCCTGCGGGTCAGCCAGAGCGCGCCGGCCGCGCCCGCGAGCAGCACGGTGCCGCCGAGGGTGCCGAGCGCGATCGCGGAGTCCGCCGGACCGGTCTGCGGGAGTTCACTGCTGCCGGAGCCGCCGGTTCCAGACCCTCCGGAGCCGGAGCCGGAGTCGGGCCCCGCGTCGGAACCGGAACCGGAGTCAGAACCGGAACCGGAGCCTCCCGCACCCTTCACCTCCAGCTCCAAGGACGGCTTCGGGTTGTTGGACGGCGTACACGTGGTCGTCGTACCGAGCGCCTTGATGGTGAGGACCCCGGCGGTGAAGGTGACCTTGCCGCTCTTCTTCGGCGTGTACGTGCCCGACAAGTCGCTGATCTTGATCGGCGTGTTGGCGGGGATCGCCTCGGTGTTCGGCGCGCCGGAGACCGCCACGGTCCCGCTGTCCGCGCCGCCGACCTTGATCACGGCACTCGGCTTCATCGCGCCCTTGCCCAGCTCGACGGGGCTGGACGAGACGCCCTTCTGGAAGGACATCGTGAGCTTGTGGCCGCCGCCGCTCTTGACGCTCTTGATGTCGATCGGCGAGACCGCGCCCTTGTTCCCGATCGGCGTCTTGCACTGGTAGTTGACGTCCTGGACGGTGGCCTGCGCGGCAGGGGCGGCCACCAGCACCGCCGAGCCGCCGGCCAGGGCGGTGGCAAGCGCGAGCGCGGCCGATTTCTTGTACGACACCTCGTGATCCCCTCATGCCGGTCGTCGTGGCGTGCCGCGGTGCGGAGTGACGCTGGCTTGCTGACTTACTGACGGCACATCAGATTGGGCGCTCAAGGTACGCCGGGGGCCTTGCCGAGGGAAGACAAAAGACGCGCGGATCGTGGTGATCCGGCGCGTGTGCGAACCGTGGACAACAGGACGGCAGGCCGGCAGCCGTGGCCGGGGGCGGCCCCGACGGGCGGGCGTGGCCGGGCGGGCGCTAGGCGGGCGCTCCCAGCTCCGCCCAGACCCTCTTGCCGACGCCCCCCGGCGTGCGTACGACACCCCAGTCGAGGCAGAGCCGCTGGACGATGAACATGCCGTGTCCGCCGGGCCGCCCCGCGCGGTGCGGGGTCCGTGGCGCGGGCTGGCCCGCGCCAGCGGTCGGAGACCTCGATGCGCAGCACCTTGCCGTCGCAGGAGAGCCAGAGCTCGTCGGGACCCTCGGCGTGCAGGCAGGCGTTGGTGACGAGCTCGGAGACGACGAGCAGGACGTCCTCGGCGGCGGCTCTGCGGTCGGCGCTCTCCGCGGGCAGCCAGCCCCACGCGTGCAGCGCCTCGCGGGTGTAGTCCCGGGCGAGCGGGACGATGCCGCTGGCACCGCTCAGGCTCAGCCGACGGACCTGGCGGGCCGTGGGCGCCCCGGAGGCCGGGTCCGCGGGAGCGTCCGCGACGGCGGCCTCGGAGTCCGGGCCGCGGTCGCCCGGCGAACAAGGCCGGGTGGTGCTCATCAGCGCTTCACCTCACCGACAAGATGACTGAGCACTCTGGACACGCAGAGGACTCTGGACAAGTAGGGGTCGTGGGACGAGTAGGGGACATCGGCTGCTTGCCGTTCTGACAGAGGACGGGTCCAGGTCTCTCCTGCCCGGCCGAACCGTGAGAACACCCACTTGTTCGGGACGGTTCCTGTGACGCTGGTAACGCCTTGATCACAGAGAGACAACTGACGCGTAACTTTCGCGTGCGACCGTCATGGGCTCAGTCGCCCAGAGCGGCTTCGAGGGTCTCGTGCACCGTGAAGACGGCCTCCGCACCGGTGATCTCGAAGACCCGGGCCACCACCGGCAGCATCCCGGCCAGGTGGACCCCGCCCCCCGCGGCCTCGGCCTTGAGCCGGGCCCCGAGCAGCACATTGAGCCCCGTGGAGTCACAGAACTCGAGGCGCGAGCAATCGACGACGAGCCGTGAATAACCGCCCGCGAGACAGCTTTCCAGCGGTTCACGCAGGAGATCGGCGGTGTGGTGATCCAGCTCACCCGCCGGTGTCACGACGGCGCTCGTGTCCACCTCTCGCACTTCGACCAGAAGTCGGCCCCTGTGCGCACTGCCGACCGTGCCGCGGTCCATGCCGTCTCTCTCTTCCGACCGTCGTGGCTGTTGATGACGCCCCTGAACATTACGCCCTCCCCGCGGTTCGGGGTACCCGAACATCCCCCCGAAATCGGACATTTCACCGTCAAAGCCACTTGCGACCGGAGCGCGGAAGCGGGTAGGGGTAGAAGAGACAGCAATCGACACGGACGGCTTTGGAGGCGCCGCACACCGCAGTGCACGCATAGGCATCGGCAGCCATATGCCGAGAACGATGGAGGACACCATGTCACCCCGGCTCGACGAATCGCCTGCTGACCAAGCGACGTCGACACCCCCGCCGTCCCACTCCGCCACCACGATCCCGGCTCCCGCCCGCGAGCCGCAGCCGGTTCCGGAAGCGGCCCCGGAAGCCCTGGAAGGGCTGCGGGACCTCCCCGAGATCCCGCCGTACGCCGAAGTGGGGCCGCTGGACGCGAGGGCCCTGTCCAAGACCCTCTTCGAGCGCCTGGAAGCACTCGAAGAAGGCACGCACGAACACGCATACGTCCGCAACACCCTGGTCGAACTCAACCTCGCCCTGGTGAAGTTCGCGGCCTCCCGGTTCCGCTCCCGCAGCGAGCCGATGGAGGACATCATCCAGGTGGGCACGATCGGCCTCATCAAGGCCATCGACCGCTTCGAACTCAGCCGCGGTGTGGAATTCCCCACGTTCGCGATGCCGACGATCGTCGGGGAGATCAAGCGCTTCTTCCGCGACACCAGCTGGTCGGTGCGCGTTCCGCGCCGGCTCCAGGAACTCAGGCTCGACCTCGCCAAGGCGGGTGACGAACTCGCGCAGAAGTTCGATCGCGCCCCCACGGTGAGTGAGCTGGCCGAGCGCCTCGGCATCTCCAACGACGAGGTCGTCGAGGGCATGGCCGCGTCCAACGCCTACACGGCGAGTTCCCTGGACGCGCAGCCGGAGGAGGACGACTCCGAGGGCGCGCTCGCGGACCGGATCGGCTATGAGGACCACGGCCTCGAAGGCATCGAGTACATCGAGTCGCTGAAGCCGCTGATCGCCGAACTGCCGCCGCGCGACCGGAAGATCCTCTCTCTCCGCTTCGTCGCCAACATGACGCAGTCCGAGATCGGCGAGGAACTCGGCATCTCGCAGATGCACGTCTCGCGACTGCTGTCGCGCACCCTCGTCAAGCTCCGCAAGGGACTGACGGTCGAGGAGTGAGCCGACGCGGCGCCACCGGGCGCCTCAACGGCCTCGTGCCCTGCGCCTCGGCCTTCTGCCTTGGCCCTGTGGGGCCCGCCTCTTGAAGGGGCGGGCCCCACAGTCGTCGTATGACGCCTGTGCGGTCGGCTCACGCCTCTGAGGTAAGCGCTCCATGGTGAACGCGGGGGCAGAGGTTGCAGACCCTGCGCGCGTTGGCCTGGCGTGACGCGTGCGTCAGACCTGGCGCTCCCCCTTCCGCCACACCTCCCCGACCAGCGGCACCCCCGGCCGGTACGCCAAGTGCACGTGGCTCGGGGCGTCCAGGAGGGCCAGGTCCGCGCGGGTGCCCTCGCGGAGGGTGCCGATGTCGGTGCGGCGCAGGGCCGCCGCGCCGCCCGCCGTGGCCGACCAGAGCGCCTCGTCGGGGGTCATGCCCATGTCCCGTACCGCCAGGGCGATGCAGAACGGGAGCGAGGACGTGAAGGACGAACCCGGGTTGCAGTCCGTGGAGAGGGCCACCGTGACGCCCGCGTCCAGGAGGCGGCGGGCGTCCGGCCACTGAGCGCGGGTGGAGAACTCCGCGCCCGGCAGGAGCGTCGCCACCGTGTCGCCCTGGGCGAGCGCGTCGACGTCGGCGTCCGTGAGGTGCGTGCAGTGGTCCGCCGACGCCGCGTCCAGTTCGACCGCCAGCTGGACGCCCGGGCCGTACGACAGCTGGTTGGCGTGGATACGGGGGTGCAGGCCCTTCGCCTTGCCCGCCGTGAGGATCGCGCGGGCCTGGTCGCCGTCGAAGGCGCCCTTCTCGCAGAAGACGTCGATCCAGCGGGCGTGCGGCGCGCATGCGTCCAGCATCTCGCCGGTGACCAGGTCGACGTACGCCGCCGGGTCCTCGGCGTAGTCCGGGGAGACGATGTGCGCGCCGAGGAACGTGACCTCGTCCGTGTGGCGTGCCGCGATGCGCAGGGCGCGGGACTCGTCCTCGGTCGTCAGGCCGTAGCCCGACTTCGTCTCGAAGGTCGTCGTGCCCTGCCGCAGGGCCTCGCGGAGGTAGTGGGTGACGTTCGCCTCCAGCTCCGCGTCCGTGGCCGCGCGGGTCGCCGCCACCGTCGTACGGATGCCGCCCGCGGAGTAGGCGCGGCCCGACATGCGGGCGTTGAACTCCTGCGTGCGGTCGCCCGCGAAGACGAGGTGGGAGTGGGAGTCGACGAAGCCGGGGATCGCGGCGTCGGCCCGCGCGTCGTGCACCGTGTCCGCCGCCGGTGCCTTGTGCGCCGGGCCCACCCAGGCGATGGTCTCGCCGTCCAGGACGACCGCCGCGTCCGTCAGCAGGCCGAGGGGGCTTCCGTCGCCCTGCGCCGGGTCGTTCGTGACCAGGCTCGCGATATTGGTGATGAGGGTGGTGGTCATGGCTGCTCCTTGTGGTCGGCGTCAGTCTCGTAGCGCCGCGATCGCCTTGGTCAGGGCCGACGGCACCTCCGGCACCAGCACATGTGTCCCCTCCCGTACGACGACCCGGCCGCCGGTCACCACATGGCGGACGTCCGCCGCCGTCGCGCGAAGACCGCCGACTCCGCGGCCAGGCGCGGGACCGGGCCCGCGGTGCGGACCGTGTCCAGGGCGACCGTGGTGAGGTCCGCCAGGGCGCCCGGTTCGAGCACGCCCGCCTCGGGCCAGCCGAGCGCCGCGTCACCGTGGCCGTCGCCGCGCGCAGCAGGGCGCCGCCGCCGTCCAGTGGCCCCGCGTGTGGGAGCGGAGGCGTTCGTTCAGCTCCATCGCGCGCGCCTCCTCGAAGAGGTCGATCACCGCGTGGCTGTCGCTGCCGAGCGACAGGGGGCTGCCCGCCCGGTCCAGGGCGACGGCGGGGCCGATGCCGTCCGCCAGGTCGCGTTCCGTCGTCGGGCACATGCACGTGCCCGTCGTGGTGCCGCCGAGCAGCCCGATGTCCTCCTCCGTCAGGTGCGTGTTGTGGACGCCCGTGGTGCGCGGGCCGAGGACGCCGTGGTCGGCGAGGAGCTGGGTCGGCGTGCAGCCGTGCACCGCCTGGCAGGCGTCGTTCTCCGCCGTCTGCTCGGAGAGGTGGACGTGCAGGGGCGCCTGCCGCTCCGCCGCCCACCGGGCGACCGTGCCCAGCTGCGCGGCCGGGACCGCCCGTACGGAGTGGATCGCCGCCCCGATCCGGGCGTGCGGGCGGTCCTTGAGCGCCGACGCCCGCTCCGCCCACGCCTGCGCCGTGCCGTCGGAGAAGCGCAACTGGTGGCGGTCGGGGGCCTTGCCCCGCGTCGCGGAGAGCAGTCCGGAGGCCACGTACGCCGTGTCCAGGAGGGTGATGCGCACGCCCGCGTCCGCCGCCGCCTGGATCAGCGCCTCGCCCATCGCGTTCGGGTCGGCGTACGGCGTGCCGCCCGGCTGGTGGTGGAGGTAGTGGAACTCCCCCACCGTCGTGATGCCGGCCAGCGCCATCTCCGCGTACACCGCCCGCGCGAGCGCGTGGTAGCTCTCGGGCGTCAGGCGGTCCGCCACCCCGTACATCACCTCGCGCCACGTCCAGAACGTGCCGGAGCCGACCTGGACCGTGCCGCGCAGCGCCCGGTGGAAGGCGTGCGAGTGGGCGTTGGCCAGGCCGGGGAGCGTCAGGCCGCGCAGCACCGTCGCGCCCGGCGGGGGCGCCGCGACGTCCTTGCGGACGGCCGTGATCCGCTCGCCCGTCACCTCCACCGCGACGCCCGGCTCGACATGGGTGCCGAGCCAGGCGTGCTCCAGCCAGTACGTCGTCACCTGCATGCCAGCCCTTCCAGTACGTCGGCCAGTGCGGCCACCCCGGCCAGGCAGTCGTCCTCGGCGGCGTACTCGGCCGGGGAGTGCGAGACGCCCGTGGGGTTCCGTACGAACAGCATGGCGGTGGGGATCGAGGCGGACAAAATACCCGCGTCGTGTCCGGCGCCCGTGCCGAGGACGGGGACCGGCCGTTCGGCCGCCCCGCCGAGGATCGCGCCCAGCTCGTCACGGAGGGCGTCCTCGAACTCCACCACCGGCGTGAAGGACTCCCGTACGACATCGAGGTCGATGCCGTGGCGCTCCGCGTACTCGCGGGCCGCCCTCTCGACGCCCGTGACGACCGTGTCGAGGGTCGCCTGGTCGGCGGCGCGGGAGTCCAGCCAGCCGCGCACGAGGGACGGGATGGCGTTGACGCCGTTCGGCTCGACGGAGATCTTGCCGAACGTGGCCACCGCGCCCGCGAGTTCGGCCTCACGGCGGGCGGCGAGGACCGTCTCCGCGTACGTGAGCATCGGGTCCCTGCGGTCGGCCAGGCGGGTCGTGCCCGCGTGGTTGGCCTCGCCCCGGAAGTCGAAGCGCCAGCGTCCGTGCGGCCAGATGGCGGAGGCGATGCCGACGGGGTCGCCGGTCAGGTCCAGGGCGCGGCCCTGTTCGACGTGCAGCTCCACGAACGCGCCGATCCGGGCGAGGCGTTCGGGGTCGGGGCCGATCGCCGACGGGTCGTACCCCGCGGCCTCCATCGCCTGCGGCAGCGTCACGCCGTCGCCGTCCCGCAGCCTGTGCGCCGCCTCGATGGTGAGCTGCCCCGCGGTGAGGCGGGAGCCCACGCAGGCCAGGCCGAAGCGGGCACCCTCCTCGTCGCCGAAGTTCACGATGGCCAGGGGCTTGGTCAACCGGGCGCCGCGGACACGGAGTTCGTCGAGGGCGGCGAAGGCGGAGACGACGCCCAAGGGGCCGTCGAAGGCGCCGCCGTCGGGGACGGAGTCCAGGTGCGAGCCGGTGACGACGGCGTCCCCGGCTGCCGGGTCGCCCAGCCAGGCCCACTGGTTGCCGTTGCGGTCCAGTTCGTGGGTGAGGCCGCGGGACTCGGCCAGGGCCGGAACCAGGCCCGGCAGTCGGCGTCGGCCCCGGTCCAGGCATAACGGCGGTAGCCGCGCGACCCGGCGTCACGGCCGATGGGTGCCAGGTCCCGCCACATCTCCTGGAAGGACGGGGCGGCGGCCTGCTCGCTCACGCGCCGTCACCCTCCCGCATCGGAACCCGTACGCCCTTCTCGTCCGCCACGGACTCCGCGCTGTCGTACCCGGCGTCCACATGCCGGATGACGCCCATGCCTGGGTCGTTGGTCAGCACGCGGCGGATCTTCTCGCCGGCGAGCTTCGTGCCGTCGGCCACCGAGACCTGGCCCGCGTGGATCGAGCGGCCCATGCCGACGCCGCCGCCGTGGTGGAGGGAGACCCAGCTCGCGCCCGACGCGACGTTGACCATGGCGTTCAGGAGCGGCCAGTCGGCGATCGCGTCGGAGCCGTCGAGCATGGCCTCCGTCTCGCGGTACGGGGAGGCGACGGAGCCGCAGTCCAGGTGGTCGCGGCCGATGGCCAGCGGGGCCTGCAGCTCGCCGCTCGCCACCATGTCGTTGAAGCGCTCGCCCGCCTTGTCGCGCTCGCCGTAGCCGAGCCAGCAGATGCGGGCCGGCAGGCCCTGGAAGTGGACGCGCTCGCCCGCCATCTTGATCCAGCGGTGCAGCGATTCGTTCTCCGGGAAGAGGTCGAGGATCGCCTTGTCCGTCTTGTGGATGTCGGAGGCCTCGCCGGACAGTGCCGCCCAGCGGAAGGGGCCCTTGCCCTCGCAGAAGAGGGGGCGGATGTAGGCGGGGACGAAGCCGGGGAAGGCGAAGGCGCGGTCGTAGCCCGCGAGTTGTGCCTCGCCGCGGATCGAGTTGCCGTAGTCGAAGACCTCGGCGCCCGCGTCCATGAAGCCGACCATCGCCTCGACGTGCTTGGCCATCGACTCACGGGCGCGGGTGGTGAACCCTGCCGGGTCCTTCGCCGCGTACGACGCCATGTCCTCGAAGGCCACGCCCACCGGCAGGTAGGAGAGCGGGTCGTGGGCGGAGGTCTGGTCCGTGACGATGTCGATGGGCGCGGACTCGGCGAGCATGCGCGGCAGCAGCTCGGCCGCGTTGCCGAGCAGGCCGATGGAGAGCGGCTTGCGCTGGTCGCGGGCCTCGACGGCGAGCTGGAGCGCGTGCTCCAGGGAGTCGGCCCGCACGTCCAGGTACTTGTGCTCGATGCGGCGCTCGATGGCGCGCGGGTCGCAGTCGACGCAGATCGCGACGCCGTCGTTCATGGTGACGGCGAGGGGCTGGGCGCCGCCCATGCCGCCGAGCCCGGCGGTGAGGGTGATCGTCCCGGCGAGGGTGCCGTTGAACTTCTTGGCCGCGACCGCCGCGAACGTCTCGTACGTGCCCTGAAGGATGCCCTGCGTGCCGATGTAGATCCACGAACCGGCCGTCATCTGGCCGTACATGGTCAGGCCCAGCTGCTCCAGGCGGCGGAACTCCTCCCAGTTCGCCCAGTCGCCGACCAGGTTGGAGTTGGCGATCAGGACGCGTGGCGCCCACTCGTGGGTCTGCATGACGCCGACGGGGCGGCCGGACTGGACGAGCATCGTCTCGTCCTGCTTCAGCGTGCGCAGGGTGCGGACCATCGCGTCGAAGGAGCGCCAGTCGCGGGCGGCCTTGCCGGTGCCGCCGTAGACGACGAGCTTGTCGGGGTGCTCGGCGACCTCGGGGTCGAGGTTGTTCTGGAGCATGCGCAGGGCGGCTTCCTGCTGCCATCCCAGGGCGCTGAGTTCCGTGCCGCGCGGCGCTCGTACGGGGCGGGGTCCTGACATGGGGCGGTGCCTCCTCGCGTGAACCTGCGGTGACTGTCGTCGCTCTGCCGACTGTGACCTTGTTATTCACATCCTGATGGCCTGAATAGAGCTAGTCAATAGCGAACGGATGCGCGAGTACGTCGGCGCGGGCCCGCCCCGGATGATTGGCTGGATCGCATGGCCCACGACGAGGACGACGACCAGCAGACGCAGGACCTCCGCACGGACACCGCCCCCGGCACCGCCGCCGCCGACCGCGCCGCCCGCCGCGACCAAGCCGTCCGCGCCGCCGTCGAGCAGGGCGTCGTCGGGCCCGGCGCCCCCGTCGCGGGCCTGCTCGACATCGCCGGCATCCGCGCGAGCGCCGCCGCCCTGCGCGCCGCCTTCGAGGCGGTCACCCCGCCCGGCACCCCCGTCCTGCACGCCTTCGCGGTGAAGGCCACCCCGCTCGTCCCGGCTGCTGCGGCTGCTGCGCGCGGCCGGGATCGGCGCCGAGGTGGCGAGCCCCGGCGAGCTGGCCCTCGCGCGCGCCGCCGGGATCGCGCCCGCCGACACCGTCCTGGACTCCCCCGCCAAGACGCCCGCCGAACTGCGCCAGGCCCTCGCGCTCGGCATCGCCGTCAACGCCGACAACCCGCAGGAACTGGCCCGCGTCGACGCCCTCGTCCAGTCGGCGCCGACCGCCTCTCCCGTCGGGCTGCGCGTGAACCCGCAGATCGGCGGCGGTGCGATCGGCGCCCTGTCGACGGCGACGGCCACCTCCAAGTTCGGCGTGCCGCTGCTCGACGAGGGGGCCAGGGAGTGGGTGATCCGGGCCTTCCTGGACCGGCCGTGGCTGACCCGCCTGCACGCGCACTCGGGGTCGCAGGGCATGCCCCTGGAGATGATGGCGCGCGGGGTCGAAGCGACGTACGAACTGGCCGAGGAGATCAACGGACGCGCCGGGCGGCGGCAGGTCGACACGATCGACATCGGCGGCGGCCTGCCCGTCAACTTCGGCTCCGACGAGGAGAGTCCGACCCACGCGCAGTACGCGCGCCGCCTCAAGGCACGGGTGCCGGGGCTGCTCGACGGGCGGTACGGCCTGGTCACCGAGTTCGGCCGGTCCCTGCTGGCCAAGCACGGCACGCTGCTCGCCCGCGTCGAGTACGCGAAGGAGGCGGGCGGCAGGCCCATCGCGGTGACGCACGCGGGCGTGCAGGTGGCGACCCGGACGGTGTACGCGCCGCTGTCGTGGCCGCTGCGGATCGCCGCGTACGACGCGCAGGGCGCCCAGGAGCGGGCCCGCCGTCGGCCAGGACATCGCGGGCCCGGCCTGCTTCGCGGGCGACCTGCTCGCCGAGAACCGTCCGCTGCCGCTGCTCGAACCGGGCGACCACGTCGCCGCGCTGGACACCGGCGCCTACTACTTCGCGCAGCACTACTCGTACAACAGCCTTGCCAGGCCCGGCATTTACGGCTTCTCGCTGCACGGCGACGACGTACGCTTCGCCGCCGCGCGCGAGCCGCAGACCCTCGACGAGATCGTGGCGGAGTCCGGCGGCGGATCGGAACGGGACGCGCTGCGGTATCTGTGAGCACCACGTGACGCCGCACGCCGCACGCCGCTCCAACCGAGCCGGATAAACACTTTCTGCTTTGCCCGCGAAAGAATTAACGTTTCTGTTGGCAAGGCCTGCCGGGACGTCCCATGACCCGTACAACCTTTGCATGAGAAGCCACCCCTGCGATGGCCTCGGGAAAAGGTGAGAATGGCATGATCACGTCCCTTTTCCGCAGGCCGAGTGCTTCACTTGCCCCCGGGGATGGAAAGTCAGGGGGCACAATGATTCATGACCCGAACGACGGGGGGCCGGCACCGGCACCACCCGCATCACCACCGCCGCCTCAGCCGACGCCGCCGACACCGACACCGACACCGACACCGACACCACCGAACAACAACGGCATTCCTCGAAGGCGCGTCTGGGAGGTGCTCGGTGTGGCGGCAGCGGTCGCGGGCGTCGTCATCGGGCTGATCCAGGTCTGGCCGGACCCTCCTTTCACGCTCCAGGACTGGAGCAAGGAGGCGAACGCCGCCTGTGCGCAGACCCAGGGGGATCTCGACGAATCGGCGAGAGACGCCAACGACGCTCTCGCGGGTCTGGACGAGGCGTACGCCCAAGGAACGGCGACCCGAGCGGATTTCGTCGCCACCGGGAACATGTTCTACAAATTGGCCGGGTTGCAGAACAAGCAGGCGGGAGATCTCAGCAGAATACGCACCCCCGACTCACGCGCCGACGAAACGAAATCGGTGGTCGACGACATGCGCGCGGCCGACCGCACGCTCTATCGAATGGCGGAGAAACTGCGGCATGTGGATGCGCAGAACCTGCAGGAGACGTTGCAGGACTTCGGCGAGCTGACGCAGTCGTTCAACCGAAAGGCCGATTCCATCAATCGGCGCCTGGAGGAACTGGGCGCCCACCACTGCCTGTCGGCAGTGGACGCCGCGTCGTCCTGACGGCCGCCACCCCATGCTCTGAGGTTCCTCAACTCGCGCATAGTGACGTGGCTCACGGGCAGACCCTCCCTCCAGAACGTGTTCCCGGCCGGACTCGTTTCCGGTCTCGGTCTCGGTCTCGGGGGAGGCTCCCATGACGGCATCCGGCACACCCACCACCGCGCCACCACCCGCCGAGGACGGCGCGCTGCGCCGTGCCATCGGCCCCAGACTGCTGATCCTCTTCGTGATCGGCGACATCCTCGGCACGGGCATCTACGCCACCACCGGCAAGGTCGCGGGGAAGGTCGGCGGCGCGCTGTGGCTGCCGTTCGCGATCGGCTTCGTCGTGGCGATCCTGACGGCGGCGTCCTACGTCGAACTGGTCGGCAAGTACCCGAAGGCGGCCGGGGCCGCGCTCTACACCCAGAAGGCGTTCAAGACGCCGTTCCTGACCTTCATCGTCGCGTTCATGGTGATGTGCTCGGGGCTCGCGTCGGCGAGCGCGGCGGCCCGCGCCTTCAGCGGTGACTACCTGAGCGAGCTGACGGGCGACGCGCTGCCGCCGACCCTGATCGCGATCACGTTCCTCGTGCTGCTCGCGGCGCTGAACCTGCGGGGCGTCTCGGAGTCCGTGAAGACGAACGTGGTGCTGACGCTCGTGGAACTCACCGGTCTGGCGATCATCCTCGCGATCGGCGCGTACGCCGTGCTGAGCGGGGACGGCGAACCGTCCCGCCTCACCGAGTTCGAGGCGGGCGGAGGCACCGGATACGCCCTGATGACCAGCGTCCTGGGCGCGACGGCGCTCGGCTTCTTCGCCTTCGTCGGCTTCGAGGACTCGGTGAACATGGCCGAGGAGACGAAGGACCCGGTGCGGACCTTCCCGCGCGCGATCTTCATCGGCGTCGCGGTGACCGGCACGATCTACGTCCTGGTGGCGCTGGTCTCGTCGCTCCTTGTCGACCACAAGACACTCGAGGGCTCCAGCGGCCCGCTCCTGGAGGTCGTGAAGGCGGGCGGCGTCGACTTCCCGCACAAACTCTTCGCGCTCATCGCGCTGTTCGCGGTCACCAACTCGGCGCTCATCAACATCATGATGGCCTCGCGGCTCTGCTACGGCATGGCCAACGAACGCATCCTGCCGCGCGCCATGGGCCGCGTCCTCGCCAAGCGCCGCACCCCGGTCGTCGGCATCGTCTTCGTCTCGCTGCTCGCGATCGGCCTGGTGTCGACGGGCGAGATCGAGGGCCTCGGCGACACCACGGCGTTCCTGCTCCTGTGCGTCTTCGCGGTGGTCAACGTGGCGGTGCTGGTCCTGCGCCGCGACCGCGTCGACCACGCCCACTTCCGCACCCCCACGGCCCTGCCGGTCCTCGGCGCGATCACCGCCCTGATCCTCGCGAGCCCCCTCGCCGACCGCCCCGCCGAGGTCTACATCCGCGCGGGCATCCTCCTCGCCATCGGCGTTGCGCTGTGGGCCGTCAACAAGGCGGTGCTGAGGACCCGGGGCGAGGAGTAACCGCTACCGGGCCCCGGCGGCGGTGCGGCGCCGCGCCCCACCCGGCGCGGCGTCACCCGCCACCGGGCCCGTCGTACGGAAGGCCCGGACCGCCTTGCCCGCCGGGGGCGCCCGCGCCGTGGTCGAGCCAGTCGACGCGTACCCACAGGAGTACGTCGCCGTCCTGCTCGCGGCGGCCGAGGCGGGCGGCCTTCGCCCACAGGCCCGCGCCCGCGCCCGCGAGGACGGCGCGCCCGCCACGGGGACGGCGAAGGCGCTGCCGAGTGCGGCGAGGAAGGCGGCGGCGAGCCACCAGCGGTGCCCGCGCCGCCAGTTGCGCACGGTCACGGCACGGCTCTGGAGCACGTCGTGCTTCCCGGCGCGGGCGGCCACGCGGGCGAGGGCGTCGTACCGCTTCATGCGGGAGTACGCGACGACCAGGACCGTCACGATGAAGAGGGCGGCCCCGGCGCAGACCCCGATGCGCCGCCCGGTGAACCCGTCCGGCACCGCGCCCACGCCGGCGGCGGCCACGCCGAGCCACCACAGGGCGCGGCCCCGGCCCGCACCACCACCGGCACCCTCGCCAGCCCATACCCACCGCGTCCCACGCCGTCGCCTCCTTGGCCTGCGTCATGCCTCCGCTGCTTCGGCGGAGGAGGATAGCGGCGGAATCTGAGGAGAGGGTGAGAACTGACTCCCCTGACTCCCCTGATCCCCCTCCTCCGCCCCGGCCAGGGTCCGGGCGATGTGGAACTGCCGCTCGGCCTCCGCCGGGTGCCCCGCCGCCGCGTAGGTGCGTCCGAGGCGGTGGCGGACCTCCCTCTCCAGGGGCCTGCTGGTGTGCTCGGTGAGGGTGGTGAGGGCCTCGCGTTGCAGGGCGATGGCGGGCCGCAGATTCCCGAGGCCGTGTTCCGCGGCGCCGAGCAGGGACAGGCTCGCCGCCCGCAGTTGGAGGTCACCGACCTCCAGGGCCAGCTCCGCCGCGCGCCGCGTCAGGTCCTTCACCTCGGCGTACCGGCCGAGTGCCAGGTGGGCCTCGGCGGTGAAGCACAGGGTCTTGCTGATCATCCGGGGGCGGCCGATCTTCTCGGCGAAGGTGAGGGAGACGGCGTAGTACGCGAGCGCTTCCTCATGCCGTCCCTGCTGGTCGTGGAGGGCGCCGAGGTTGCAGCTGGACATGCCGGACAGCCAGTCGTCGTCGAGCCCGGCCGCCACCTCCATGACCTCGCTCAGGTGGGCGACCGCCGCCGGGAAGCGGCCCATCGCACGCTCCGCGGCGCCCATGCCCGCGGTCGCCCGGGCCTGTTCGCGCAGGTCGCCCTGGTGGCGGGCGAGGCGCAGTGCGTCGGCGCACCAGGCGTGCGCCTGCGGGAAACGCGCCTGGTAGATGTCGGCGATGGCCAGGCAGTTGCGCAGGGAGGACGGCATCCGCCGGTCGTCGGCCAGGTCGGCGCTGGGCAGCGCGAGCTCCAGGGCGGAGCGGCATTCGTGGTAGCGGCCCTGGCGGACCAGGGGGTCGACCAGGGATTCGGCGATCCAGCAGGCGTGGTCGTGCTGACCGGTGGCCACCGCGAAGGCGACGACGTCGAGGAGTTGCCCGCCCGCACCCTCCAGCCACGCGTCGGCCTCCCGCCAGTCGCGGAAGGGCGAGCGGGAGACGTCGGGGCCGGTCGGGAAGCCTTCGGGCCCCCAGTCGCTGGCGATGCGCCCGGCGGCCGTGTAGAGGTGCAGCACGGCGGCCCGGTCCCCCGCGGCCTCCTCGGGCACGGTGGCGGCGAGGCGGCGCGTGTGGTCGCGTACGAGATCGTGCAGCCGGTAGCGGCCGGGGCGCGGCTGCTGGAGCAGGCTCGCGTCGACGAGGCGCTCCAGGAGGTCCTCGGCGTCCTGGAGCGGGCGGCCCAGCATGACGGCGGGGGCGAGTCCGTCGAACTCGGCGGTCGGCGTCTGGCCCAACGCCCGGAAGCCGCGCCGCAGTTCGGTGTCAAGGAGGTCGTAGGAGACCCGGAAGGCGGCTTCCACGCTGCGGTCCTCCGCCCGCAGCTCCCCCAGGCGGCGTTCGTCGTCCGACAGGCGGCCGAGCAGGTGGGCCAGGGTCCAGGACGGGCGGTTCTGGAGCCGGGCCCCGGCGATCCGCAGGGCCAGCGGGAGGCCCCCGCAGCGGCGGGCGAGTTCCCGCGCGGCCCGCGGTTCCTGTCCGGCGCGGGTCTCGCCGAGGATGCGGGTGAGCAGGGTGACCGACTCGCCCGTGACCAGCGGCTCCACGGTGAGGCGCCGGTCGGCGTCGAGGCCTGGCAGTCGCTGGCGCCCGGCGACGAGGACCCGGCTGCCCGGTCCCGCGGGCAGCAGAGGGCGTACCTGTTCCGCGCTGCGGGCGTCGTCCACGACCAGCACAGCCGCCGGGAACTGGTGGCCGCGCGCCAGGCGGTGATCAACTCGGGCAGTTCGTCGGCAGTTCGTCGCCGACGCCGTTGACCGCACGCAGCAGCCGGTGCAGCGCGCGCTGCGGGCTCAGGCTCTCGTGAGGGGCGCCGTGCGTGTGCAGGTCCACGAACAGGCAGCCGTCGGGGTACTGGTCGTGCAGCGTCCAGGCGGCGCGGACCAGCAGGGCGCTCTTGCCGACGCCCGCCGTGCCGTCCACGGCGGCCACGGAGACGGAACCGGTGGCCGCGGGGGCGGTGAGCAGGGCGAGCTCCCGCTCCCTGCCGATGAGCCAGGGGATGTCGCCGGGGAGTTCGTTGCGGCGGATGCGCGAAGTCCCTGATGAGGGCGCCGACGAGGCCGGGGAGGGCGCCGACGGAGCCGGGGCGGGTGTCCGTGCGGGGACGGCACCCGGGCCGCGGGGTGACGGCGCCCGGCCGAGCAGCGTCGCGTCGTCCCGGCGCAGTACGCCTTGGTGCACCCGGCGCAGCTCGTCCCCGGGCTCCACGCCCAGTTCGCCGCGGAGCCGGTCCCGGGTCTCCCGGTAGACGGCGAGCGCTTCGGCCTGCCGGCCACTGCCGTACAGGGCGCGCATCCGCAGGGCGGCGAGTGGTTCGTCGTGCGGCTGCGCCGAAGGGGCGACCGACAGCGTGTCCAGCGCCTCCGCGTACCGGCCCAGGAGGACCAGGCACTCCGCCCGCTCGTGGTGCAGGGCGCGCCGCTGCCCGGCGAGACGCTGCCGCTCGGCGTCGGCGAACGGGCCGGGCAGACCGGCCAGCGGCTCCCCGCGGAACTGGTCCAGCGCCCGCGTACAGCCGGCGAGGGCGGCGGCGAGGTCACCCGCGGCCCGCGCGCCGCGCAGGGAGGCGGCCTCCGCGGCCAGTACCCCCACGTCGGTGCGGGCCCGGCCCGGGACGAAGCGGTAGCCGCCGCGCTCGCCGCGGATCACGGACGCGGCGGGGCCGGTGCCGGGCGCGTCCAGTGCCTTGCGCAGGGGGTAGACGTAACTGGGCAGGACCCGGCGGCCCGTGCCCGGGGGTTCGAGTCCCCATACGTCGTCCAGGAGTTGCTGGTGGGTGACGAGCGTCTCCGCCCGCAGCACCAGGGCGGCCAGCACCGCTTGGCGCCGTATGGGGCCGAGGTCGATCGGCACCTCGCCGCGGCGGGCGCCGAGCGGGCCGAGCAGAAAGAGGCGCAGCCGGTCCGCGGCGCCCTCTGGACCGGTCGCACCCGGTTGTCGTGTGTCCCCCGTGTTCGTGCGCACTGCGAAGTCCCCCATGTGTCCCCGTGGTTCGCCGCTCCCCGACGGCAGCCGAGTTCGCCGCTTCACCACAATTTCATCGGCATTGCAGTGTCTCGCGAGAGGGTACGGCGCGTCGTGTCCGGTCCCGGTCGAGGAAGCGAGCCGTTCCGTGAGTGTGCACCCGCAGGACCCCCGGCAGGGCTTCGGTCAGGCGCCGCCACCGATGCCCGCCCAGGCACCGCCGCCCGCCCCGCCACAGGCGCCGGACGCGCCTTCGGCCTGGTCACAGCCAGTTCCCCCGGGCGGCCCCGGCGGCCCCGGCGGTCCGGGCCCGCGCGGTGGCCGTTCACGCGGCTGGCTGATCGGGGGCGCGCGGCGCTCGCCATGGCCGTGGTCGTCGGCGTGGTCGTCGTCACGTCGGGGGACGACGACAGCAAGGGCGGCGGCGCTGCGGCCAAGCCCGGTGTGCCGGGAGGCGGGCCGAAGGCGCCGCCAAGCCCAAGGCCCCTTCCGCGGGCAAGGTTTTCACCAAGGTGCCCAAGGGGTGCGAGCTGATCAAGGCGGCCACCATCGAGAAGATCGCACCCGGAGGCGAGTGCACGCCCGGTTTGATGGACGACAAGGACCTGGCGACGATGATCACCAGGATGCCGAGGTGGGAGCCCGCCGATTACGGCCGGTACCAGAGCCTGGACGTGCACCTCACGGTCAGCGCGAGCACCAAGAGCCAGTACGACCTCAAGAAGCGGGGCCTTCTCAAGGCAGTCACGGGGAACAAGGTGGTGAACCCCCATCGCGTCAGCAGGCTCGGCCAGGAGGCCTTCGCCGCTCACCACGTCGACGACAGGGGCGGGTCGCTGACCTGGACCATGGTGGTCGTCCGTGAGGGCAACGCCTCGCTCAGGGTGGATCTCGTCTACAGCGAGGACAGCTCCGACCTCACCCGCGAGCAGGCCGAGAACACCGTCATCACCGCCGCCCGTGACGTGCTCGCCTCGCTGAGCTGACCACCACGACCACGACGTGCACACACATCCGTACGAAGACAGCGGCCCCGACCCCCGGCCGCGGAGTCCCGCCCGCATCGGCCCCTACGAGGTCTTCCAGCTCCTCGGCGAAGGCGGCATGGGCCAGGTGTTCCTCGCCAGGTCGCCGGGGTCGCGGCTGGTCGCCCTGAAGGTCATCCGGCCCGAGTACGCCGAGGCGCCGAACTTCCGCGGGCGTTTCCGGCGCGAGGCCGGGGCCGCCCGTCGCGTGAGCGGCTTCTTCACCCCGCCGGTGCTCGACGCGGACGCCGACGCCCCCCAGCCCTGGCTGGCCACGGCCTACGTGCCCGCGCCGTCCCTGCACGACGTCGTGGCCCGCTTCGGCGTGCTGCCCGAGGCCGCGCTACGGGCGCTGGGCACCGGCCTCGCGGAGGCGCTGCCGGCCATCCATGACGCCGGGATCGTCCACCGCGACCTGAAGCCCGGCAACGTACTCGTCACCGAGGACGGGCCCCGCGTCATCGACTTCGGCATCAGCAGCGCGGTGGACGCCACCCAGGTGACGCGGACGGGCGCCGTGATGGGGACGCCCGGGTTCATGGCGCCCGAGCAGATCGTGTCGAGCCGCGACGCGGGACCGGCGGCGGACATCTTCTCCCTGGGCTGCGTCCTGGTCTTCGCGGCCACCGGGCACGGCCCCTTCGGCTCCGGCGGGACGGCCGAGATCCTCTACCGGGCCGTTCACCACCCGCCGCGACTGGACGGCGTACCCGCGGCGTTGCGGCCCCTGGTCAGCGCCTGCCTGGACAAGGACCCCGCCCGCAGGCCGCCGGCCGCGTCGGTGCTGGCCGCGTTGGGGCCCGCCGACCCCGCCGCGCTGCTGACGGACGGCCTCCGGGAGGATCTGGCGCGGCGGCGGGCGCACGCCGCCGTCCTGGTGGCCGCGCCCCCCGTGCCCATGACGCCCCTCGCGCCGCCCGACGCCACCGTCCCGGGCGGGCCGAGCCGCCGCAGGTTCCTGTGGATCGCCGGGGCCGGTACGACGGTCGCGGCGGGCGGGGGCGTGGCGGCGCTCGCCGGGTGGCGGTCGCAGCCCGGCAGGAGCAAGGACCCGGGCGACGGCAAGGGCACGACCGGCCGCCCCCAGCCGAAGATCGCGGCCGGTCCCGACCCGCGCTGGACGACCCCGCTGAAGAAGCTGTCGAGCGCGCAACTCGACCTTCTCGGCGACACGTTGGTGCACTGGGAGCAGCAGAAGGCCATCGCCTACGACACCACCACGGGGAAGCAGAGGTGGACGGGTTCGCCGCGTCCGCCCTCCGACGTGTCGACCGACCCGAAGTGGCTGGGCGTGCGCGGATCGCTGCTGTTCGCCGCGGCCTGGAGCGGCGAGCGCGGCTATCTCATCGGCGTCGACGCCGAGGGCAGGCAGAAGTTCACGCACACGCTCACCGAGCAGGGCACCGACGCCCGGTCCACCGGCTTCGCCGGCTTCGTCGACAGCATCCTGTCCGTCGCCGGTTCGGTCGCGGTCGTCGGCACCAGCGGCGACAAGGGGTACGGGGTGCTCGCGGTCGACCTCGGATCGGGCAAGGTGCTGTGGTCGCGCGCGGTCAAAGGCAGCGACTTCCAGGCGTACGCCGACGGAGGCCTCTGTTTCCTCCAGGACAACGGCACGCTCCGCGGTCTCGGCCTGCGTTCGGGCGCCGAGCGGTGGAAGGTGCGGGACGTCGTCAGGCCCGGCGCCTACCCGCACCTGTCCACCGACGGCAGGACCCTGCTCGTCACCAGTACGAAGGCGCAGGCCTTCCGCGTCACCGACGGCAAGAAGCTGTGGACCGCCGTCAACGAGACGACCACGATCAGCGCGGCCAGCGTGCGCGGCGAACGGGCCTATCTGTACGACGGTCAGGGCACCGTGTTCGCCCTGGACATGCGCAGCGGTGAGCAGGTGTGGCACACCCCGAGCCCGGTGGGCCTGACGACCACCGGTGGCGCACGGGACCAGGGGCCCGCCGTCTCCGCGTCCGTGGTGGCCATCGCCACGTACGCCGCCGGCGACGTACCGGGCTTCATCGTCCTGCGCGCCTCCGACGGCAAACCGCTGTGGGCGCACCGGCCCTCCGGCGACAGAGCCGACGGCGAGAACGACGGCAAGTCCGGGTTCCAGGAAGCCTGGCTGCTCCAGATCTCCGGCAGCACCCTCTTCGCCGCGTCCGACACCACCCTCCACGCCTTCCGGAGCGACACACCGTGACCACGCCGCCCGCACCACCGCCGATGCCGCCGTCCCCACCACCCCCGGCCGTGCCACCCCCGGCG
>RBWT01000128.1 GCA_004010275.1 Streptomyces huasconensis
TGCTCCGCGCGCACATACCCCCACGTCCCCTCGGGCGCGTACGCGGCTGCGGGCCTCGCCGGCTCGTCCTCCTTCGGGCCGCCGACCGGGGCCTGCGGGCCGTTGTCGGTTCACGTCCCCTGGGGGGGCCGTCGACCGCCGCCTGCGGGCCCTCGTCGGCTCGCCTTCGTCGGGTCGACCGGTGCGTGCGGGCCGTTGTCGGTTCACGTCCCCTGGGGTCGGTCGACCGGTGCCTGCTGGTCGTCCTCGGTCCGCGTCTCCTCGGGCCGGCCGCCCGCCGCCTGCGGGTCCTCGTCGGCTCGCCCTCCTTCTGTCCGCGATCAGCGCCTACTGGCCGTCCTAGGTTCACGTCCCCTCAGGCAGGCCGACCAGCGCCTGCGGGTCCTCGCCGGCCGCTCATGTTCCCCTCATGTCCGCGAGTGGGCGCGGGCGGCGCCGCGCGTCTCTCCCCGTCATGCCGTGGCGTCTCGCCGTCGGTCAACGGGCGCAGCCCCTCCCGCCGCCACTCCTCGACCCCGAGCAACGGGCGGGTGGTGAGAGGTGCCCCATGGCAGAGCGGTGAGGTAGGGAGGCCCGCCGGGTGCGCTGTGCCCCTGCGGCGGGGCTGAAGGCCCCGGGGTCCCCTACCCCCCGGTCAAGTCGTAACGCCAGTCACCGCACGGGTGCCAGTTGCCCTTGGGGTACTCGAATAGGGCCTCGCCCCGCAGGGTGAAGCCCGCCTTGCGGCACACCGCGTTGGACGCCCCGTGGTCCGTCGCCGGGAACGCGTGGAGCGCTCCGTGGCGGCCCGCCGCTCTCGCCTCGGCGATGATCAGCCGCGCCGCGCCCGCCGCGACGCCGCGGCCCTGGAACGCGGGCAGGACGCCCCAGCCGGTCTCCCAGACCGTCTCGCCCTGCCAGGTCGTCTCCCAGTACCCGATCGAGCCCGCCGTCTCGCCGTCCAGCGTGATGCGGAACATCCGGCCCCTGTCGCCCAGGCCCAGATAGCGGCGGTGCCGGTCCGAGAGCTGCTCGGGGGTCTCGGGGCCGCCCAAGTGTTCCGTCATCTCGGGCGTGTTGAGGAGCGCGAGGAGTGCCGGGCCCTCCTCGTCCGTCCAGGGGTGGAGGTGGATGTCCGGCTGGTGTGGTCGCTGCATCCGGTCACCGTAAGGGGAGGGTCCGACAACCGCCCCGGGGTGCCGAATCCGCGGGGAATAGGTGCACCGGCCGCTCCGTTCACCGGTATAGTTGAATCGTAAACAACCTGGGAGTCGGTCATGCAGTTCGGGATCTTCAGTGTCGGCGACGTGACGGTCGACCCGACGACGGGGCGCGCCCCGAGTGAGTACGAGCGGATCAAGGCGATGGTGGCGATCGCGCTGAAGGCGGAGGAGGTGGGGCTCGACGTCTTCGCCACGGGTGAGCACCACAACCCGCCGTTCGTGCCGTCGTCGCCGACGACGATGCTCGGCTACATCGCGGCCCGTACCGAGCGGCTTGTGCTGTCCACCTCCACGACGCTGATCACCACGAACGACCCGGTGAAGATCGCCGAGGACTTCGCGATGCTCCAGCACCTGGCGGACGGCCGGGTGGACGTGATGCTGGGGCGCGGCAACACCGGGCCGGTGTATCCGTGGTTCGGCAAGGACATCCGCGACGGCATCGACCTGGCGGTCGAGAACTACGCGCTGCTGCGCCGCCTGTGGGACGAGGACGTGGTGACGTGGAAGGGGAAGTTCCGTACGCCGTTGCAGTCCTTCACCGCCACGCCGCGTCCGCTGGAGGGCGTCGCGCCGTTCGTGTGGCACGGCTCGATCCGCTCTCCGGAGATCGCCGAGCAGGCCGCCTACTACGGGGACGGCTTCTTCCACAACAACATCTTCTGGCCGGCCGAGCACACCCGGAAGATGGTCGAGCTGTACCGCCGCCGCTACGCCCACTACGGGCACGGCACCCCGGAGCAGGCCATCGTGGGGCTGGGCGGGCAGGTGTTCATGCGCAAGAACTCCCAGGACGCGGTGCGGGAGTTCCGGCCCTACTTCGACAACGCCCCGGTGTACGGGCACGGGTCTTCGCTGGAGGAGTTCACCGAGCAGACGCCGCTGACGGTGGGCTCGCCGCAGCAGGTCATCGAGCGCACCCTGTCCTTCCGGGACACCGTCGGCGACTACCAGCGCCAGCTGTTCCTGATGGACCACGCCGGGCTGCCGCTGAAGACGGTGCTGGAGCAGCTGGACCTGCTGGGCGAGGAGGTGGTGCCGGTGCTGCGGGAGGAGTTCGCCAAGCGGCGTCCCGCCACCGTGCCGGACGCCCCCACCCACGCCGCCCGCGTGGCCGAGGGCCGCAAGGACGGTCAGAAGGAGGTCTCGGCGTGAAGCTCGTCGTCGTTTCCGCGGGGCTGAGCAGTCCCTCCGCCACCCGGCTGCTCGCCGACCGGCTCACGGCCGCCACCCTGGAGCATGCCCGCGCCGAGGCGGAGGTCGTCGAAGTGCGGGAGCTGGCCATGGAGATCGCCCAGCACCTCGTCACCGGCTTCCCGCCCGCCCGGCTGGCCGCCGCGCTCGACGCGGTGGCCGCGGCCGACGGGCTGATCGCGGTGACGCCGGTGTTCGCGGGCTCCTACAGCGGGCTGTTCAAGTCCTTCTTCGACCTCATCGACAAGGACGCCCTGACCGGGAAGCCGGTGCTGATCGGCGCGACCGGCGGGACCGCGCGGCACTCCCTGGTCACCGAGCACGCGATGCGTCCGCTCTTCGCCCATCTGCGGGCGCTGGTGGTGCCGACGGCTGTCTACGCGGCCGCGGAGGACTGGGGCGAGGACGGCCTCGCGGCCCGCATCGCCCGCGCCGGGCGGGAGTTGGCCCGCTTCATGGCACCCGGCGGACAGGGCGCCGGGCCCGCGGGAGCACCCGACACCGACACCGCCGCGGCGATCGCGCCCCGCTCACTGGCCGGCGCGATCACCTCCGTCGACCCGGACGGCGGCTTCGACGTCGTACCGTTCGCGCGGAAGCTCGCCGCGCTGCGGGTCGAGTGACGGGACGTCAGGGCCACACCAGGCAGTACGCCTGGTGGCCCGCGTCGTGCAGGCGGTGGCTGAAATCCTGCCACTCGTGCAGGAGTTGGTAGACGTTGAAGGCGTCGCGCGGGCCGCCGCGGTCGGGCACCGTGGACCAGATGAAGGCCGCGGCTCCCACCGACTCCTCGCCGACGCCCCGCAGCGGGTCGACGACGGTCATGGGGAGCTTCACCACGGCGTAGTCGGGGTGCAGAACGACCAGTTCGAGCGGGGGCACCTTGTGCAGGGGTATGCCCTCGATGCCGGTCAGGACCATCGCGGCCATCGTCTCCGGCTTGATCTTCGTGAACATGCCGCCCATGCCCAGTTCGTCGCCGCCGAGCTCCTCGGGCCGCATCGAGATCGGCACGCGGGCGGCGGTCGCACCGTCCGGGGCACCGAAGTACTTGTACGTCACCCCCACCCCGCCACTCCTGCTGCTCACCCGGTCCTGCCGGGATTCGACGGACTCGGCCCGTGCCTGGTCGGGCGTCCCCTGCGCGGGCTGCGCCGCCGCCTCGCGCCGGTGCTTGCCCCGCCGGGCACGCCGGGGGCCCAGGCCGTCGGTCCCCTCGCCCAGTCCGCCACCGCGATGCATATCTCCACCCGACTGCTTTTCCAGGGCGGCACGGCCCTGTCTTTTCTAGGCCTCGCGGCCCCCGCCACGCAACCCGATCATCGTGTCAGTGACCTCCCCCACGGTCACCCGCTAAAACGTGGAGTGAAACACCTGTCCGCAGGAAGTCCGGACCCTCTGACACCATGGCTCGTGTGAGCTTCCCGTATAGCGCCCCAGTTTCGCAGACTCTTTTCGACCGTGCGGCGGCCGTGACGCCCGGCGGTGTGAACTCTCCCGTGCGCGCGTTCCGCGCTGTGGGTGGTACGCCCCGTTTCATGGTGTCCGGTACCGGTCCGTACCTGACTGACGCCGACGGCCGCGAGTACGTCGACCTCGTGTGTTCGTGGGGTCCGATGATCCTCGGGCACGCCCACCCCGAGGTGACCGCCGCCGTCCAGGAGGCCGTCGCCCGCGGCACCTCCTTCGGTACGCCCGGCGAGAGCGAGGTCGCCCTCGCCGAGGAGATCGTGGCCCGCATCGCCCCCGTCGAGCAGGTGCGGCTCGTCTCCAGCGGCACCGAGGCCACCATGTCCGCCATCCGGCTGGCCCGCGGCTTCACCGGCCGCGCCAAGGTCCTCAAGTTCGCCGGCTGCTACCACGGGCACGTCGACGCCCTGCTGGCCGCCGCCGGTTCGGGCGTGGCGACCCTCGGCCTGCCCGACACCCCGGGCGTCACCGGCGCGCAGGCCGGCGACACCATCGTCGTCCCGTACAACGACCTGGACGCCGTGCGGACCGCCTTCGCCGCGCACGAGGGCCAGATCGCCTGCGTCATCACCGAGGCCTCGCCCGGCAACATGGGCGTCGTACCGCCCGGTGAGGGCTTCAACCAGGGGCTCGCCGACCTGTGCCGTCAGAACGGCGCGCTGTACATCTCCGACGAGGTGATGACCGGCTTCCGTACGTCGAAGGCGGGCTGGTTCGGCGTCGACGGCGTGCGCCCCGACCTGATGACCTTCGGCAAGGTCATGGGCGGCGGCTTCCCCGCCGCGGCCTTCGGCGGGCGCGCCGACGTCATGGCGCACCTCGCCCCGGCCGGCCCCGTCTACCAGGCGGGCACCCTCTCCGGGAACCCGGTCGCCACGGCCGCGGGCCTCGCGCAGCTGCGGCTTCTGGACGACGCGGCGTACGACAAGGTCGACGCGGTCTCGGAGCAGGTGCGAGGCCTGGTGAGCGAGGCGCTGGGCAAGGAGGGCGTCGCGCACACCGTGCAGAACGCCTCCAACATGTTCTCCGTCTTCTTCACCGCCGACGAGGTGAAGAACTACGACGACGCCAAGGCGCAGGAGTCCTTCCGCTTCACCGCCTTCTTCCACTCGATGCTGTCGCAGGGCGTCTACCTGCCGCCCTCCGCCTTCGAGTCCTGGTTCGTGTCCACCGCCCACGACGAGCGGGCCATCGAGCGGATCGCCGCCGCCCTGCCGGGTGCCGCGCGCGCGGCCGCGGAAGCCACGGAGGTGACCGCATGAGCGGCACGGCGGCAAACGACGAGCTGACCGTCGTCCATGTGATGCGCCACGGCGAGGTGCACAACCCCGACGGCATCCTGTACGGGCGCCTGCCCGACTACCACCTCTCGGAGCTGGGCCGGCGGATGGCCGACCGCGTCGCCGAGCACCTCGCCCAGCGCGACGTCACGCACGTCGTCGCCTCGCCGCTCGACCGCGCCCAGGAGACGGCCGCGCCGATCGCCAAGGTGCACGGCCTGGACCTCGCGACGGACGCCCGGCTCATCGAGGCGGAGAACGTCTTCCAGGGCAAGACGTTCGGAGTCGGCGACGGCGCGCTGAAGAACCCCGAGAACTGGCGGCACCTGGTCAACCCCTTCAAGCCGTCCTGGGGCGAGCCGTACATCGAGCAGGTCGTGCGGATGATGGGCGCCCTGGACGCGGCGAAGGACGCGGCCCGCGGCCACGAGGCGGTCTGCGTCAGCCACCAGCTGCCGATCTGGATCGTGCGCAGCTTCGTGGAGAAGCGGCGGCTGTGGCACGACCCGCGCAAGCGGCAGTGCACCCTGGCGTCGCTGACGACGTTCACCTACCGCGGCGACCGCATCGTCTCCGTGGGGTATTCGGAGCCCGCCCGGGATCTCGTCCCGGCGCATCTCCTCGCCGGCGCCAAGCCGGTGAAGGGCAAGGGCAAGGCTTTCGGCGCCTGACCCGAATTCCCGCCCGCGGGCTCCGTTTTATGTACGTCACGTGATCACGTCGCGACTGTACGTCCCTTTTGGGTAAAGCGCGGCAAATAACCGCGATGCACAGGAACCATGCTGTTCGTCGCGCCCTCTAACAGGTCGTCCCTCTTGCAAACCGGATACGGGCAGGAGGCGGACCCAAGGGCGCGACGAATGGGGATGTGGAATGCGCGACATCAGCCGCAGGGGAATGCTCGGACTGGGAGCAGGTGCCGCGGCCGCTGTCGGACTCGCGGCATGCGGCTCCGGGGGCGACGGGGATTCCTCGGGGCCCGCGGAAAAGGCCAAGGAGGGCCAGGCGGGCGGCAAGGCCCCGGCCAAGCCGATCGGCGACGGGTCGACCGCCTACACCGGCAAGCAGCCCCACCAGCCCGGCAAGCCCGTACCGCTGGAGCCGGGCGAGACGCCGCCGCAGTTCGTCATCTTCTCCTGGGACGGCGCGGGCGAGGTCGGCAACGGACTCTTCCCGCGCTTTCTGAAGCTCGCCGAGGACCACAACGCGCACATGACGTTCTTCCTCTCCGGGCTTTATCTGCTCCCGGAATCGAAGAAGCGCATGTACCGCCCGCCGAACAACCCGGTCGGCGCCTCCGACATCGGTTATCTCACCGACGGTCACATCAAGGACACGCTGAAGTACGTGCGCCAGGCCTGGCTTGAGGGCCATGAAATCGGCACGCACTTCAACGGGCACTTCTGCGGGGGTTCCGGTTCGGTCGCCAACTGGACGTCCGCGCAATGGCAGGACGAGATCGACCAGGCCAAGTCCTTCGTGAAGAAGTGGCGTACGAACACCGGCTGGAGCGATCTGCCGCCGCTGCCCTTCGACTACGACAAGGAACTCGTCGGCGGCCGCACGCCCTGTCTGCTCGGCCAGGACAACCTGCTGCCGACCGCCAAGAAGCTCGGCTGGCGCTACGACGCCTCCTCGCCCGGCGGCCGCCAGCGCTGGCCCCAGAAGAAGATGGGCGTCTGGGACCTGCCGCTCCAGGGAATCCCCTTCCCCGGGCACTCCTTCGAGGTCCTGTCGATGGACTACAACATCCTCGCCAACCAGTCGCAGAACTCCACGAAGGCTCCGCCCCACAACTACCCGGGCTGGCGCAAGCAGGCCACCGACGCCTACATAGCCGGCTTCAAGCGGGCCTATGAGACCAACCGCGCGCCGTTCTTCATCGGCAACCACTTCGAGGAGTGGAACGGCGGCATCTACATGGACGCCGTCGAGGAGGCCCTGAAGCACATCGCCGGCAAGAAGGACGTACGCCTCGTCTCCTTCCGGCAGTTCGTCGACTGGCTCGACGTCCAGGACCCGAAGGTCCTGGGGCAGCTCCAGGGCCTTGAGGTCGGCCAGGCGCCCGCAGGCGGTTGGAAGGGGCTCGGAAAGGCCACCTGAAATGGGACTTTCCGCAACCGCGGGGGGTGCGGAAGATCCCCGAAACAGACATGCGAAACTTTTCACATGAGTGCCGCCTGCCGCGCCCCCCACAGCACGAACCGCAGCCGTAGCCGCCGGCCGAGCCGGTCGAGGCCGAGGCCGCCTGCTGGCCGCGGGGGCCGCGGTCGGAGCGCTGACGCTCGCGGCGTGCGGCTCCGGCGGCACCTCGGGCGGCGGCGGCAACACCAACTTCGTCGCCGGGACCGACGGCATCGCCACCGCCGCGAAGGCGGACCGCAAGCCGCTCCCCGAGCTGGACGGCGAGACCCTCGACGGCAAGGACCTGAACCTCACCAAGGCGTACAAGGGCAAGGTCCTCGTCATCAACGTCTGGGGCTCCTGGTGCGCGCCGTGCCGGGCCGAGGCGCCGAACTTCGTGAAGGTCGCCAAGGAGAAGAAGGCCAAGGGCGTCGAGTTCGTCGGCATCAACACCCGTGACCCCCAGCGCGGCCCGGCGATCGCCTTCGAGAAGGCGCACGAGGTGCCGTACCCGAGCGTGTACGACCCGACGGGCAAGCTGATGCTGCGCTTCCCCCAGGGCTCGCTCAACCCGAACGCCATTCCCTCCACCCTCGTCGTCGACCGCGAGGGGAAGATCGCGGCCCGCACCCAGCAGCCTCTCAACGAGGCGCGGCTGCGGAAGATGATCGACCCCGTGGTGGCGGAGAAGTGATGCTCACCCTCGCGGCCGTCACCGGCACGAACCAGACCGTCATGAGCGGGGCGCTGCTGCTCGCGATCCCGCTCGCCGTGTTCGGCGGGCTCATCTCCTTCTTCTCGCCCTGTGTCCTGCCCCTCGTCCCCGGTTATCTGTCGTACGTCACCGGGGTCAGCGGCCAGGATCTCGGCGAGGCGCGGCGCGGCCGGATGGCGGCCGGCGCCTCGCTCTTCGTGGCCGGCTTCACCGTGGTCTTCGTCTCCGCCACCGTCTTCTTCGGGGCGGTGGGACACACGCTCAAGACACACCAGAGCACCATCAACACCGTGCTCGGCGTGGTGATGATCGCGCTCGGGCTCTTCTTCATGGGGCTCATGCCCTGGCTCACCCAGCGCGAGTTCCGCTTCCACAAGCGCCCGGCCGTCGGACTCGCCGGCGCCCCGGTCGTCGGCGCGCTCTTCGCCGTGGGCTGGACGCCGTGCATCGGCCCGACGCTCGCCTCGGTCCTCACCCTCTCCGCGGAAGGGGGCAACCCGCAGCGCGGCGCGCTCCTGGGCGTCGCGTACTCCCTCGGGCTCGGTATCCCGTTCATCCTCGCGGCCGTCGCCTTCCGCAAGGCACTCGGCGCCTTCGGCTGGGTGAAGCGGCACTACGCGTGGGTGATGCGCGTCGGCGGCATCATGATGATCGCGACCGGCCTGCTGCTCGTCACCGGAGTGTGGGACAGCATGGTGCAGCAGATGCAGGTCTGGACAAGCAGTTACTCCGTGGGGATCTGATCCATGAGCAAGACCGAAGCCCCCGAGCAGCGAGACGACCTCGGTGCCGCGGGCGAGCAGCTTTCGACGGCCCCCCAGGAGGACGCGCCGAACCTCCCCTCCCTCGGCGTCATCGGCTGGCTGCGCTGGTTCTGGCGGCAGCTCACCTCGATGCGGGTCGCGCTGATCCTGCTCCTGCTGCTCTCGCTCGGCGCGATCCCTGGCTCGCTGATCCCGCAGAGCAATGTGGACGAGCTGAAGGTCCAGGACTTCATGGACCGGCACACCACGCTCGGGCCGCTCTACGACAAGCTCCAGCTCTTCGACGTCTACAGCTCGGTGTGGTTCTCCGCGATCTACATCCTGCTGTTCGTCTCCCTCATCGGCTGCATCGTGCCCCGCACCTGGCAGTTCGTCGGCCAGCTGCGCGGCCGCCCGCCGGGCGCCCCCAGGAAGCTGACGCGGCTGCCCGCCTACACGACGTGGCGCACCACCGCCGAGCCCGAGCAGGTCCACGAGGCCGCGCTCGCGCTGCTCAAGCGGCGCCGCTTCCGCGCGCACACCGCCGCCGGTTCGGTCGCCGCCGAGAAGGGCTATCTGCGCGAGGCCGGGAACCTGATCTTCCACATCGCGCTGATCGTGATGCTGATCGCCTTCGCCGCCGGACAGCTCCTCAAGTCCGAGGGCGGCAAGCTGGTCATGGAGGGCGACGGCTTCTCCAACACGCTCTCCCAGTACGACGACTTCAAGTCCGGCAGCCTCTTCGACACCGACGACCTGGCGCCGTTCCACTTCACGCTGGACGACTTCAAGGGCACGTACGAGAAGAGCGGCCCCAACCGCGGCACGCCCCGCACCTACCGGGCGGACGTCACCTACACCGAGGGCGCCGACGGTCCCGCGAAGAAGAAGTCCATCGAGGTCAACAAGCCGCTGGAGGTCGACGGCTCGAAGGTCTACCTCATCGGCCACGGCTACGCCCCCAAGGTCACCGTCCGCGACCCCAAGGGCAAGGTGGCCTACGAGGCCGCCGTCCCGCTGCTGCCCATCGACCAGAACGGCACCGCGACCGGCGCCATCAAGGTCCTGGACGGCTACAAGAACAAGAGCGGCGTGAAGGAGCAGCTGGGCTTCAACGCCTTCTTCGTGCCGACCTTCGCGGGCGAGGGCAAGGGACAGATGTTCTCGCAGTTCCCCGCCCCCGACTTCCCGGTGCTCGCGCTCTCCGCGTACCACGGCAGCCTGGGCGTCGACTCCGGTGTCCCGCAGAACGTGTACCAGCTCGACACCCGGAAGATGAAGAAGTTCAAGGACTCCCAGGGCGAGCTGTTCAAGAAGCGGCTGCTGCCCGGTGAGACCATGAAGCTGCCGAACGGCGCGGGTTCGATCACCTTCGAGAAGGACCTCAAGGAGTGGGCGACCTTCCAGATCTCGCAGGAGCCCGGCTCCGTGTGGGCGCTGGCCGGCGCGATCGCCGCGATCGCGGGCCTCGCCGGCTCGCTGTTCATCCAGCGCCGCCGCGTGTGGGTGCGGGCGGTCCGGGGCGCCGACGGCGTCACGGTCGTGGAGATGGCCGGGCTCGGCCGCAGCGAGTCCGCGAAGCTCCCCGAGGAACTGTCCGACCTCGCCGCCCACCTGCACGAGAAGGCGCCGAGCGCGCCCGACCCCGACCCGGACGCCCACGCCGTCTCCGCCTCCGCG
Source organism: Streptomyces huasconensis (assembly GCA_004010275.1). Taxonomy (GTDB): domain Bacteria; phylum Actinomycetota; class Actinomycetes; order Streptomycetales; family Streptomycetaceae; genus Streptomyces; species Streptomyces huasconensis. Next base: position 10,409 of record RBWT01000128.1, read on the forward strand.
TCCGACTCCGAGCCTGACGCCGTACCTGCCGAAGGGGCTGAGAAGTGAATCTCGCCACCACCCTGGCCGCCGAACCCAACGAGGACCTCGCGCACATCAGCAATGTGCTGATCTACTCCGCGATGGCCGTCTACCTCCTGGCCTTCTTCGCGCACATGGCGGAGTGGCTCTTCGGCAGCCGCAGCAAGGTCGCCCGCACCGCCGCCGCGCTCACCGCGGGCACGGCCGAGGCCGCGGCGCCCGCCGTGACCGCCCGGGCCAAGGGCGGCACCGCCACCCTGGAGCGCCCGAAGGTCGTCACGCGGTCCGTCACCGGGGCGCGCGACGTGCCGGACGGTCCCGGTGCCGCGGCGGGCGACGAGAAGGGCGACCTGTACGGCCGCATCGCGGTCTCCCTCACCGTGCTGGCGTTCCTGCTGGAGTTCGGCGGCGTCCTCACCCGTGCCCTGTCGGTGCGGCGGGCGCCGTGGGGCAACATGTACGAGTTCAGCATCACCTTCTCCACCGTCGCCGTCGGCGTGTACCTGGTGCTGCTGGCGCTGAAGAAGAACATCGCCTGGCTCGGCCTGCCCCTGGTGACGACGATCCTGCTCGACCTCGGGCTCGCCGTCACCGTGCTGTACACCTCCAGCGACCAGCTGGTGCCGGCCCTGCACTCGTACTGGCTGTGGATTCACGTCTCCACGGCGATCTTCTGCGGCGCGGTCTTCTACGTCGGCTTCGTCGCGACGATGCTCTACCTCTTCCGCGACAGCTACGAGACGAAGCTCCAGAACGGCGGGCAGCCCGGCAGGTTCGCCACGTCCGTGATGGAGCGGCTGCCCGCCGCGGCCTCCCTGGACAAGTTCTCGTACCGCCTGAACGCCGCGATCTTCCCGCTGTGGACGTTCACGATCATCGCGGGCGCCATCTGGGCGGGCGACGCCTGGGGCCGCTACTGGGGCTGGGACCCCAAGGAGGTCTGGTCCTTCATCACCTGGGTCGCCTACGCCGGCTACCTGCACGCCCGCGCGACGGCCGGCTGGAAGGGCCGCAAGGCCGCCTACCTCGCGCTGATCGCCTTCGGCTGCTGGCTGTTCAACTACTACGGCGTCAACATCTTCGTCACCGGCAAGCACTCGTACGCCGGGGTCTGACCCGCCGTACGCGCGCCAGGGGTGCGGGACGGGCCGCGCGGGGCCAGGCTGGTGTCATGACCGAGACGATCGGGCAGGGCACCAGCCGGACCGAGGGCACCACCCAGCACCTCCACTACGAGCTGCGCCTTCCCCACCCTGTGGACAACGTCTGGGCGGCGGTCGCCACCCCCGAGGGACTGCCGGGGTGGCTGGCCGCCGCCGACGTGTTCGAGCCCCGGCTCGGCGGCGCCGTCACGCTGCGCTGGCTCAACGGCGAGGCCGACGCCGTGCACTCCGGGCACATCACCGCCTGGGACCCGGACGTCGTCGCCGAGTACACCATCGACCTGCACGGCCGCTGCCGCTTCCACCTCGAACCGGGGGCCGCACACTCCGGCACCACGCTGCGCTTCACCAACGAGTTCGACGGCGACGACGCGCTGCGCCTCGACTGCCTCGCCGGGTGGCACCAGCACTTCGAGTTCCTGGCGGACGCGCTCGCCGGCCGCCCCAAGGACTGGTCGACGTGGCACCTCGAGCGCTGGCGGCAGTTGCGCGAGACCTACGCGGCCGACTGACCGGACGCAGCCGGTCAGGCCTCATCGACGGCGCCGATCGGCCCATCGGCAGGACGCCCCACCAGGCCGTGGACCAGCGCGTTCGCCCGCTCGTACGTTCCTGGCATGACCCCAGAGAACAAGGGCACCGTCCAGCTCACCGCCGCCATGACGCTCTCCGGCACCCTCGGCGTGTTCGTCGTGGAGTCCGGTGCCTCCGCCTTCCACGTCGTCTTCTTCCGCGTCTTGTTCGGCGCCCTCGCCCTCGGCGCGTACGCCTGCGCCCGCGGCTACTTCCGCGACCACGGGCTCACTGCCAAGAAGCTCGGGCTCGCCGCGCTCGGCGGGCTGTTCATCGTCTTCAACTGGGTGTTCCTCTTCAAGGCGTACGAGGCCACCTCGATCTCCCTGGCCACCGTCGTCTACCACACGCAGCCCTTCTTCCTGGTGCTGCTCAGCGCCCTCGTCCTGCGCGAGCGCCCGACCCGGTCCCAGCTGGGCGGGCTGGCCGCCGCGTTCGCGGGGCTCGTGCTCGTCTCCGGGGTGCGCCCGGGGGACACCGGCTCGCTCGCGGGCATCGGCCTCGCGCTGCTCGCCGCCGTGCTCTACGCCCTTTCCACTCTCGTCACCAAGCGCGTCACGGGCGTACGCCCCCACCTGATCGCCCTGGTCCAAGTCCTTGTCGGCATACCGCTGTTGCTGCCCTTCACCGACCTCGGCCAGATGCGGGGCACCGGCACCGGATGGGCCTGGCTCGTCGGCCTCGGTGTGATCCACACCGGCCTGATGTACGTCTTGATGTACGCGGCGTACGCGAAGCTCCCCACGCCCAAGATCGCCGTACTCGCCTTCACCTACCCGGCGGTCGCGATGGTCGCCGACTGGGCCGTCTACGGCCACCACATCGGCGTCGTCCAGGCGCTCGGCGTCCCGCTGATCGTCCTGGCCGGGCTCAAGGTGACGCTTGCTCCCGCACGAGCCGCACGGCCTGCTCCACGAACAGCCGCACATGCGGGGGAAGCCGCTTCCCCGACCGCCACGCGAGCTGCGTCCACAACGTGAACGGCGGCTCCCAGGGCAGCCGTACCAGCGTGCCCGCCGCCAGCTCCCGCGCCACCGCCACGGCCGGCAGCAGCGCCACCCCGAGCCCGCCCGCCACGCCCTGCTTGGTGGCCTCGATGGTGCCGAACTCCATGAACGGCGGCGCGCCCCCGTCCGCTCCCGCAGCTCCGCCTCGAACAGGTCGCGGTACGGGCAGCCGGGCTCGGTGCCCACGAGCTGCACCGCCGCGAGGTCGGCCGTGGTGAGCGCGGCCGCGCCGTGTGCCGCCAGCGCGTGGCCGGGGGCGCAGACCAGGACCAGCGGCTCCTCGGCGAGCACCTCGCTCTCCAGGCCCGGGTGCTCGGTCCCCGGCTCCATCAGGAACCCCACGTCGTACGTCCCCTGCCGCAGCGCCTGCCGGGTCTCGTCGCCCAGCGTGGGGCGCAGCGAGAGCCGCACCTTCGGATAGCGGTGGTGGAAGAGTTCCAGGAGCGGCGGCAGCCGGTAGGAGGTCAGCGACTCCATGGTGCCGACCGCGATCGCGCCGGACGGCTCCTCGGCGCCGACGACCGCGGCCCGCGCCTCGTCGGCCAGTTCGATGAGCTGCCGGGCGTAGGGCAGCAGCCGCGTGCCCGCCTCGGTCAGGCGGATGCGGCTGCCGAGCCGGTCGAAGAGCTCCGTGCCGAGGGAGGACTCCAGGGCGCGGATCTGGCTGGTCACACTGGACTGCGCGTACCCTAGTTCGGCGGCGGCCCGGGTGAAGCCGAGGACGGTGGCGACCTTCTCGAAGGTGACAAGCAGGCGCAGCTCCATCAGCCGTCGCTGCCCTTGTCCCGCTTCTTCTCGTCGGGGTCCTCGTCGCGGGTCTCGTCCTTGAGGGACTTCAGGAACTCGGGGTTGTCGTCCGGCGCGACCCAGCGCGTACGGCCCGTGCGGCCCCGGGCGCTGCCGGCGCCCGGCGCCTGCCGCACCTTGCCCGTGACGAACCAGGCGATCGGGCCGAGCAGCACCTCGCCGAAGAGGAGGACGATGATGACCCACACCACCTTGGGCAGGTGCTTGACGTCCTTCTCCGGAGTGTTCAGGACATCGATGAAGGCGTAGATCCACACCGCCAGGACCAGCAGGAACGGCAGATACCTGAGCATGGTGGCGCGATCCCCCAAGAGGCGACGGCGAGAGGCGTGCGAGCCCCCCGGTGACGGGGCCAGGGTAACCGGTGCCGGATACTGGAACGCATGGCTTACGACGATCTTCGCTCCCTGCTCCGCGCACTGGAGCGCGAGGGCGATCTCAAGCGCATCAAGGCCGAGGTCGACCCGTACCTGGAGGTCGGTGAGATCGTCGACCGGGTGCAGAAGGCCGGCGGCCCCGCGCTCCTCTTCGAGAACGTCAAGGGCTCGGCGATGCCCCTGGCGATGAACGTGTACGGGACGGACCGCCGCCTGCTGAAGGCGCTCGGCCTGAAGTCGTACGGCGAGATCAGCGAGAAGATCGGCGGCCTCCTCAAGCCGGAGCTGCCGCACGGTTTCGTCGGGGTGCGCGAGGCGTTCGGCAAGCTCGGCGCGATGACGCACGTACCGCCCAAGAAGGTCAAGGAGGCCCCCGTCCAGGAGACCGTCCTCACCGGCGACGACGTGGACCTGGAGCAGCTGCCCGCGCTCTTCACCTGGCCCGAGGACGGCGGCTCGTTCTTCAACCTCGGCCTGACCCACACCAAGGACCCGGACACCGGGGTGCGCAACCTCGGCCTGTACCGCCTCCAGCGCCACGACAAGCGCACCATCGGCATGCACTGGCAGATCCACAAGGACAGCCGCAACCACTATCAGGTGGCCGCCCGCCGGGGCGAGAAGCTGCCCGTCGCGATCGCCTTCGGCTGCCCGCCGGCCGTCACGTACGCCTCGACCGCGCCGCTCCCCGGTGACATGGACGAGTACATGCTGGCCGGGTTCATCCAGGGCCGGCGCGTGGAGATGGTCGACTGCAAGACGGTCCCGCTCCAGGTGCCCGCGCACGCCGAGGTCGTCATCGAGGGCTGGCTGGAGCCCGGCGAGATGCTCCCCGAGGGCCCCTTCGGCGACCACACCGGCTTCTACACGCCGCAGGAACCGTTCCCCGCACTGACGATCGACTGCGTGACGATGCGCAGGCGTCCGCTGCTCCAGTCGATCGTGGTCGGCCGCCCGCCGACGGAGGACGGCCCGCTCGGCCGCGCCACCGAGCGCTTCTTCCTGCCGCTGCTCAAGGTGATCGTCCCGGACATCGTCGACTACCACCTGCCGGAGTCGGGCGGCTTCCACAACTGCGCGATCGTCTCGATCGACAAGAAGTACCCGAAGCACGCCCAGAAGGTCATGCACGCCATCTGGGGCGCGCACATGATGTCGCTGACGAAGCTGATCGTGGTCGTGGACAAGGACTGCGACGTCCACGATCTGCACGAGGTGTCCTGGCGGGCCCTCGGCAACACCGACTACGCCCGCGACCTCACCGTCGTCGAAGGCCCCGTCGACCACCTCGACCACGCGTCCTACCAGCAGTTCTGGGGCGGCAAGGCGGGCATCGACGCCACGCGCAAGCTGCCCGAGGAGGGGTACACGCGCGACGGCGGCTGGCCGGAGATGGTCGTCTCCGACCCGGAGACCGCCTCGAAGGTGGACCGTCGTTGGAAGGAGTACGGACTGTGACCTCGGCCTCCGCCGCGCTCCCGCGGCAGCCGGGCAGGACCAAGGCGTTCCTGCGGCTCGTCATGATCGAGCACTCGGTCTTCGCGCTGCCCTTCGCCTACATCGCCGCGCTGACCGCGATGTTCCGGCTCGACGGGAACATCCACTGGGTGCGGCTGCTCCTGGTGACCGTCTGCATGGTGGGCCTGCGGACCTTCGCCATGGCGGCGAACCGGATCATCGACCGCGAGATCGACGCCCGCAACCCGCGCACCGCCCACCGCGAACTGGTCACCGGGGTCGTGTCGGTGAAGTCCGCGTGGACCGGCGCGCTGATCGCGCTCGCCGTCTTCCTCGGCGCCGCCGCCCTGCTGAACCCGCTCTGCCTGGCGCTCGCGCCCGTCGCGGTGATCCCCATGGTGGTCTATCCCTACGGCAAGCGGTTCACGAACTTCCCGCAGGCCATCCTCGGCATCGCCCAGGCGATGGGGCCGGTCGGCGCGTGGATCGCCGTCACCGGCGAGTGGTCCTGGCAGGCCGTGATCCTCGGGCTCGCGGTCGGCGTCTGGATCGGCGGCTTCGACCTGATCTACGCCTGCCAGGACGTGGAGACGGACCGCGAGGTGGGCGTGAAGTCGGTGCCCGCGCGGTTCGGCATCCCGGCCGCCATCTGGGGCGCGCGCGGCTGCCACCTGGTGACCACGGCGCTTTTGGTCTGGTACGCCGTCGCCACGGGCGCGGACGTCTTCTTCTGGATCGGCCTCGCGGTCGTGGCGGGCGCTTTCGTGTACGAGCACTCGATCGTGAGGCCGCGTGACCTGTCCCGCCTGAACCGGGCCTTCTTCCAGGTGAACGGCTTCATCGGGATCGCCCTGTTCGCGTGCGCGCTGCTCGATCTGCTGGTACGCGGGCTCACCGTGTGACATCCCCATGGGTAGGCTTCGCAGCGTGAACCCAGGAGATACGGAGCGTAGGCCTTGGATCGTGGGGGTGTCGGGCGCCTCCGGGACCCCCTACGCCGCCGCCGTGCTGCGCGCGCTGCTCGCGGCCGGACAGAGCGTGGACCTCGTCGTCTCGCGGGCCTCGCGGCTGACGCTGCTCGACGAGACCGGCATCTCGTTCCGGGACGCGCACTGGCAGGAGGACCTGCGGCAGTGGCTCGCGCGTGGCGCGGACGGCAAGCCGGACACCTTCGACGTGCCCCCGGAGGCCCTGGCCGACGTGCGGTACTGGGCGGCCGGTGATCTGGCGGCGGGCCCGTCCTCGGGGTCGTACGCGTCGCGGGGCATGCTGATCGTGCCGGCGTCGACGGCGTGTGTGGCGGGGGTGGCGCTCGGTCTCTCGAAGGACCTGCTCCAGCGGGCGGCGAGCGTGACGCTCAAGGAGGGCCGGCGGCTGGTGGTCTGCGTACGCGAGACGCCGCTGAACGGCCAGACGCTGAAGCACCTGGTGAGCCTGGACGAGGCGGGCGCGATCGTGCTGCCCGCCTCTCCGGCGTTCTACGCGGGGGCGACGCACATCCAGGATCTGGTGGACTTCGTCGCCGGGCGGGTGCTGGACGCGGCGGATGTGCCGCACAGCCTGTACCGCCGGTGGAAAGGGGAGCTGGGGGGCGCTTCCGGTGCCGGCTGAGCGCGCCCCCCGAAGGGGCGCGGGGAACTGCGCGAGCAACCAAGACGAACCCGCAGTCGGCACCGATCCCCACCCCCCGCGGCGGGCTACCGCTTCTTGGCACCCCGCAGCTTCCGGGTCACCTTCCGCGGCGCCGCAGCATTCGCACGCGAGCGGTTGGCCAGGTCCTGAAGCTCGCGCATACGGGCGTAGGCCATCTCGATCGAGTACACGGGTGACTCACTCCTGAAGGATCGTCGTTGATCTGCTGAGATTGAGAAAGATTCGCAGGGTGTAAGCCCTGTTGCGCCTTAGATTCTACACATAGACTCGCGGTATCGCTGAATAATGAAAGGCATCGCACCTATGGACGCCGTGGACAGGCAGCTCATCCAGGCCCTGCGGGAGAACGGACGCGCCTCGTACGCCGAACTGGGGCGGCTCGTGGGCCTCTCCGGGCCCAGCGTCACGGACCGGATCAACCGCCTGGAGGCGGCCGGAGTCATCACGGGGTACCGCGCCACGGTCGACTCGGCCTCGCTCGGCCTCGGCGTCACCGCCCTCATCGGCATCTCGCTCTCCGACGCCGCCGACCACGAGGACGTGGCGCGGCGCCTGAAGGACCTGCACGAGATCGAGGACTGCTGGTTCATCGCGGGCGACGACTCGTACATGCTCAAGGTCAGGGCGAGCGACGTGGACGGCCTGGAGAAGACCATCCGCAGGCTGAGCGGCACCCGGGGGGTCTCCCGGACGCGTACGACGATCGTGCTCTCCACCAAGTGGGAGAACCGGGTCGGGGAGCTGCCCGAGGAGGAGTGAGGTCCGGGGCGTACCGTTGGCGCAGGTTTGTCGTAGGTCGTAGGTCGCTGGAGAGGTAAGGGCGAGGGCATGGACGCAGGTCTCAAGCGCGAGCTGGAGCAGAAGGTCCGGGACGGTGAGCGGCTGTCCCGCGAGGACGGCATCGCGCTCTACGAGTCGGACGACCTGGCCTGGCTCGGCGGCCTGGCCCACGAGGTGCGCACCCGCAAGAACGGCGACGTCGTGCACTTCAACGTCAACCGCCACCTCAACATGACCAACGTGTGCACCGCCTCGTGCGCGTACTGCTCCTTCCAGCGCAAGCCGGGCGAGAAGGACGCGTACACGATGCGCATCGAGGAGGCCGTCCGCCTCGCCAAGGCGATGGAGGGCGAGAACCTCACCGAGCTGCACATCGTCAACGGCCTGCACCCGAACCTGCCGTGGCGCTACTACCCGCGTTCGCTGAGCGAGCTGAAGAAGGCGCTCCCGAACGTCTCCCTGAAGGCTTTCACCGCCACGGAGATCCACCACTTCGAGACGATCTCGGGTCTCTCGGCCTCGGAGATCCTCGACGAGCTGATCGAGGCCGGTCTGGAGTCGCTGACCGGCGGCGGCGCGGAGATCTTCGACTGGGAGGTGCGGCAGCACATCGTCGACCACCGCACCCACTGGGAGGACTGGTCGCGCATCCACCGCCTCGCGCACGAGAAGGGTCTGAAGACCCCGTGCACGATGCTGTACGGCCACATCGAGGAGCCGCGCCACCGCGTGGACCACGTCCTTCGCCTGCGCGAGCTGCAGGACGAGACGAACGGCTTCCAGGTCTTCATCCCGCTGCGCTACCAGCACGACTTCGTGGACATGAAGGACGGCAAGGTCAGGAACCGCCTCCAGGCGCGCACCACCATGGCGTCCGGCGCCGAGGCCCTGAAGACCTTCGCGGTCTCGCGCCTCCTCTTCGACAACGTCCCGCACGTCAAGGTCTTCTGGGTCATGCACGGCCTGCACACCACGCAGCTCGCGCTCCAGCACGGCGCCGACGACATGGACGGTTCCGTCGTCGAGTACAAGATCACGCACGACGCCGACAACTTCGGCACGCCGAACAAGCTGACCCGCGAGGACCTGCTCGAACTGATCCGCGAGGCCGGCTTCCGCCCGGTCGAGCGGAACACGCGCTACGAGGCGATCCGCGAGTACGAGGGCCCCGACCCGCTGCTGCGCGAGACGCCCCAGGCGATGCGGCTCTGACGACGCCCCGCGCGTCCTCCGTCGTGAGCGTCGAGCCCCGGCCCATCAGGGCCGGGGCTCGATCGCGTTCTCCCTGGCGGCGAGGGGTGTGTAATGGCTAATCTCGCTCTATGGCTCTTACTTTCACGCTGGACCCGGAGGTCGATCCCGCCCTGCGCGACGGGGTGCTCGCCCTGTGGGCCGACGTCACCAACGCCGGTGGAGCCGTCGGCTTCCTGCCGCCCGTGACCGCCGACGACATACGCCCCGAGTGGCTGGGGCGCCTGACCGAGCTGAGCGAGGGCCGCACCCGGCTCCTGGTCGGCCATGACGAGGACGGCGCCGTCGCCGCGACCGCCTTCCTCACCCACAACCGGCACCGCCTGATGAAGCACTGGATCTGGCTGTACGTGGTGATGGTCCACCCCCGCCACCAGGGCAAGGGGTACGGACGCGACCTGCTGGCCGCCGCCGAGGCCGCCGCCCGCACCTTCGAGGGCATCGAGGCGATCCGGCTCACCTGCCGGGGCGGCACCGGCGTCGACCGCTTCTACGCCTCCTGCGGATACAAGGAGGTCGGGCGGGTCCCCGACGCGATCAGGGTCGCGCCCGGCGACGACCGGGAGGAGATCGTGATGCTGCTGCCGCTGCACTAGCCCCTTCCGGAGCGGCACCCCCTTGCCGGTCGCGGCCCCTTCCATGCTTCACTGGAGAGGCTCGTCCAGCTCGGGCCCATTTCGGAACGGAAGAGTGGATTGACATGCTCCGCTACACGCTGATGCGCCTCGGAATCTTCGTGGGCTGCTTCCTGGTCGTCTGGGGCCTCGTCTACTCCGGGATGCTGCCGCGCGGCCTCGGTGACTCCAACCTGCTGTGGGTCCTGCTGCTCGCGCTGGTCGTCTCGGCGCCCATCAGCTTCGTCGTGCTGCGCAAGGAGCGCGACCGCGCCTCGGCGGACGTCGTCGCGCGCGTGGACCGCGCCAAGGCCAGCCTGGACGCCAACCGCACCCAGGAGGACACCGCGGACGACCTGGCGCGCGCCCAGCGGTCGTAACCTCCGTCACACTCTTCTCGGACCCGTCCGGAGCGGCACGCTCCGGACCGGGGTTCCGTGCGTTCCGGGGGCTCGGGCGGTGCCGCGGTCCGGCCCTTACCTCAAACAAGACCTTTGATGTTCTCAAAGCGCGAGTGTTAACGTGTTCGACATGAAGACAGCAGCAGCGCACCACCACGCCATGAGCGTCCCGCTCGTGGCGCGCCTGCATGTCGACCTCTGCCGCTGCATGTCCGCGGCCTGTCACGTCTGAACCGTGACCCCCGATGCAGTGGCGCCGCTGACCCTTCGCGGTCGCCGCTCCCGTATGTCCCCTCCCTGACTTTCCCCTGCTTTTCCCCACCGGAGTGTGTCCGTGTCCGCGAATTCCGCGACGCCCGCCGAGAAGGCCGGCCAGACCGAGAAGCCCGATTCGGGCTCCCGGATACCCAAGTTCTTCAAGATCCCCTTCTGGGCGCAGATCCTCATCGGTCTGGTCCTCGGTGTCGTACTCGGCTGGATCGCCCGCAGTTACGACGTCTCCTGGCTCGTCACCACCCTGGACAAGGTGGGCAGCACCTTCGTCGGGCTGCTGAAGCTGGCGGTGGCCCCGCTCGTCTTCTTCGCGATCCTGGTGTCGATCACCAACCTGCGGAAGGTCAACAACGCCGCCCGCCTGGCCACCCGCACCCTGATGTGGTTCATGATCACCTCGCTGATCGCGGTGGCCATCGGCCTCACCATCGGCCTGCTGACCAACCCCGGCTCCGGCACCGGCCTCACCCCCAAGGACGGCAAGGTCCCCGAGGACGCGGGCTCCTGGCTCGACTTCCTCACCGGGATCATCCCGACGGACGTCATCACGCCGTTCACCGAGCTCAACGTCCTCCAGATCGTCTTCATGGCCGCCGTCGCCGGTGTCGCCGTACTGAAGATCGGGGACAAGGCCCAGCCGATCCTGGAGCTGAGCGAGTCCGTCCTCGCCCTCCTCCAGAAGGCCCTGTGGTGGGTCATCAAGCTCTCCCCGATCGGCACCGTCGGCCTCATCGGCTTCGCCATCGCGGACTACGGCTGGAACCTCATCAGCAAGTACGCGACGTTCACCGCGGACATCTACATCGGCTGCGCCCTGGTGCTGTTCGGCGTCTACCCGCTGCTGCTCGCCCTCGTCGCCAAGGTCAACCCCGTCCAGTTCTTCAAGGGCGCCTGGCCCGCGATCCAGCTGGCCTTCGTCTCCCGCTCCTCCGTCGGCACCATGCCGGTCACCCAGAAGGTCACCGAGCGGCTCGGCGTCCCGAAGGAGTACGCGTCCTTCGCGGTGCCCTTCGGCGCCACGACGAAGATGGACGGCTGCGCCGCGATCTACCCGGCGATCGCCGCGATCTTCGTCGCGCAGATCTTCGACGTGCAGCTCGGCGTCAAGGAGTACCTGCTCATCGCCTTCGTCTCGGTGGTGGGTTCGGCGGCGACGGCCGGCCTGACCGGCGCGACCGTCATGCTGACGCTGACCCTGTCGACGCTGGGGCTGCCGATGGAGGGTGTCGGCCTGCTGATGGCCATCGACCCCGTCGTCGACATGATGCGCACCGCCACCAACGTGGCCGGTCAGGCGCTGGTGCCGGTGATCGTCGCCGCCCGCGAGAAGATCCTCGACCGGGAGGCGTACGAGAATGCCTCGGCGTCGCCGCTCGATGACGTCGACGCCGTCGAGGACACGGTGCCGGCACGGTCCACGGTGCCCGCGGCCGCCTGAGCGGCGCGGGTGCGCCCGCGCCGCCAACGAGAGATCCCTGCCCCGGAGTTGATCCGGGGCAGGGATTTTCCGTGTCCGGGGTCCGGTGTCCGGGAGCGGCCGGTGGTCCGGTAATCGTGGGGTCCTCTCCGGTGACCGTACGCTGACCCGTGAACGGGCGGCGAGCGGGAGAAGGCGGGGGCCGGGGTGGGCGAGAAGCGGCGGCAGAAGCGGATGCCGCGGGCCGTGCGCGAGCAGCAGATGCTGGACGCGGCGGTGCGGATCTTCGGGCAGCGGGGGTACCGGGCCGCGTCCATGGACGACATCGCGGAGCTGGCGGGGGTCTCGAAGCCGCTGGTGTACCTGTATCTGAACTCCAAGGAGGAGCTGTTCGGCGCGTGCATCCGGCGGGAGGCCGCCGCGCTCGTCGACGCGGTGCGGGGCGGGGTGAGCGCGGCCGGGGGAGACTCCGCCGACCGGCAGCTGTGGGCCGGGCTGCGGGCGTTCTTCGGACACACCGCGGAGCGGCCCGACGGGTGGGCGGTGCTGCATGGGCAGGCGCGTACGCAGGGGGAGCCGTTCGCGGCGGAGGTCGCCGCGATGCGGGCGGAGGTGGTGGCCTTCGTGACGTCGCTGGTCGTGGCGGCGGCGCGGGAGGCCCATGGGGACCCTTCGCTGCCGGAGCGGGAGGTGGCGGGGCTCGCGCAGGCGTTGGTGGGGGCGGCGGAGTCGATGGCGGATTGGGCCGGGGCCGATGCGTCGGTGTCCGCCAAGGAGCGGCCGCCGACGTTGATGAACTTCGCCTGGGTGGGGCTTGGGGGGATGGCTGGA
>RBWT01000129.1 GCA_004010275.1 Streptomyces huasconensis
CGCTCGACTCGTGGGACGCCAGAACGCCGCGTCGACGTCGCCCTCGAAGCCCTCGGCGCCTGCGCCGACCGCGACCGTCCGCTGTCGACGCTGTCGGTCGGGCAGCGCTACCGGGTCCGCCTCGCGTGCCTGCTCGGCGCGCGGCACGACGTCCTGCTGCTGGACGAGCCGACCAACCACCTCGACGCCGACGGGCTCGCCTTCCTGACCCGCAGGCTGCGCGAGCACGACGGCGGCCTCGCCGTCGTCAGCCACGACCGTGCGCAGCTGCGCGACGTGGCGGACCGTTTCCTCGACCTCGACCCGGCGCGCGACGGAAGGGCGCGCCTGTACGCCGGTGGGTACGACGCCTGGCAGGCGGCCCGGCGGCGTGAGCGCGAGCGCTGGGAGCAGGACCATGAGGAGCAGCAGGCCGAGCACCGGCGGCTGCAGGACGCGGTGTCGAGGGCCCGCGACCGGCTCTCCACCGGCTGGCGGCCCGACAAGGGCACCGGCAAGCACCAGCGCCAGTCCCGCGCCCCCGGAGTCGTACAGGCCCTGCACCGGCAGCGGAACGCGCTGGACGCGCACCGGGTCGACGCGCCCGAGCCGCCGTCGGCCCTGCGGTGGCCGGACCTCGGGGTACGGCCGGGCGCACCGCAGCTGCCGGGCGCATGGCGTCGCCGTCGAAGGGCGGCTGGCGGGCCCCGTCGACCTCGCCCTCGACGGCGGCGACCGGCTGCTGGTCACGGGGCCCAACGGAGCCGGGAAGTCCACGCTCCTCGCGGTCCTCGCGGGCGCCCTCGAACCGACGCACGGGTACGTCAGCCGGGCGCGCGAGGCACGGGTCGTCCGGATCTCCCAGGAGACCGCCGACCAGGACCCCGGGCTCACCGCCCGTGAGGTGCACGCCCGTCACGTGGGGCGCCTCGTGGCCCGCGGGGCGCTGCGCGACGCCGACGCCGTCCCGCTCGGGGCGCTCGGGCTTTTGGACTCCGAGGCGATGCGGACGCCGGTCGGGCGGATGTCGCAGGGGCAGCGGCGGCGTCTCGACCTGGCGCTGGCGCTGGCGGGGCGGCCCGGCCTGGTGCTGCTGGACGAGCCGACCAACCACCTGTCGTCCACGCTGGTCGACGAGTTGACCGAGGCGATCCGCGCCACGAGCGCCGCCGTCGTGGTCGCGACGCACGACCGGCAGCTGCTGCGGGACCTCGCGGACTGGCCCCGGCTCCACCTGGCCTGAGGGAGGAAAGGCCCGGCCCCGTCAGGCCAGGTGGCGGGGCAGCGGCCCCACGTCCGCGTGGCGGCCGGGCCGCAGGGCGGCGTGCCGCCGACCGGGGCCCGGGCCGGAGCGCGCCGCCAGGGCGTCGGCGACCTCGCCCGTGGCGAACGCGTAGACGGTCTTGTGCAGCAGGTCCACCACCAGTTCCTTGCGGGGCCAGGTCTGCGGCGGCGCTCCGACCCCCGTGGCGTTCTCCAGGATCTGGTCGTTGGTCAGGCGCACCACGGCGAACTGCGCCGAGGACACCGGCCCGCGCAGCCCCGGCGTGCGCCGTCACCGACCGCAGTACGCCCAGCAGCGCGCCCTGGCCGTAGTGCATCGCCAGGTTCACCGCCACCGGCTGACGTCCCGGCCGCTCCGCCGTGCCCGTCAGCCGCTCCAGGGTGCGCGCCGGCACATGGGAGTCGGGCCTGCCCGTCAGGCGCTGCTCGGCCTTCTCGCCCAGCGTCATCACCACGACTCCGGCCGTGCCCGCCAGGAGTCCTTGCCACAGTGCGCGTTTGATCATGTCCCTACGGGTTCCCCCCTCCGCCCGTCCTCATCGCTCCTCACCCGTATGCGGCGCCGGGCGGGCTTCTCGGGGCCCACGCGGGTACACGTAGCGCACCCGAGCCGTCCCCCCAGGAGATGCAGCCGCGATGAGCAGCAGCCGACCGGTTCCACCCGGCGCCACCGACGCCACCCACGACCGGAGCGGTCGCTGGCGGTGCCCGCGCTGATCGGAGTGGCGGTGATGGCCGCCCTCGACGAGATCGTCTTCCACCAGATCCTCCACTGGCACCACTTCTACGACCGGTCCACCCCGGGCATCGGCCTGCTGTCCGACGGGTTGCTGCACACCGGCGAACTCCTCGCCCTGGTCGCCGGGTTCTTCCTCTTCGCGGACCTGCGCCGACGCCGTGCCCTGTCCGTCGCGCACGCCTGGGCCGGGTTCTTCCTCGGGCTCGGCCTCTTCCAGCTCTTCGACGGGATCGTCGACCACAAGCTGCTGCGCCTGCACCAGGTCCGCTACGGCGTCGACGTCACCCCCTACGACTGGGCGTGGAACGCCACCGGTCTCGTCCTGCTCCTCGTCGGCGCGCCCTGACCGTACGTGCACGCCGCCGCGCGTCACGGGACCGGCCGACGGCGTGACGCAGGCACACACCGGAGCCGGGCCCCTCGGGTCCGTCGCCACCGTCGCCGAGCTGACGGTCGTACTGGTCGCGCTGGTCGTGCTCGTCTATCTGACGGCCGCCGCCCGCCTGCGCCGACGCGGCGACGCCTGGCCGCGTCACCGGGACGCGTCGTTCACCGCCGGGGGTGCCGTCCTCGCCCAGTCGTCGTCGTACGCCGCCGGGCGGGCCGTTCACCGCCCATGTCGCCCAGCACCTGGCCGTCGCCATGGCCGCCCCGCTGCTGCTGGTCCTGGGCCGCCCGCTCACCCTCGTCCTGCGCACCCTGCCGCCCGGCCGGACCCGGCGCGTCTGCTGGCCGTCGACGCACTCCCGGCCCGCCGCGTGGCTGCTGTTCCCGCCGCTGGCCGCCCTGTTGGACATCGGCGGCCTGTGGCTGCTCCACCGCACTCCCCTGCTGGCCGCCACCCACCACCGGCCGCTGCTCGGCACCGCCGTGCACCTGCACGTCCTGGCGGCCGGGCTGCTGTTCACCTTCGCCGTCTGCCGGCTCGACCCGGTGCGCCGACGGTGGAGCCTCGCCTGGCGCGGCACCACCCTGCTGGCCGCGGGCTGGGCCCACGCCGTCCTCGCCAAGACCCTCTACGCCGCTCCGCCACCGGGCACCGGCTTCGCGGCCGACGACGTGCACACCGCCGCCCGGCTCATGTACCAACGGCGGCGACCTCGTCGAGATCGCCCTCGCCACCGTGCTCGCCGCCCAGTGGTACGCCGCCGGGGGCCGCGCGCTGCGCCGCCGCGTGCCAGGGAGTGCCGGACAGCACGCTGCCGGGGCCCAGGAAGGGCCCCGGCAGACGAACGGGAGGCCGACTGACGCCCGTGGCGGGCGTACGGTCAGTCGTCGAGCATGATGCGGTACCGCGCGATGTCGTGCCGCATGGTGATCTCCGCCTGGCCCTCGGCCTCGCGGTACTTGCCCGTGCCGCCGGTGACCTTCGAGTAGCCGCCGTGCGGGTGCGGACCGTAGTGGTCGATGGTGTCGCTCAGGCTGATGCCGCCCTTGTCGGTGCGCAGCACCCGGTGGCACAGGGCGACGTACCCGCGGTGGTTGACGTCGACCACGCTGCAGTGCGAGGAGGCGTCGCCGATCTTCTTGCCGGGGTGGCCCTTGCGGTTGGTGTACAGGTGCGAGTGGATGGTCCAGTC
The DNA here is from genome assembly GCA_004010275.1 of Streptomyces huasconensis. Classification (GTDB taxonomy): domain Bacteria; phylum Actinomycetota; class Actinomycetes; order Streptomycetales; family Streptomycetaceae; genus Streptomyces; species Streptomyces huasconensis. Next base: position 3,583 of record RBWT01000129.1, read on the forward strand.
GACGCCGACACGCGCGTGCTTCGGCCTGCTGTCCGACTGCTTGACCGCCAGCCAGTCGAGGACCTTCACGTCTTTCTTGTCCTTGGCCTCGGGCTTCGGAGCCGCCTCGGCGGTACCGGCCAGGGCGGTGCCGGCGAGCATCGCGGAAGCGGCGGTGAGCACACCGGCGCGGAGCAGCCGGGTACGGGAACGGGTGCGCGGCAAGGGAACCTCCAAGAGGGGGGCGAGTAGAACGAGCCCACCTCAACTCCGGCGGAGCGCCATGGGCAATGACTTGGCCGCGTGGATCACCCGCCTGGTCGCGCGGTGTCACCCGTCGGCAGGCGGCCGACGCATGAGTGACCCCGCGTCGCACACCGCCGCGTACACCGCTGCTGGTCTTCGGTTGGAGGCCGCAGGCATGGGGTCATGTGGAGGCGGTGCACGCGGTGCGGCCCGTCCTGCGCCACGTCGACGTGGTCACCCGGAACACGCAGCAAGTGGCCGCCTTCGTCGACCGCGGCCGCCGAGGACGCGGCAGCACGCCGACGGTGGTCTGCTGGTGCACCACCTCGTGGGCCGCGCCACGGCGGTGGCGGAGTCCCGCGAGGTGGCGGCACGGGAGTGCGGCGGCCTGCTTCTCTCCCCCGTCAGGGGCGAGACGACGGCGCCAAAGGGACGGCGGCGGCTGCTCAAGTCGGCTGGGTGCCGGGCCGGAACACGTGCTGGAGCGCACTGCCGCTACAGCGTCCAGAACGCCAGCATCCGCAGCCTGTTCCCTTCCGGCGCCGACAGTCTTCTGAAGACCCCGGGAGCCGAACGGTGGACGCAGTCGATGCCGTAGTCATGGAGCAACTTGAGGTCGTCAGGGGCCGGCGCCTCCGGGAGGAGCGCGATGAGACGGTCCACCGGACGCGGGCTGTAGCGCACGTAGTCGAGGAGTTGCGCCATCGCTTGGCGCACGTGGATACGAGAAGCGGCGCTCTTGGCCTCGACCAGCTCTATGAGGTGCCCCTCCACATACAAGTCGGTCATTCCTCCGGGGCAGGAGTAGCGCCGCGCCGGGGCGCCGCCCAGAGTCCGGCGGAAGTCCCGAAGGAGTTCTGACTCCCGCCTCCTGACGAGCGTCGTCGTCGCGGGCCTGGTGTAGGACGTGAGCGATGTCCGCATCTCCTCGGCGGCAGCCAGTCGGACAGCCCGCGTCGCCTCCTCATCCGCCGCGTTGCCCGCGGGAAGGTCATCTGCCGTCCGGCCCGAGGCCTGCTGAGTCGTTATCAGGAAGCCGTCGATCACCGCGTCGGCCTTGGCTCCCGTCAGGACGAGTTGTCCCGGGTACTGGAAATTGGCCTTGTAACCCAGCACCGAGCTGAGTTCCGCGTAGGGGATGTCCGTGAGTTCGAAGCCGCGCAGACTGTAGACGGTGTGCCAGCTCTCACCTCCGGCGGCGGGCGGCCACAGCATGTCAGCCAGCGCCGTACTGCGGAATATGACGCCTATTTCACCCACCGCGCGCACCTGATTCCCTCCGGTGAACAGCACGACGTCGCCCGTGCCCACCGGCTCCATCTTCTTGTCGTGCGCTCTCGTCGCTCCCCAAAAGCGGGCTGTTCCCCCCGGATGCGTCTCTTGGAGTCGACGGAGCACCGCGCCGTCGAGCCCGTCCCGATAGGCAGCGGCGAGAAACGGGACCTCACGGTCCAGCGTGTCGTGCCAATGGCGTCGTGCCTCTGGGCTGCCGTACGCGGGGGACACGAGCACATGAGTCATGGCACACCTTCCTGAGCAAGAGAAAGAGTTGCGACCCTACTGGGTCACAACTCCCCTCTCGTCAAAGCGTGCTCATGCGCCGTCACGGCGTCGTCGTCGACACCACGTACACCATGGGGTGCCGGGCGTTCGCGCGGTCGACGACCACGTCCAGCGTCGGTACCGGGTCCTTCTGCTCGTGGGTCAGGCCCGACCAGGGGCCGGGGCCGGTGAACTCCCAGCCGACGACGTTCTGGTCGCGCTTGCTGATGGTGATGTCCTTCGGCTTCAGCTTGCCGCTGTCCGTCCCGACCTGCTTGAGAAACCTGTCCAGGCCCTCGTTGCTCGTGAGGAACTGGACGTAGAGGCGGCTGGTGCGCCAGTTGTTCGTCTCGTAGTAGGCGACCTCCGCCGAGTACGGCGGGATCGGCACGTCGTACAGGCGGCGCTGCACCTTGGAGGGCCAGCCCTCGGTGAGGCCGGTCGCGGAGTACTTGTCCTCCTTGTCGCGGCCGCTGTTGCGGCTCTGGTTCGCGGAGATCACCAGGTAGCCGGCGGGAATGCCGATGAGGAGCACGATGATCGTCGCCGTCAGCCAGCGGCGGCGGATCATGTGGCGGCGGTCCTCGGTCCGGCCTCCGTCGCGGCCCGGCTCGTGGGCGCCGGGGAGATCCGGGGGCGTGGGCTGGCGGGGGACGGTCATCTACGGGGTTCCCTGCGAAGTGCGGTCGTCGGTGCGGCGGGCCTCGGCGAAGCGCTCGTAGCGTTCGTGGCGATCGACGCGGCGGGCGGTTGGCGCGGCGGAAGCGGCGGGCGACCAGGCGGGCCAGGTCGGCGGCGCCCACCATGCCCGCCTCGGGGCCCAGCTGGGCGCGGGCGATGCGGGCCTCCGGGCGGTAGCCGCGGCCGGTGAGGTGGCGGCGGAAGGCGTCGCGGCCGGGCCGATCAGGAGGTCGTCGGCGGCGCTGACGCCCGCCGCCGATCACGAAGCAGGACGGGTCGAGCGCGGCGGCGAGGTTGGCGATGCCGACGCCCAGCCACTGGCCGATGTCCTGGAGCAGCTCCACGCACATCGCGTCGCCCTCGCGGGCCAGCTCGGTGATGAGGGGGCCGGTGATGTCGGGGACGTTGCCCTGACGCGGTCGATGATGCCGTACGCCACCGGGGAGTCGGCGGCGGCCAGCTCGCGGGCCTCGCGGACCAGCGCGTTGCCGGAGCTGTACTGCTCCCAGCAGCCGCGGTTGCCGCAGGGGCAGCGGTGGCCGCCGGGGACGACCTGCATGTGGCCGAACTCGCCGGCGACGCCGAACTTGCCGCGCTTGACCTGGCCGTCCTCCAGGATCGCGCCGCCGATGCCGGTGCCGAGCGTGATCATGACGAGGTGGTCCTCGCCGCGGCCCGCGCCGAAGCGCCACTCGGCCCAGGCGGCGGTGTTGGCGTCGTTGTCCACCATGACGGGGACGGCGAGGCGGCCGGAGATGCGGTCGCGGAGCGGTTCGTTGCGCCAGGACAGGTGGGGGGCGAACAGGACGCGGTTGCGGTCCGCGTCGACCCAGCCGGCCGCGCCGATGCCGACCGCGTGCACGTCGTGCCGGTCGGAGAGGTCCAGGACCAGCTCGACGATGGTGTCCTCGACGACCCGGGGGCTCTTGGACTTGTCCGGGGTCTCCGTGCGGAGCGTCTCCAGGATGTTGCCGTCGGGGTCGACGACGCCCGCCATCACCTTGGTGCCGCCGATGTCGATGCCGACGGTGTTGACGCGGGGGGCCGTCAGATGGGATCGGCGTTCGCGCGTGCCCACGGTCCGCAGGACGGTGGCTCGTGCGGAGCCGCGGTGCGCGAGGTCGCGGTAGGTGCTCATTGCGGCGATTCTGCCTCACTCTTGCGGGGGCGCGCACAACGGGATACGGGGTGTGGTCGCCGCGGGGGCGTTGGACGCCCCGTCCCTCCAGCTCGTGGCGGAGGCCGGCGGTGTGCCCCCCCCCCAGGGGCGCTAGGCGCCCCGTCCCTCCAGTTCGTGACGGAGGTCGTCCAGTTCGTTGCCGCCCGCCATTTCTCGGGTCAGTTCGTCGAGGGTGATGTCCTCGCGGGCGTACGAGCCCGACATCACGCCCCGTTTCAGCAGCACGAAGCGGTTGCCGACCAGGTACGCGTGGTGGGGGTTGTGCGTGATCAGGACCACGCCGAGGCCCTGGTCCCGCGCCGCGGCCACGTACTTCAGGACGACGCCCGACTGCTTGACGCCGAGCGCCGCCGTCGGTTCGTCCAGTACCAGCACCTTCGCGCCGAAGTAGACGGCGCGGGCGATCGCCACGCACTGGCGCTCGCCACCCGAGAGGGTGCCGATGGGCTGGTCCACGTCGCGCAGGTCGATGCCCATGCGCAGCAGTTCCGCCCGCGTCGTCTCGCGCATGAAGTCGACGTCCATGCGCTTGAAGGGGCCGACGCCCTTCGTCGGCTCGGAGCCGAGGAAGAAGTTCCGCCAGACCGGCATCAGCGGGACGACGGCGAGGTCCTGGTAGACGGTGGCGATACCGCGGTCCAGGGCCTCGCGCGGCGAGCCGAGCCGGGTCTCCTCGCCCTCGACGCGGAAGCCGCCCGCGTCGTGCTGGTGCAGCCCCGCGATGATCTTGATGAGGGTGGACTTGCCCGCGCCGTTGTCGCCGAGGACGCAGGAGATCTCGCCCGCGTGGACCTCCAGGGACACGCCTTCGAGGGCGCGGATGTTGCCGTAGTACTTGCTGACGTCGTCCAGCTCGACGAGAGGCGTGCGCTCCGTCACGGGCGTCGCGTCGGTCTCTTCCGTCATTTCGTCGCCTCCGCGCGCTTGCGGACCCAGTGGTTGAGCAGGGTGGCCAGGAGCAGCATCACGCCGAGGAAGAACTTGAACCAGTCGGGGTTCCACTCGGCGAAGACGATGCCCTTGCTGACCATGCCGAAGATCAGCGCGCCGACGGCCGCGCCGACCGCGGAGCCGTAGCCGCCGGTGATGAGGCAGCCGCCGATGACGGCCGCGATGATGTAGATCAGTTCGTTGCCGACGCCCTCGCCGGACTGGACCACGTCGTAGCTGAACAGCAGGTGCTGGCCGGAGATCCAGGCGCCGAAGGCGACGCCCATATAGAGGCCGATCTTGGTCGCGGCGACCGGGACGCCGACCGCGCGGGCCGCCTCCTCGCCGCCGCCGACCGCGAAGATCCAGTTGCCGACGCGGGTGCGCAGCAGAATCCAGGTGGCGACCGCGATCAGGGCGAGCCACCACACGATGGTGATCTTGAAGTCGACGCCGCCGATGGTGATGGTGGAGGCGAAGACGTCCTGGGCGGAGGAGAAGCCCTCCATGTCGGCGATCGACTTGGTGGAGACGGTCTCGCTGATCAGCTTGGTGAAGCCGAGGTTCATGCCGGTCAGCATCAGGAACGTACCGAGCGTGATGATGAAGCTCGGCGGGTCGGTGCGGGTCAGCATGACGCCGTTGAAGACGCCGACCGCGAGGGTCGCGACGAGCGAGACGAGGACGCCGACCCAGACGTTCGCCGTCATCTGGTAGCTGAACATCGAGGAGATCAGCGCGGACGTCGTCACCAGGACGCCCGCCGAGAGGTCGAACTCGCCGCCGATCATCAGCAGCGCCACCGGCACCGCCATGATGCCGAGGGTCGAGGCGGCGTACAGCACGGTGGCGAGGCTGGTGGCCTGGAGGAAGCTGTCCGCGACGATCGCGAAGAAGACGAAGACGGCGACGGCGCCGACGACCGAGCCCAGTTCGGGGCGGCCGAGGAGCTTCTTCAGCGGCGAGGTCTTCAGCAGCCGCTCGTCGCCCTCGGCATCCGGCGCCGGTGCGGACGCGGGCGCTGTGGCGGTCATCGGGTGCCTCGCTTCGCGTAATCCTCGAGCTCGTCGGCCTGGTCCTTGGTGACGATCTGCGGGCCGGTCAGGACGGGCTTGCCGCCGCCGAGCACGTCGGCGTTGTACTTGTACAGCCAGAGCAGGTCGACGGCCTGGTAGCCCTGGAGGTAGGGCTGCTGGTCGACGGCGAAGCCGAGGTCACCGGATTTCAGGCCCGCGGCGACCTTCTCGTTGAGGTCGAACGTGGCCACCTCGGCCTTGCTGCCCGCGCTGTCCGCGGCCTTGACGGCGGTGTCCGCGAAGGGCGCGCCGAGGGTGACGACGGCGTCGACCGACTTGTCGCTCTGCAGGCGGGCCTCGATGGAGGACTGGACGTCGGGCATGTTGGTGCCGGTCACGTAGAGGTTCTGCATCGTGCCGTCGAAGGTCTTCTTGGCGCCCTCGCAGCGCTGCTCATGGCCGACGTTGCCCTGCTCGTGCAGGATGCACAGCGCCTTCTTCTTGCCGCGCTTGTTCAGCTCCTCGCCGACGGCCTCGCCGGCGATCGTCTCGTCCTGGCCGATGTGGGTGAGCGCGCCGAACTTCTTGGACTCGGCGGAGCCGGAGTTCACGGTGATCACCGGGATGCCGGCCTTCTTCGCGCGGGCCAGGGCGCCCTTCATCGCGTCGGGCTTGGCCAGCGTGACGATGATCCCGTCGACCTTCTTGTCGATGTACGAATCGACGAGCTGGGCCTGCTGCTGGGCCTCGTCGTCGTGGGCGTACAGGAACTTGATGTTGTCCTTGACCGCGGCCTGCTTGGCGCCGCTCTGCACGATGTCCCAGAAGGTGTCGCCGTCGCCGGAGTGCGTGACCATGCCGAAGGTCCAGCGCGGCGTGTCCACGGCGGCCCTGCCGCCCGCCGCTGCCGCCTTGCGGGCGTCCTCGGCGCGCTTGCCGCCGGTACTGCTGCATCCGGTCAGTCCCGCGGTCACGCCGAGCACCGCCACCAGCACGGCCCCCACCGCGCGTACCCCTGTCTTCACCCTTGTCACGACGCCGTGCCCTTCTTGGTCTGCTGCTCCGTGCGGCCGGTCCGGATGCCCGGCCCCAGCCGCCCAAGTATCGACCACGCGGATCGCCCGAGCGCGGTTGGGGGAGTTCTAGCGGCGCTCACGCGGCACCGTCAATGACTTTGTCAGAACATTCTGACGACCGTGCCCGGTTGGGCCCCGCGGCGCGGCAGGCTCCTACTGCCGTACGAGGAGCTGGAACTCGAAGGAGTAGCGCGACGCCCGGTAGACGTGCGCGCCGAACTCGACCGCGCGTCCCGTGTCGTCGAAGGTCGTGCGCCGCATGGTGAGCAGCGGGGCGCCCGGCGGCTCGGCGAGGCGCTCGGCCTCCTCCTCGGTGGCGGCGCGGGCGCCGACGGACTGCCGCGCGCTGTGCAGGGTCAGGCCGGTGGCGCGCGTCAGGCGGTAGAGGCCGGTGGCCTCCAGGCGCCCGGTGTCGAGGTCGAGGAGTCCCGTCGGCAGGTGGTTGGTGAGGTAGGCCATGGGCTCGCCGTGGGCCAGCCGCAGCCGCTCGACGCGGTGCACCTCGTCGCCCTCGGCCACGCCGAGCGCGGCGGCCACCTCGGCGGAGGCGGGCTCGACGGTGTTGCGCAGGACGCGGGTCTCGGGGCGCTGGCCCGCCGCCTCCAGGTCGTCGTAGAGGCTGCTGAGCTCCAGGGGGCGCTTGACCTGGCTGTGCACGACCTGCGTGCCGACGCCCCGGCGCCGTACGAGCAGGCCCTTGTCGACGAGGGACTGGATGGCCTGGCGGACGGTGGGCCGGGAGAGGCCGAGCCGTCCCGCCAGCTCGATCTCGTTGCCGAGGAGGCTGCCCGGGGTGAGGGCGCCGCGCTCGATCGCCGACTCCAGCTGCTGGGCGAGCTGGAAGTAGAGCGGGACCGGGCTGCCGCGATCGACGCCGAGCCGGAGGGTCACGGTGGGGTCGTCGGCCCGACCGTGCTGAGCTGATCTGGCGGCTGGTTTGGACACGGGCCGAGCGTAGTCCGGGGAAATGACGGCGGGAAGTCAGGAAGTTCTGTTGTCCGGACAAGACACGGAGGGCGCAGGAATCACACGGCCTCGGCGCCGACGGCCTGCCGTGCGAGATCAGCGCCCACGGCCTCGGTTGGTTCGTTTGTCCTGACAAAGGATTGACAGGGCGGGGCGGCTGTGAGGAGGGTGGCTCCATGCGCATGGGACTGATCGGAACGGGCCGTATCGGCACCTTTCACTCGGCGGCCCTGAGCCGTCACCCCGACGTGACGTCACTCGTCGTCGCCGACGCGGACCCGGTGCGGGCGGCCGACCTCGCCGCGCGGACCGGAGCGGTGCCCGCGCCTTCGGTGGACGACGTCTTCACCATCGGGGTGGACGCGGTGGTGATCACCGGCGAGCGACCGCGGCCCATGCCGAGCTGATCGGCCGGGCGGCGCGGGCCGGCTCCCGGTGTTCTGCGAGAAGCCCATCGCGCTCGACCTGCCGGGCGGGCTGGCCGCGCTCGCCGAGGTCGTGGCCGCGGGCACGGTGCTCCAGCTCGGCTTCCAGCGGCGCTTCGACGCGGGGTACGTGAAGGCGCGCGAGGCGGTGCGGGCGGGCCGGCTCGGACGGCTGCACACCGTGCGCGCGATCACCTCGGACCCGGCGCCTCCCCCGCCCGCGTACCTGCCGCTGTCCGGCGGCCTCTACCGCGACTGCCTGGTCCACGACTTCGACGTGCTGCGCTGGGTGACGGGGCGCGAGGTGACCCAGGTGTACGCGACCGGCTCCGACGCGGGCCCCGCGATGTTCCGCGAGGCGGGCGACGTGGACACGGCGGCAGCGGTCCTCACCTCGACGACGGCACGCTCGCCACGGCGACGGCGACCCGGCTCAACGGCGCGGGCTACGACGTACGCATGGAACTCGCCGGTGAGCTTGACCAGTTGGCGGTCGGCCTGGACGACCGCACGCCCCTCACCTCCGCGGAACCGGCGGGCCCGCCCGCCCCGGGCAAGCCGTGGCCCGGCTTCCTGGAGCGCTTCGCCGCCGCGTACGAGGCGGAGCTGGCCGCCTTCGTCTCGGTCGTACGCGGGGAGCGGGCGAACCCCTGCGTCGGCCGCGAGGCGCTGCACGCGCTGCGGATCGGCCGGAGGCGTGCGAGCGGTCGCGGCGGGAGCGGCGACCGGTGCCGATGGCGGAGATCGCCACGGGCTGAGAAGCCTTGACGATGGCAGAGATCGCCACGGGCTGAGAGGCCTTCACGATGGCGGAGGTCGCAACGGCTTGAGAAGCGTTGAGGAGCCTTGAGGAGCCGCGCCCGGCCCTCACGCCGTGGAGAGCACGGTCCCCTGGGCGATGGCGCACAGCGTCCGGCCGTCCTCTTCGCTCGCGCCCGCCTCATCCGTCACGCTGAACAGCTCGCAGCGGACGACTGCCTGACGCCGGCCCGTGTGGACGACGACGGCGTGGGCGACCAGCCTGGCGCCGGTCGCGGGACGTACGTACTGGATGGAGAAGCCGGAGGTCAGCACGGCGGGGCCGAGGGTGGTGCCCGCGGCGAACGTGATGCTGTTGTCGGCGGCGTAGGCGAGGACGCCGCCGTGCAGGAAGCCGTTCTGCTGCCGCAGTTCCTCGCGGGCGCCGATCTCCAGGGTGGCCGCGCCGTCACCGAACCGCGTGATGCGCGCCCGCACGAGCCTGCTGAACGGCTGGGCGTCGAGGACCTTCTGGGCCCTGGCGAGGTCGATGGGCTCGGGCGGCGTCTCCGTCATGCACGACTATTACCACCGCCTGGGACCGCCCGGCGAGGGGGGCGGCGCGGGCGCACCCTCAGCCGTCCTCGTCCAGCAGCCCCGCGTCGTGCGTCAACAGCGCGATCTGCACCCGGTTGTTGAGGTCCAGCTTCGTGAGGATGCGGGAGACGTGGGCCTTGACCGTCGCGACGCTCAGGAACAGCTGGGCCGCGATGTCCGCGTTCGAGCCGCCTCGGCCCACCGCCACGGCGACCTCCCGCTCGCGCTCTCCGAGCGCGTCGAGCCGCGCCAACGCCCGCTTCCTGCGCTCCAGTTGGGGGTCGGTTCCGGTCACCTGCGCGATCAGCTGGCGGGCGACCGTCGGGGAGAGGACCGGTTCGCCCGCGGCGACCGCGCGGACCGCCGCGACGATCTGGGCGGGCGCCGTGTCCTTCAGGACGAAACCGGCGGCGCCCGCCCGCAGGGCCCGCAGGACCTGTTCGTCGGCGTGGAAGGTGGTCAGGACGATCACCTCGGGGGCGTCGGGGCGCTTGCGCAGCGCCTCCGTGGCGGCGAGGCCGTCCATCGTGGGCATGCGGATGTCCATCAGGACGACGTCCGGGCGGACTTCGCCGACCAGCGGGGCGACCTCGGTGCCGTCGCCCGCCTCGCCGACGATCTCGATGTCGTCCGCGCCGCCGAGCATGAAGGAGAGCCCGGCGCGCACCAGCGGGTCGTCGTCGACGAGGAGCAGCCTGATCGGTTTCATGACTCCCACGGTAGCCAGGCCTCCAGGTGGAATCCGCCGCCGGGCAGGGCGTGGTGACCGATCCTGCCGCCCGCGAGCGAGGCGCGTTCGGCGAGGCCGATGAGGCCCTGCCCGGAGCCGGGGACCCGCGGCACGTCGCCGGGCGCGCCGGGTTGCGCACCGGTCAGCGTCAGGCCCTCGCCGGCGCGCCCGTGACGATGACGGTGACCTCGGCGCCGGGGGCGTGTTTGCGGGCGTTGGTCAGGGCTTCCTGTGCGATGCGGTACGCGGTGCGGCCGAGGGCGGCGGGCACGGACCCGGGGTCCGGGACGCGGCTGTCGAGGACGACCTTCATGCCCGCCTCGCGGCACTCGGAGACCAGGGCGTCCAGGGCGGCGAGCGTGGGCTGCGGGCGGCCCGGGGTCTCCGTGTCGCCGCCGCGCAGGACGCCGATCACCTGGCGCAGGTCCTGGAGGGCCTCGTGGGCGCTCTCCCGGATGACGCCCGCCGCGCGGACGATCTCGGGGCGGGGTGCGTCGGGGCGGAACTCCAGGGCGCCCGCGTGGACGCTGAGCAGGGTGAGGCGGTGCGCGAGGACGTCGTGCATCTCGCGGGCGATCTCCTCGCGGGCGAGCCGCTGGGCCTGCTCGGCGCGGAGGGCCGCCTCGTTCTCGGCGCGCAGCGCCCGGTCGTGCAGGCTGAGCAGGAGCTGGCGGCGGGAGCGCACGAACATGCCCCAGCCGATGACCGTCAGGCTGACCAGCACCCCGCGACATCGACACCCCGTACGACGCGTCGGCGTCCGGGCGCAGCCGGTACGCGAAGGGGATCACCGCGATCGAGGCGGCGCCGATCCACGCGACGTAGCGGAAGGGCCGGTGCACGGCGAGGGTGAAGAGGGCGACGGCCGCCGCGCCGCCCGCGGTGTCGGAGGCCAGGCCGACCGGACCATCGCGATGGCGAGGCCGACCGGCCAGCGCCGGCGCAGCCAGACCGCGGCGCAGGCGAACGCCCCGACGACCTGGTCGAAGTCCGCGAGGTCCTGGGAGACGTGCGGGTTGGAGCTGATGGCGTCGGCGCCCAGCATGCCGAGGAGGACGGCCGCGCCGAAGCAGGTGAAGTCGGCGAACCAGTCGCGCACGGTCCGCCGCGGCCCGCGCCCCGCCCTGCTCGGGTCGAACTCCTGGGCGACGGCGGATGGCAGCGCCCAGGGTCTCCTGGGGTGCCGCGTGGACTCAGTACTGCTCATGACCGCTCGTGACCGCTCATGGTCGACAAATCTACGCACCGGCAGCGGCCGAGGAGGGCCGTGGGCGGCCCCGGCGCGTGATCGTGCACCAAAGTCGCGCAGGCCCCCGACTTTCGGACCGGTCCGCCGGGCAGATCCTCACCCCGCGGCGGATGTGCGCGGGGAAGGCGCGGGGCGAGGATCTCGGTCATGAAGCGGCTTCTGGAATGTCTCGGTTTCCTCCTGCTGGTCCAGGGCGCCGGCGGCGCGGTCCACGACCTCACCGACGGGCGGTACGGCTGGGGCCTGCTGCGGCGCTTCGGCTTCCTGGAGAGTTACGAGCTGTACGCGAGCATCGCCATGATCGTGCTGGCGGTGGCGGTGTTCGCCGCGGCGGAGAGCGGCCGCAGGACCGGCTGAGCACGCGCCGCACCGCCGTACCGCCGCGCTGCTGTACCTCCGTACCGCCGCACCGTCGCGTCGGACCTCAGCAGCCGTAGTCGACCAGGTCGAACGAGGCGTAGTGGTCGGCGGTGTAGTAGTCCTCCCGGCTCTTCTCCCCGGTGACGATGCGGCGGGCGCCGCGGTCGTCGGAGCCGGGCGTGACCACGGTGTACTCGTGGTAGTAGCCGGAGTTCTGCCGCGGCAGCTCGCCCTCGCGGTTCTGGAAGACGGTGCCGTCCTGCGGGTACGGGTAGGGGCCGCCCGCCTCGATCAGCTTCAAGGTGTCGTGCGCCTGCGGGGGCAGCGCGGAGTAACAGATGTCGCCGACGGCGGCGGAGTACGCGGACGCCGACGCGACGGGAGCGGTGGGGGCCGCGCTCGCGGCGGCCGTGACGGGGCCGCCGACAAAGAGGGCGGCGGCGAGAGCGGTGACGGCGAGCATTCGTGGGGGGATTCGCATGGGATCAGTGTGACGCGCGTAGAGGTTGGCGTGTCAACGACAAGGGCGCTGAATTCTCCGGGAGTTAACTTTTTCCACCCCGCAGTTCACACAGCGCGCCGCGCCCCCAGCTCGTCCCGGCGAGCACCAACGCCCCGCCCAACAGGCCCACCAGGCCCAGCCGTTCGCCGCCGAGCGCGATGCCGGCCGCCGCGGCCCACAGCGGTTCCGTGCCGAGCAGCAGGCTGACCCGGGAGGGCGAGGTCCTGCGTACCGCCCACATCTGGACGAAGAAGGCGAAGAGCGTGCAGAAGACGGAGAGGAAGAGCAGCCCGGCCCACTCCCGCGCGCCGAAGTCCACGGCGACGGACCACGGCGAGCGTCCCATTCCCAGGGCCGCGAGCGCGGCGAACATCCCCAGAGCGGTGCCGAGTTGCACGGTGGTGAGGGAGAGCGAGTCCGCGTCGCGCACCGCCTTGACGCGGGACATGGCCAGGACGTGGACCGTGCGGGCGAGGGCCGCGAGGAGGATCAGCAGGTCACCGACCGAGGGGCGGGTGAAGCCGCCGCCCTGGGTCAGCAGGACCACGCCCAGCACGGAGAGGCCGGCCGCCGCGAGGAACGCGCGCGGCGGCCGGGTACGCCGCACGGCGGCCTCCGCGAGCGGCGTGAAGATCATGGTGAGGCTGATGATGAGGCCCGCGTTGGTCGCCGAGGTGTGGACGACCCCGTACGTCTCCAGGAGGAAGATGACGCCGAGGATCAGCCCGAGGACTCCGGCGCCCCGCCACTGGGCACCGGTCAGCACGCGGAGTGAGCGCCATGCCGCCACCACGAGCGCGGGCAGCACCACGGTGAACCGCAGCACGAGCACGGCGACGACGGTGTGGGTCGTCGTGATGCCCTTGGCGGCGAGGTAACTGGCGCCCCACACCACGGCGACGAGCAGGACCGGCAGATCGGTGCGCCAGGCGCTGCGCGGGGTGAGCGTGGCGGGGGCGGCGAGCGTCGACACGGAGCACGGTCTCCAACGGGTGCGGCGATGTGGAGACTTCGGCGGCTCTCACGCGGAGCACACACCGTATCGGCCGAAGATCGCGAGGTGAAGGCATGGCGATGACGTCTTACGCGAGACGTGACCATGACGTCTCACGCGAGGCGTGACCATGACGCCGCAGGTCTAGTAACTGCCGTACTCCGGTCGCCCCGCCCGCTCGTACGTGCTGATGACGACGCCCGTGGAGGTCGTACGCGACTGCGTGAGCCGGAAGGCGGTGGGCGGGGCGCCCTCCGCGAAGAGCCGCTTGCCGGTGCCGAGGACGACGGGGAACGTCAGCAGGTGCAAGGTGTCGATCAGGTCGTGTCCCATCAGGGACTGCGCGAGACCGCCACTGCCGTGCATCTGGAGTTCGCGCCCCGGCTGCTCCTTGAGCGCGGTGACGTCCTTGACCAGGTCCTCGCGGCCGATGATCAGGGAGTTCTGCCAGTCGGCGCCGGTCAGGGTGGTGCTCGCGACGTACTTCGGCAGGTCGTTGAGCTTGGTGGCCACGACATTGTCGGGGTCGTGCACCGCGGGCCAGTACCCGGCGAAGATCTCGTACGTGCCGCGCCCGAGCAGGAACGCGTCGGCCTGCGCGAAGACCTGGTCGACGAAGGCGCCGAAGTCGTCGTCGCCATAGGGCACCGACCAGCCGCCGTGTTCGAAGCCGCCGCCGCGGTCCTCGTCGGGGCCGCCGGGGGCCTGGAAGACCCCGTCGAGGGTGAGGAACTGGGTGAATGTGATCTTCATGGCGAACGCCTCTCCTCGGTGACACGGTCAACCGGTCAGCACAGTCTTGTCACCTACTCAGACCGTGCCACCGACCGGAAGTCATCGCCGCTCGGGCAGCGGCAGATGCGCGTCCGTTTCCCGCCAGCCCTCGACCGCGCCGACGCCTTTCATTGAACCCGCAAGCATTTATCAGCCCTACGGAACGAGGCACAGACATGTCTTCTCTCACCGGCCGGACGGCCCTGGTCACCGGCGGCAGCCGCGGCATGGGCGCGGCGATCGCGCTGCGCCTGGCGCGGGAGGGCGCGGACGTGGCGGTCACCTACGTCCACCGCGAGGCGGCGGCCCAAGAGGTCGTCACGAAGATCGAGGCCATGGGGAGGCGCGGTTTCGCCCTGCGGGCGGACGCGGCCGATGCCGGGGACGCCGCGGGCGCCGAGGAGCGCGCGGCGGACGACCTGGGCGGGCTGGACATCCTGGTGAACAACGCCGGGCATCGGGGTCCTCGGGCCCCTCGGCGACCTCCTGCTCGCCGACATCGACCGGCTCCTGGCGGTCAACGTACGCGGGGTCTTCCTGGCCTCGCAGGCCGCCGCGGGACGGCTCCGCGACGGCGGCCGGATCATCACCATCGGCAGCTGCATCGCCCAGCGGGTCCCGGGCCCCGGCGGCACGCTCTACGCGACGAGCAAGGCCGCGCTGATCGGCCTCAACAAGGCGCTGGCGCGAGAGCTGGGCGGGCGCCGGATCACGGCGAACCTGGTCCAGCCGGGCCCCGTCGACACCGACATGAACCCGGCGGACGGCCCCTACGCGGAGGGGCAGAGCATGATGACCGCGCTCGGCCGGTTCGGTTCCCCCGACGAGGTGGCGTCCCTCGTGGCCTATCTGGCCGGGGGCGACGCCGCGTACATCACGGGCACCGAGCTGTCGGTGGACGGCGGCCACGCCGCCTGACACCCGGGGTCACGCACTCACGGGACCGCCACCCACGTCGCCGTCAGGTCGGCGCAGCGGACCGTGATCATGGCGTCCGTCAGTTCGGTACGGTGCACGACGCCGTCCTCGTGCGGGAGGGTCTCGTCGAGCAGCACCGTGATGGCCTCCATCCAGTCGATCGACGCTTCGTAGTCGACGGAGAAGTGCGTGACGCCGGTGTACTCGATCCGCAGTCCGGCGGAGTGCTTCCACCGGTTGGGGCGATAGGTGACCGACGCGGTGCCTGCCCTGCCCATGGTCGTCGTGGGCAGGGCGATGTCGGCGAGCTCCAGGTCCTTGACGCACCGCTCGCTCGTGTAGTCGTAGTGCCCGGCCTCGGACGCGAAGGCGCGGGCCCCCTCGGGAAGCGCGTCCCGGAATTCGGGAAGGGCGGCCACATAGGCACGCGCGTCGGTCCGGAACCCGTGGAGCTCCGGGTCCCAGTCGACCTTCACGTACTTCATCCGCACGATCCTTTCAGGCGGGGCCGCTTCCATTTGTCGCCGGAGATGTCCTCGGTTCCGCGAGGGCCGATGCGACCGGTTCTGCGCATGAACTTTACTGCCTCGCCCTTGAGGCGGTTTTCCACGCTGCGCGGGACCTGTACATCGGAATCGAGGCGGTGTTTGTCGAACCAGCCGTTGCTTCCGTACAGGCCGACCTCCCGGCCGTTCTTGTCGTAGACATGCATTTCGAAGTCTGTGGCATGCCCGATGTCGAAGGTGTCCATCCGGCCCCGGTAGCCCTCGCTGAGATTGATCGGGTCCTTGGGGCCCCGGCGGGCGAGGCCGAGAGGGTCCTGCCAGGTCAGCGGGTTCGGCACATAGGCGTGGTGGTTGGGTGCCGGCTCCAGACCGAGGGGGTCGGCGGAGGCGTACCGGGCCGTCTCGGGGTCGTAGTGGCGTGCGTAGTTGTAGTGCAGTCCGGATTCCGGGTCGTGATACTGGCCGGGAAAGCGCAGGGGGCAGTCGGCAGTGGCGGCGTACGCGTCGGCTTCCGGGTGCGGAACGGCCACGCCCCATACGGTGGTGTGCGTCTGCCACGCGATGTCACCGCCGGTGGAGACGAGTTCGGTGGGAGTTCCCACCAGGTCGGTGACGATGGCGTGGAAACGCACGTCGTAGTCGGCCTGAGCGCGCTCGGTCTGGGCCAGGGGGCGGTGGGATTCCGGCTCGTAGTCCCACGTCGTCACCACGCCGTCCGTGACCTGTTCCACGAGCAGACTGCCGTCCCAGGTGAAGGTGGTCTGCCGCGCGAGCGTGCCGTCGGCGGCCTGCAGCTGTTTGGCGATACGGCGGCCCAGGGGGTCGTACCGGTAGTGCCAGGTCTCGCCGTCCGGTGTGGTCACCCGGGTGAGCCGGTCCTCGGCGTCCCAGGAGTACGTCCACACCCGCCGCTGCCCGTTCAGCAGGCGGCGGCTGCGACGGACGAGACGCCCCTGGGCGTCGTACTCGTGGTGGCCGTTCCCCGTCCGGTGCACGAGGGTGCCGGTCGCCGTCCACCCGTCGGGATGGCCGGACGAGCCGGTCACGTGGGCCTGGCTGAGGTTGCCCGCACTGTCATAGGCGTAGCGCTCGGTCCGGCCGGCACCGTCGGCACCTGTGACCCGCCCGGCGGCGTCGAGGCTGAAGCGCCGGCTGTGCGCGGCCGCCCGCGGATCTCCGTGAGGTGCCCGTCGGGCCGGTAGGCGTACGAGCGGTGGCACAGGACACGGCCGCCGGCATCGGTACGTGCGCTGATCGTCTGGTCGGCCAGCCGGCCGACGGCGTCCCAGCCCTGAGCGAGGGCGACGCCGTCGCCGAAGCTCCTGCGTATCTCGTGACCGGCGGCATCGTGCCGGAACTCCATGCGCGTACCGGCCATGACCAGTGACAGCGGCCGGTCGGCCGCGTCGTACTGCCAACTGGACACCGTTCCGGACGGGGTACTGCGGGTCGTCCGGCGGCCTGCGGCGTCGTAGACGAACGAGGTCACCCGTCCGTTGATGCTCTCCCGCACGACCTGGCCCTGCGCGTCGTAGGCGAGTTCGACCTCCGCGTCCCTGTTGGCGGCGCGGACGAGACGGCCGTAGGCGTCGTAGGCGTACGAGGTGGTGTCGTCGGCGGAGCGCGCCAGCGAGACCTGGCCGAAGACATCCCGCTCGTAGCGGACGGTCTCGCCCGCCCCGTTGGTACGGGAGGTGAGCCGGCCCGCGGCATCGTGGGTGTAGGTGAGTTCCCGCCCGTTGAAATCGGTCTCGGCGACCAGCCGTCCCGCGGCGTCGAACGTGTGACTCCAGTGCAGCTGCTGCGGGTTGACCACGGCGGTCAGCTGGAGCTCGGTGTCGTACGTGAAGGTGTGGACCGTGCCGTCCGGGTCCCGTCGGCTCGTCGGCAGGGCGAAGTGCGTGTACGTGTGACACGTGGTGTGCCCGGCGGGGTCGACGTGCCGCAGGACGTTGCCCTCGCCGTCGTACTCCCAGCTCTCGACCGCGCCGTTCGCCGATTCGCGCCGCGCGAGCAGGCCCTCGACCGTCCAGGTGAGGCGGGTGACCGCGCCCGACGGATCGGTGACGGCGACGATGCGTCCGAAGGCGTCCCGGCTGACCCGGGTCCGCTGTCCGAGCGGGTCGATGATCTCCAGTGTCAGTCCGGCCGCGTCGCACACGGCGTGCTGGACCCTGCCGAGCGGGTCGGTCACGGAGACGGGGCGTCCCGCTCCGTCGTAGCCGAAGTGGGTCTCGGCGCCCGCCGGGTCGACCGTCTTCAGCCGGTTGCTGCGGTCGTCGTAGGCGTGGGACCAGACCAGGCCGTCCTGGTCGGTGATGACCACCGGCTGGTTCAGTTCGTTGAAGACGGCGGTGGTGACGTTGCCGTCGGGCTGCTCGACCCTGACCATGTTGCCCGCGTCGTCGTAGCTGTACCGGGTGGTGTGGCCGAGCGGGTCGGTCCGCGACAGGAGTTGGTCCCGGCTGTTCCACGTGGTGCGCGTGGTGTTTCCCAACGGGTCGGTCACCGAGACGAGTTGCAGCCGCTCGTTGTACTCGTAGCGGGTGGTGTGGCCGAGCGAGTCGGTGTAGCGGGTGGTACGGAGGTCGGGGTCGTAGCCGATGGTGCAGTCGAGGAAGCCTTCGGCGCCCTCGCCGCGGACGCAGCGGTCCTCCTCGTCGTAGGTGAAGCGGTACCAGTGGTCGTTGCGGTCGGTCCAGGAGGTGACGCGGCCGCGCTCGTCGTAGGTGAGCCGGTACGGCAGCCCGGAGGAGTCGCGGACCTCGCTCAGGTTGCCGTCGGCGTCGTAGCGGTAGGTCAGCAGGCTCGTGCCGGCGGGGCCGACCTCGGGTTGCGCAGCCTCAGCCCGGTCACCCGGCCGCCCTCGGTGTCGATGTCGATGTGGTAGCCGCCCGAGTGGCGTACGGCGACCGGGGTGCCGTCGGCGGCGCGGTCGATGTCGATGCGGTGGCCGTTGCGGTCCGGTGACCGCCGCGAGCGGGAGGGTGAACGCCTCGTCGGCGGCCGCGGCGCGACCGGTCGGCGCGAAGTGGCGGGTGTCGCCGGTGTCGGGGTCGGTGATGCGGATGGGCGCCCCGGGCGCACCGTCCCAGTCCATGGGCCGGCGCGGGCCCGCCACCGGCAGGACGGAGGCACCGGGTGCGGGCACCGGGTAGATGAGGATCATGCCGTCCTCGGTGGCGAACAGGCCGCCCTCGTGGTCGAGTTCGAGGCGTTCGTCGAGCGTGGAGGCCCAGGACGGGCCGAAGCAGCGGCCGTACTCGTAGGTCGAGAGATGGGTGCGGCGCAGGACCAGCGGCAGCAGGCCCGGCAGTTCCACGTCCGTCTTCTCCATGATCATTTCGCCGGAGACCATGTCGACGGGGGCGCCGTTCTTGCAGCGGCCCTTGGCGGGCTTGCTGGTGGCCAGGTCGTCCCCGCCGCGCCGCAGGCCGTTCTTCAGGCCCTTGCTCATGCCCTTGAGGCCCTTCATCCCCTTGGCCAGTTTGGCGGCGGTGGTCAGCCCCTTGGCGCCGGGAACGCAGTCGAGGGCGGCGAACGCCACGTCCATCAGGCCTGCTTGGCCTTTTCGGTATTTGTTGAGGGTGTCGGCCAGGACGATGGCGCCGGCGA
>RBWT01000012.1 GCA_004010275.1 Streptomyces huasconensis
GGCCGGCTGGGCCGGCGGGCTCAGCCGCCCCGCACGTCCCGCGCCCCGCACCGCGTGCCCGTCACCGCGCTCCCGGGGTGCGGGCGGTCAGCCGCAGGCGCAGGCGGCGCGGCTGGTACACCACCGACCCGGGCGACCCCGCGAACTGACCCCGTCTGGGGACATCAGCCCGTCTCCCGCGTAGCCCTGGCCCACGGAGAACCACATCTGGGCGTCCTGGTCGTCATCGGCTGGACGCGGCCTGCCGAGCAGCCCGGCGACCTCGTGCCGGTCCGCATCCCGTGGCCCGGCAGAGGTCGCCGGGCTGCGCTGCTGCCGGCTCTGGAGGTATGACGCGAGGGTCTCCAGGGCCACCGCGCCGCTCGTCCGGCAGTTCCTGGGCGCCTGTGGCCGAGCCGGAGCCTGGATCGACGGCGGCGCGCAGAACGCAAGGGCTGCGCCCGACGGGCGGGCTGCGCCCAAAGGCCGGCGGGCGCCTCGACGTGCGGCCGTTCACCGTCGTCGCCCCGGCCGTGGCCGTCCGGGCAGCTCAGCAGGCCGTCCGGCTACGGGATGGACAACGCGCGGCTCGCATCCGTTGCCGTTCGGATACCAGCACTGTTTCCGTCCGGATGGCCGGCCTTTCCCGCCGGTGGCCGCCTCCATGATGGCCCCGCTGGAGGAGGTGGAGCTCCGTCTCCTCCAGCGCCTTCGGCGCCTTCGGTGCCGCCTTGGGGGTTGGGCCGGCTTGCCGGCCGCGTGGCCATCCAGCGCACCAGGGGGTCATTTGCGCGGGAAGCTGGCCGGAACCGGTGCCTGTCTGGCGCGTCTCGTCACTCCTCCGCTTCAGCATCGCTGGTGTCCACGGAGCGTGGCCGTCTGCCGAAACCGGCATATGGGGATTCAAGATCTTCAAACCTGGCGTTTCGCCTGCTTGTTTGACTACTCGTAAGTACGCGTTGATCGCTTCGGGTGATGAAAGGTCCGGCATCTTACAGCCTGTAGCCGATTCTGCAATCGGAAGACCGAGTCCCTTTGGTCCGATTCATCCATACATTCGATCGGCGTGAGAAGTCGTGAACGGGTACGGCCGGCCGCTTCCGCCCGGCCGGGCCGCGGGGAGCGCAAGCGGAGGGGCGTCACTGGATTGCGTACCCGGCTGTCCGGTGTGAGCTGCGAAAACGCCGAGGGCCCCGCCGTCGGCGGGGCCCTCCTGGCAAGAACACCGGGCACCCGGAGGGGGCCAACCCTCCGGGCAAATGCCCGATGATGCTGAGCGAAGGGCAGTCCAGGGCCCGTGGTCCAGCACGGATTATGTAACCGAACTTCGTGTCTCCTTATGCCTTATCCAGAGGGGTTCGGGGGGTGGACGCGGGCAAAGCCCTCCCGATACGGGTTTCTTGACGGGCAAACAACCCCCTCAAGCCAGGCAAGTGGGCGTTTAGCGTGATTGCTGCGCTTTGGCCAATGGATCTTCAAATCCCTCTGGCGAAGCCTTAGTTGGGCCTGTTGTCGGACTTCGGTATCGTCAGCGTCTAACCGGTCGATGGAGCCTGTTACACGGGTGCCGAAGCCCGGCCAGCGCAAGAAGAGCGAAGTAAAGTCCAGCGGTCTCCGGCACCCGTGCCGGGCTCGTCCTCCCTCCGGCATCAGCCACCGGAGGGAAGCCGGGCAGCAGCCGCAGTCCCCGTCAGTCCACGCACCCGGGAGAACTGCTCGTGTCCGCCACGGCCCCGTTGGTCGCCCTCGTGGCGATCTTCCTGATCGTCTTCGCGACGATCGCCTTCGTCGTCCACCGCTTCCAGTCCAAGCCCGTCCGTGTCGCCGCGGTCATCACCGCGCTCGCCACCCTGGTCGGCGCCCTGGTCCCCATCACGCGCATCCTGATGGAGCCCCCGCCCGAGCCCGAGACCGACCTCGTCCGGCTCGTCGTCCTCGTGGCGATCTTCCTGATCGTCTTCGCGACGATCGCCTTCGCCGTCGACCGGCTCAAGTCGGCACCGGCCCGCGTGGTCGCCGTCATCGTCGGGATCGGCACGCTCGTCGGGTCGATGGCCCCCATCACCAAGCTCCTCACCGAGCCCGTGACGCCGCCCGTGGCCGCGTCGCACACCATCGCCGCGCCGTCCCGGGCCGACTTGACGGCGGGTCTGCTGTGAACGACACCCGCACCGGGGACGAGGGAGCCAACCGGCTCGTCACCGGCAGCCGCACCGGCATCCAGCTCACCACGCAGCGTCTGGCCGCGGCCGGGTACGACATGCCCGGCGTGAGCGTCGAGCCCCGCAGCCACCGGGCCATGCGCGTGCTGCAGTACTACTACCTGCAGCAGGGCCTGGGCCACGACGTCGCCGACGAACTCGCCCGCTTCAGCCAGCTCTACCGCCACCAGCGCTCGACCGAGTCGGAGCCGCTGAACGCCCACCACATCGAGTTCGTGCTGTTCGGCACGGTGCTCGTCAACGGCCGGATCTGGGGCGGCAACTACGTCCTGGGCAACCTCGACCTGTTCACCGACGTACCCTCCGTCAACCGGCTCGAACAGGTCCAGTTCCTGTCCGCCACCCGCACGGTACGCATACCCCGCAAGGCCCTGCGCTCCATCGCGGTGCGCAACCTGCCGGTCGTCCGCATGGTGCACCAGCGACTGATGACCTACGTCCTGGAGTTCGAGGACATCTACGGCACCGACGCCTGCAAGCCGATCCACCGCGTCGCCCGGCTCCTGTTCCACCTCGCCTACCAGCAGGGCCTGGGCGCCGAGATCCTCTCCGGCGCCCTGGACCCGAACATCGTGACCGGCCCCACCCAGCGCGACTTCGCCAACGCCCTCGGGCTGGGCGTCTCGACCGTGGAGAAGGCCCTCAAGGAACTGCGCGAACACAAGATCCTCGCCGACACCTCCCACGGGCGGATGAACCGGACCTACCGCATCCTGGACGCCGCCCAACTCCGCGCGGTCGGCCTGGGAGCAACGCTCCCCGACCTCGGGAGCGAGTAAGCGGACGGAGGCCGATCGGTCCGGCGCTGCTCACGGCCGGACCGATCAGCGGCCCAGTGCAGACCTGCACGGGTCGATGGAGCCGCTCACCCCGCAGCCCGAGAGCCTCGCGCGAGTACGGACATCAAGGCGCTACGCAAAACGCGGATGGTGAGAGCCCGGCCCATGCTGCGATCGCCATCGCCTAAGAGCAGCAGATTCGGACCACGGCAGGCCCCGCGCACACCGCCGCGTGCAACGGGGGGCACGAGCACCGGCGTACACACGAGAACCACCTCAAGGGATGACCCCCGCCCTGCCCTTCGACCGCGGGCGCGACGCACCACTGAACTCGCGGGGAAAGAGACGGATCAGCTCAGCGCCCGTGCCACTGCCAGCCCCCTGACGACCAGAGGGGGCGTCGGCAAGGAAGAGGCCGGGGCGCGCCCGGTGCCCGAAGCCGCCCCGCGCCAGACTGCTGTGCCGGAGCCGGCAGACGACGGCCAGGAGCCCGGCAAGCCCCGCCGCGCCCTGTTCCGGCGACGGACCTGACCCGGGCAAGCCGTGCGACCCTGGACAAGCCTCCCTCCAACGAGGGCTCGCCCAGGGCCGCCTACGCGGCGCTGGGCCGCCGACCGCGCACACCAAGACCCGGCCGCGACACATGGAGGAGCCGGTGAAGAGCTTCAAGGCGGGCCAGACGGCC
This sequence comes from Streptomyces huasconensis, assembly GCA_004010275.1. Lineage (GTDB taxonomy): Bacteria > Actinomycetota > Actinomycetes > Streptomycetales > Streptomycetaceae > Streptomyces > Streptomyces huasconensis. The sequence continues at coordinate 3,666 of RBWT01000012.1, forward strand.
GTCCGGCGCGACGTACACCGTACGGGCCGGGTGTGGAGCGAGCACGCGCTGCGCCTCGTCGCCGACACGAGCGAGGCCCTCGTGGCCGCCTCCGCGCCGGGAGCCGGGAGCCGGGAGCCGGGAGCCGGGAGCCGGGAGCCGCCCTGTACGTCAAGGCCCGCGACGAGGGCGGCCGGTCGGTGCGCACGAAGGCGTTCGATGCGATGGCGATGGGCATGTGGGAGCTCGCGGACGCGGTGTGGCAGGAGACCGAACGGCTGCTGTGGAAGCCGCCGACGGCGTGGTTCAGCGTCAACGCCTTCTACACGAGCAGCGGGTTGCGGAACTGGTACGTGAACTTCGAGCACCCCACCCGCCGTACGACGGACGGCTTCGACACGTTCGCCCTGACCGTGGACCTGGCCGTCGACGCCGACCTGACGGGCTGGCAGTGGAAGGACGAAGACGAGTACGCGCACGTGCGGCGGCCCGGCACCGTCACCGACACCGAGCACCAGGCCGTGAACGCCGCCCGCGACCAGGTCCTCGCGATGCTCGCCGAGCGCTGCGGCCCGTTCGCCGATGCTGCCGCGTGGTCGGCCTGGCGGTGGAACCGGGCCTGGCCCGCCCCGCGGCTGCCGCGCCCGGCGAAGGCAGCGCCGGGGGGATGCACCGGAAGGCGGCTGAACCAGCGGTAATGCTGTAGGTCGACGGGGGAGAAGTCGAGCCAGGCGTGATGCCGGCGTGCGGGTGGCGCCGCGGCCGGAGGCATCCCGGGCGACCACGTCAACACCGACTTCGTCCACCAGCTCGGGCTCCACCAGCGTGACAGCCAGCCATTGCCGGCTGCCCACCCGGCGGAGAACGACCAGCCCATCCACGGATGCGGCCAGGCACGGCTGAGCATCCCGGCGGCCACCGCACCGGCTGCCCGGGCGAGGATGCCGGTGCGGCCGACATACCGAAGGCGTCCCTCATGACCGGCGCACGGCCTCACCATCGCAGAAGACGCCGACCGCAACGACTGACTCGCCGAGATCCTCCGCTCATACGAGAGTGACGACACGGCACGGCCTTTCACATGGACTTTCCGGCGAGCTACGGCAAGATGCCCTGCTCGGTGCCGCGCATCCCCGACGAGGACGACTCGGTCATCCCATCGATCAAGGCCGACCCCAAGGACGTCAAGAGGGTCAAGCGGCTCACGGACCAGCTGGAGCGAGTCCGCGACAAGAACCGCGGCCCCCGCTCCGTGCCCGGCAGGCCCACGCTCAACCACCTACTGCTCACTGGCACGCCGACGCGGTCGTACGACGAAGCTGCGGCCCGGCACGCCACGGCAGTAGCGGAAGCGATGCAGGGCTCCGTGCTGCTGCCCTGCATCCGCTACTCGGCTGACACCAAGAAGCACCACGAGGACGAGGTCCCCTGCCCATCCTGCTGCCGAACTCCGCCCCCTCCGTGGACTACCGCAAGGCCATGACGCACTTGGGGTTCATCGACCAGGCGGCTTGAGCGTTTCCACCGGAAAGGCGGCAGCCCCCACCCGTACGCGGACCGGACCGAGGCCGACCGGCTCGGCAAGGGCAACTCCCCGGAGAAGACGTTCAAGGCCGGCGCCCTCGGACGCCGGGTCACGGTCACCGGGGTCGACTTCGTGTTCCGGCCGCAGCCGACGATCTACCTCCTGTGGGCGTTCGGGATGAGGAAACCAGTGGGTGATCGAGGCCGCGCACGAGTACGCGATCGAGCGGGTGCTGGAGTGGATCGAGAACGAGGTGGCGGTCATCCGGTAGGGCAAGGACGGCATCTACCGGATGCGGCCGCCCGGCGGTCTGGTCACCGCCCGCTTCCGCCACTACCAGCGCGCTCCGGGCGGCCTTTGCTGCCCGACCATCTGCTGCTGTCCGTGAAGGGGCAGCGCATGGACGGCAAGTGGGACTCGATCCACACCCTGGTCCTGCACGAGAACACACCGTCGCGGCTTCCGCGCTCTACAACGAACTCGTGGCCGCTGAGGTGTGCAAGGAACTCGGGCTGGCGACCGAGCCGCCCCCCCCCGGGCGCCGCCCGGTGATGGAGATTGCCGGGGTGCCGCACGAGCACATCCGCTGGACTGCCCGGCGCAGCGACCAGATCGCCGCCTGCCCGGCCGAGCTGGAGCACGAATACGTCACCGCCGTCGACGACGACGGCGAGCCGCTGTTCCTGCCCGTGGTCTCCGAGCGGGCCCGCGCCAAGCTGAACGCCATGGCCGCCCGCAAGACCCGCCCGCCCAAGCAGAAGACCCAGCCGCTCGCGCAACTGCGCGCCTGGTGGAAGGCGAGCGCGATCCTCACCATCCGGTGTCTCCGCCGACGTCATCAACTCCCTCCTCGAATACGCCCGCGCCGCGGCTGGGGCGACCCGGGCCCGGGACGCCGCCGTGGACGACGTCGCCCTGGCGGCCGTCGACGTCACCGCGACGGTGTTCGTGATGAACGACGGCGGGCGCTTCCACGGCTGGCACCTGCTCGCCGAAGCCCGCCGCCACCTCGCCCTGGTCCTGCGCGGCCGCCGCCATCTCCATCCACTGCCTGGACATCACCGAGCCGAAGACTGTACGCGGCCTGGAGGCCGGCTATCGCCTCTACACCGCCCGGTGGGCCCTGTCCGACCTCTCCGCTCGCCATCGACCTCCGACCCCCGCGCCCGACCCGGACCGGCACCCCCCCCGGCCGACCCGGGCGAGCCGGCGGCGCCCCGACCGCCGGGCCAGGACGTGGGGGAGTGGGAGATCCCCCGCATCCCGCTCCAGTACGACCGTGCCGTCCTCGCCAGAGCGGTGGTGCGGGAGAAGCTGCGCACCACCACGGCCGCCGCCGTGCGGGGCCGGGCGTACGACGTTGTCGCCCACCAGCAGGCGGCGATGCCCGAGCAGCTGCTCGGGCCCGAGCCGGCCGACCCCGAGCACGACGACCAGGAGCAGAAGTCCGGCCGCCGCGAGGCGCTGGACATGACGGCGCTGCGGGCCCTGCGGAAATCCCGCACGGACGTCGAAGCCCTCGATGTCACCGCCGAACGCCTGCGCCACCTTCAGGACGCGTTCAGCGAGGCGGCCGACCGGGCCCACACCACGATGAATCGCTACACGCGCCGCGACGACACCGAGAGGCCGCACCCGGTGCGCCGGGACGATCAGCAGGCGCACCACCCACAGGATCCGGGACCGCACCGCAACCGGAGGCCGACCACTGAGTGGACCCGATGACGCGCGCCCGGTGCGGTAGTGCCCACCGACGACGCCCGGCTCCACTCCATTGAATGGAGTCAACCGTCCGGGAGCGGACGGCATCGACGGGAGTGGAGCCGCGCATCCACCCGGTGCGTTTCTCCTTGCCCTCGGCTCAGGACTCTGTTGGCCAATTCGGCTGGGCGGTTGCCCCGAAAGGCAGCCGGTGGAGGCAAGGCCATGGGGAAACGTGCAGTGTCAAGGGAAGATGCAGTCCGAAATGCTCCGTCCGAGGTCTCCTCACTCTTGTCAGACTGCTAGCCGCCTAGGCAAGGCATCCGCCCGCCCATAGGTGAGCACCTGGGCGAGGACCTCGCGGAACCGGGCGACAGCTTCGGCCGGAGCCTTGATGACGGCCTCGATTTCACCATCGTCCAACCGAAGGCTCCCCAGTGCCTCGGGATCCAGGGAAATGCGGAGGACGTTGCCATCCAGGACGGCTTCGCGCACACATCCGTAGGCGGCCCCCTGGTCAACGGTAACCAGGCAGTGCGTGTCCATTCCCAGCGCCACCTCCTGCTCATCGGGCTCTTCCTCGCCCGCCATGAACATCAGGATGAAGCCGCTGCCGTCCTCACCTTCCGCTAGGTCGGCCTCGGTGAAGTAGCCGTCAGGAACGATATCCGTGCTGGCGGCGCGAGCGGTGAACGTGGGGTCGTCGAGCGAAGCCTGGCCTGGATGATGAACGCTCGCCGGCATGCGAGGGACTACCAACAGCTCGTCCAGCACTCCGAAACCCCAGTCTCGGAGTTCGGCGCCGCCTGGCCCCAAGACGTCCCGGTTCAGATTCACGGCATGGACGCAGATCCGTTCTTCGCCGGGGAGGGTGATGCGGACGCGGCCCGCGCGGTCGTCGAGACGGTGACGGATGCCGAGTCACGGGCCCGGCCGAAGGGTTGGCACCGTTTGTCTGTCGACTCAGGGCGCAACGACAGTCTTCCCCCGGTGACCGTGCTGCTATTTCCCGCGAACATCCACGGGCCTTAAGATCCGCAACTGCTGTCGAAACCGGCAGACAAGCGCTGTCGTCTGAAGTGAACGAAGCCACTCTGTCACTGCACCGGTCGCCCAACGGCACTCGAGGGTCCTGCAGATCAGAAGCAACTTCTTAGCGTGCCCCCGACAGGTGCGTGGAGGCAGCCGACCCGGCTCGACTCAGACCGTGGACCGCCCAGTGCCCGCGGTGGCTCGACGAGAGCAGGCGTTGGTCCGGCCGGCACTGGGCCTGGCGACCGGACCAGGAACGGCTGCGGCCGCCTCCCGTCATGGAGGCCGGACGCGGTTGTTGGCGAGAGACAACTGGGGGACTAGCCCTCAGTTGGACGGGGCAGGCGCAAGGACGCGTCCAGGATGGTCATGAGCTGTGCAGCCCGGCTCTTTCCAGTCGGTGCCAGTGGGTACCTGTTCAGAACCTCGATCAGGACCGGTGTAGCGCGTTGTCGCGCCTCCTCGATCAGCCGGAGCCCGACGCCGGAATCGTCATCCGCGTTCAGTTCACCAACGCGCGCAGCGCTCGCGGCGGCTCTGAGGATGTGCCCCACCTGGGTGGCTTTCGCGATCGGATGGAGGTAGGCCGCAGAGGCGGCGTCTCCGGCGGCGCGTGCAGATAGCCGCGCCGCTTCGGTGGGCGCTTCTTTGGCCGCCCGATGGGCGTCCAAGGAGGTGACGCGTTGCAGCTTGGTTCTTCTGGCTCCGCTCACGAACTCGCGCGCGGCATCGATGGCTGCCCGGGGCCGAGGATCGCCGGGGCTGGCTTCCTCGAACACAGGGAGTACCTCCTCGGCGCTCTCCAGCACGTAGTGCGCGACAACACGCAGCTCATCCATGGTCAGTTCGAAGTCTCCGCCCGTCATGGACACGATCCTGCCATCAGCCGATCACCGACGGCCTCAGACGGGGACTCCAGCGACATCTTTGCCGAAGGTGAAGCCAGGGGTCAGCTGCGGCGCCGTTTGCGCTGGGTTTGGGTGAACCGGTAGGACTCGGTGCCGGTCTCGACAATGTGCGCGTTGAACGTGACGCGGTCGACGATCGCGGTGCAGAGCCGGGGGTCGGTGAAGGTCTGCTTCCACTCGGACAACGGCGCGTTCGACGCGATCGCGATAGCGCGTCGCTCCTCGCGCTCAGTGACGATCTGGAACAGCAGCTTCGCCCCGGCCTTGTCCAGGTCGAGCTAGCCGAACTCGTCCAGGCAGAGCAGATCGACCCGCCCGTAGCGGGCGATGGTCCGCGAGAGCTTCTTCTCGTCGGCGGCCTCGGCCAGCTCGTTGACCAGGTTGACCGTGATCCTGTAGCGGACCTTCAGCCTGGCCTCGGCCATGGCGGTGCCGATCTGGATCAGCAGGTGGGACTTGCCGGTGCCGGAGTCACCGATCAGGCAGAGCGGCTGCCCGGCCCTGACCCAGGCCGGGTCCGACAGGGTGCCGACGAGTTCGGGGGTGATGTTGCGGTTCTCCTCGAAGTCGAAGTCCTTCAGCCGCTTGGGCCGGGGGGAAGTTCGCTTCCCTGACCAGCCGCAGCTTGCGCCTCTCCTCGCGCTCGGCGCACTCGGCCTCCAGCAGGTCGGCCAGGAAGTCCTTGTAGCTGGAGCACTGGCGCATCGCCCCGCTTGCCATGTCCTGGACCCGGCTGCGGATCGTGGGCAGGTGGAGGGTGCGGCATGCCCCGGGCGGGCGGGCGGTCTGCCGGGGAGTAGCCGGTGGCGGCCGTCGTCACACTCGCCCGGTGTCGATCATCGCGGTGACCAGTGGGGCGGTCGGCTCCTCGACGCCCGTGTCGTCAGGGTGATCACGTCAGGCTGAATCTGTTCCAGCGGCTTGCCGGGCCGGTCTTCCTGATCTGGTCGGACCGCCCGTATGCCGAAGGTGCACTAGGTGTTTCGTTCTGGGGATTGAGGAGCGCCGCGGTATGGGGTTCGAGACTGAAGGGGACTCCAGTCCCCTTCCCTGCGGAGAGCTGCATGCCTTTCACTCTGGTCCATCCGGCTGCTGTCATACCCCTGCCACGGGGGCGTCTGGTACCGTCCGGGCTGGTCGTGGGAGCGATGGCTCCCGACCTGGTGGGCATGGTGCCTGTGCCGAACATCGGGTTGTTCAGCAGGATGGGGCTGCTCAGCCACTCCTGGCTCGGCACCATCACTGTCGTGCCGCTGGTGTCGGTGCTTACGCTCGCGTTGTATCACGGCCTGCTCAAACGCCCCCTGGTCGATCTGGCCCCACACGGGTGGCGTGGCCGGCTCGCCGGGCCTGCCGCGGGCTTTGGGTGGAGCAATCCGTACGTGCTGCCCTCGATAGTGATCGGGGCTGCGACGCACCTGGTGTGGGACGACTTCACCCACGGCACCTTCATCGACTGGGGTTCTTCCACACAGCTCGTGCAGGACGGCTGCAGTGTGGTGGGCCTCGGCCTGATCGTGTGGTGGCTGGCGCGCTGGTACCGCACGGCGCCCCGGACGGAGGCGACTGGGGGCCTCGGGCGGGCAGCCGGACAGCTGCCCGCGCGGTTGTCGGCGGGCTGGTTGCCCTCGCGGCTGCGGCCACGGCGGTCTTCCCGCCGCGCCCGCTGAACGGTGAATTCCCCACCGGGGCCGGTCTGCTGTGGTGGTACGCCACCGAGATGCTGCTCACCGCTGTCACCGTCGCGTTCGTCGCACTGGCCATCTACGCAGTGCTGTGGCAGGTTCGCGCGCTGGTTGCCACCCGCAGGGCCGCCGCATGACGAGAACACGCAGGAACGTGCTCGTCGGCCTTGCCGCTGGATTCGGGTCGTACGTCTTCGCGGTCGGCGGTGACACCTGGGGGCAGGGCACCGTGTGGCAAGACCTCGCGAGCACGTCGGTGTGGCCGTGGTTGGTGATCGTGGGCATGATCTCGGTGACCGCGCCCATGCTGCTCGATGCTGTGGTCCGGGCGGCCCTCGCGATGCTTGTGATGGTGTGCGGCTACTACCTGGGCGACGGGTTCGACCTGGCGGAAGGCAACTGGGCGGCGCTGGTCGGCTGGGGCGCGGTCGCAGTCACCATCGTGCCGCTGGTAGCGGCGGCGGCGTACGCGATCAAACGTGCGGTACTGCTCACGCTCGGTCGGCCAGTCCCGCCTCGTAGGCGATGATCGCGGCCTGGACCCGGTTCGCGGCACCCAGCTTGGCGAGGATGCGGCCGACGTGGACCTTCACCGTGCCGGTCTCCACCCCCATCCGTTGGGCGATCTGCGCGTTGGCCAGCCCGGACCCGAGCATCGCGAGGACCTCGCGTTCGCGCCCGGTGAGGGCCGCGACCCTCTCGGTCGCCTCCCGCGTGCCCGCAGCCCGGTCGTCCTGCCGGATCCGGCGCACGACATGAGCGGTGACGGCGGGGGAGAGGACCGCGTCGCCGGCAGCTGCGGCACGTACGGCCTGGATGAGTTCTTCGGGTCTGCAGTCTTTGAGGACGAAGCCGTTCGCGCCGGCGCGCAGGGCGCGGGTGACGTTCTCCTTGTCGCCGAAGGTGGTGAGCATGACGACGGTGACCGGAGGGTCGAGAGCGGTGAGAAGACGGGCGGCGGCGAGGCCGTCGGTGCCGGGCATGCGGACATCGACGAGCGCGACGTCGGGGCGTTCACGAGCGGCGAGCTCAAGTGCCTCTTGCCCATTTCCTGCTTCGGCGACGACGTCGATGTCGTCGGCGTGGCGCAGGATGAGCCGGACCCCGGCGCGCACGAGCGCTTCGTCGTCGGCGAGCAGTACGCGGATTATGACGCCTCCCTCGGCCGCGGGTGTCACCCGGTCTCCACCGGTGCGTCGAACCGGGCGATGTCCGTGAGGCGGCCGTGGGTGAAACAGTAGCGGACCAGGCCGAGGCGGCCTTCGCGGACGGGGCCGGTGGCATAGGGGTACAGGCAGCTGGTCCCGGCGGGGCGGGGCGGGGCGTGGCCGGCGGCTGCGGCGCGGGCGACCGCGGAGTCGAGGCCGACGCGTGAGACGACCTCGGCTCTGGTCATGCCGACGCGGACGGTGTCCGCGGCGTAGCGGGAGGCGGCTGGCGCCGGCGGGGCGTAGGCGTAGCGCAGTCCGAGCACGAGCAGGCCGGCGACGGCGACGAGCCCGAGTGCCCCGGCGGCCAGGCGGGGCCAGCGCAATGGCGCCGGCAGGGCGCTGTCCTCGGCGCTGGGCCGGGCCGCGGCAGTGATCGCGGAGGCGGTCAGCGGCAGGCGGGCTTCGACGGCGAAGCCGCCGTCGCCCGTTGCCCCGGTGCGGATCTCGCCGCCCAGCAGGTGCACCCGCTCGCGGATGCCGGCCAGTCCGCGACCGGTGCCTGCGGTGCCAGCCGTGCCCGGGGGGCCGGTGGGGCTGGTGTTGCGGACGGACACGAGGACCTGGCGGTCGTCCACGGTCACGGACGTGGTCACGGCCGCCCCGGCTGCGTGCCGGTGCGCGTTCGTCAGCGCCTCGCGCACGACGCGGTGCAGCGCGCGGCGCACGCTCACGGGGGCGTCGGTGAGGTCCGGGCCGCTCCACTCCAGGCGAACGCGGGCACCCGCCGACGCCGAGGCGTTCGTCAGCGCCTCCACATCGGCGCGCGATCCGGTGGCCATGGTTCCCGCGTCGTCCAGGGGGCCCAGGACACCCAGGACTTCACGCAGCTCATCGAGTGCCTTCTTCGCCGTCTCCTGCAACTGCGCCGCATGCTCCCGCAATTCCGGCGCCTGTATGCCGAGCGCCAGCTTGAGACCGCCTGAGTGCAGGGAGATCAGACTCAGCCGGTGGCCGATCAGGTCGTGCATCTCGGCGGCGATCCGGGCACGCTCGGCCAGCCGCGCGGCCGTCTCCGCGGCCTCGGCTTTGTCCTGAAGGGCCGCGACCAGGCGGTCCTGCTGCCCCACCGTCGCACCCACCAGGCAGGGACCGGCGACCGATACCGCCGAGAGCACTACGCCCAGGCCTATCTCGGGGAGCGCGGCCAAGACGGGGAGCACCGCAGCCGCTCCAAGGGCCGCGAACCGCCATCGCGCTCGCGTGTGCCCGCTCGCCGTGACAGTGCGGCCCGCCGTGTACGCGGCCGTCGCTGTGGGCAGGCCCGCCGCGGGCAGCGCGCCCAGCACCGCCGCCAGTCCCAGGAGGGCTGCCAGCGGCCACCGGCGGCGCAGAACCAGGCAGAGCAGCGCGGCACTGCCGAGCACCGCCGCCTGCCACCGGCTCTGCCCCACCTCCGTGAAGTGGGTGACGACCTGGTCGATGCCCAGCATGGCCAGCGCGCACAGGAGCACCTCGGCGCAGACGGTCAGGGCTGCCGCTCGGCTTGGAGCTTTCACCCACCCACCGTACGCAAGGCGAGGTCAGCCCCGGCTACTACCGCTTAGCCGCTGAACGCGCCGCAAGCCGACCCTCTGCACGCCATGGGAGCCCACGGGTGATCGACGTGCAACAGCGCGAGGTCGGTCGTGAGTAACACCGAGAAAGTGGCGCCGAGGAGCAGGATGGGAATCGTCTCGATCACGCTGCGCCAGCTCACCCGCTACTGGGAGACGTTTCGCGACAAGGAGACGACCCGCGCACGTCCCCGGCCGTCACCGCCCTCGAAGCCGCGCTGTGGTCCGGGCGCGCGGCCCGCGTCCACGTCATCCTCGACGGCACGCCCGCCACCGGCATCCTCGGGGCGGCGCCGCACGAGCTGTTCGGCACGGTCGTCCTGGCCGGGATCTCCGCCACCACCTGGCAGCGCCTCGCCCCGCTCACCGCCCCGGCTCCGAAGCCGAGTACGCACCGGGGCCGCGGCCACGTCATCCAGGACGGCGAGGTCCACGAGACACAGGCGATCTGGATGACCGACGCCGACGTCGTCACCTGGCTCACCGACCCGGGCGACCCCGCGAACTGACCCCGTCCGGACGCACCACGGGCCCCGGGGGATCAGCCATGACATCCCCGGGGCCCGGTATGGGTTCGCGCTGTCCAACGACCGCACGGCCCCGGTGTCAGTCGCAGCCAGCTCCGGCACTTCTCCGCAGCGCGGGGTCGACGTTCGTCTAAGTCGGCTGGTGCGCGGCGTGGGTGGGACGACGTGAGCCGAAGGCGGTCGCGAGCTGGTCGAGCAGGGACGCTGCGGATGGGTGTGTGTCGCGGCGCCGTGTGATCGTGTAGATGCCCCGGGTCGGGGGATCGATGAGAGCCAATGTGGTGAGGTCGGTCCGCAGCGAACACGTCAGCACAGCGGGTATGAGCGCGATGGCGTGGCCGGTTGCGACTAGGGCCATTTTGCCGGGTAGGTCGGCTGCGGTGAGGTCGATGTGGGCGGTGACTCCGGCGCGGGCGGCTTGCTGGCGCAGCAGCGCTGCCGAGCCGTCGTTGTCCTCGACCCAGGTCCGGTCGGCCAGCGTCCGGATGTGCACCGGGCCGTGTCCGGCCTGCGGATGGTCGATGGGCAGCACAACGACCATGTCGTCCATCCCCAGGAACCGTCGTTCGACACGCGGGTCATCGGGCAGTCCCGGTGGCGCATCGGTGACGACCGCGATGTCGAGATCGCCGGCGATCACACGGTCGTGCAGTTGTGAGCTCAGCCCGGGCACCAGGCTCCACTGGAGGGGGGCGGCCTCGTCCAGCAGGCGGCGGATCGCCGCGGGCACGATCCCGGCGGCCAGAGACGGCGTCGCGCCGACGGCCAGAGGCCGGCTGAGCGACCCGTCACGAGCGTCCCGAACGGCACGCAGGGCGCGGTCGGCGTCGTTGAGCGTGGCCAGGGCGTGGTGACGGAACACCTCGCCGACAGGCGTCGGACGCACGCCGCGCGCATGCCGCTGCACCAGCGGCACCCCGAGCTGGCGCTCCAGCCCGGCAATCTGCCGGGACACGGCCGACTGCGTGTAACCGAGTTCGGTGGCCGCCGCCGACAGCGACCCGAGCCGGCACACCGTCACGAACGTCCGCCACACGGTCAACTCCATGGAGCAAGTATGCCTAGCAGATATGCGCGTCCCGCATCGCTGTCCTGCAGGATCTGCGCTTGTCGCACGCATCGCGATGCCTCCACGCTGGGATGCATGACCGCACCGCACACGATCGCCGTCCTCGGCTTGGGGCGCATGGGCGCCGCAATCGCGACACGACTCGCCGACCATCATTGGGATGTCGTCGGTTGGACACGCTCCGGGCACACCGCAAGCGCTGTCGAGACGATCGGCGACCCGAACGACGCCGTGGCGCAGGCCGACATCGTACTTCTGGCGTTGTTCGACGGCCCGGCCTGCCAACAGGTCGTCGACCACGTCCGTGACTCGCTACGAACGGACGCGATGGTGCTGAACATCAGCACCATCGCCCCCGCCGAAGCGTCGACGCTGGCCCGGCAACTCGGCCAGTCCTACGTCCACGCGCCCCTGCTCGGCTCCGTGCCGGCTGCCGCCGCTGGCACCCTGCAGATCCTCGCCGCCGCCGACCGGGACGCGCTCGACCGAGCCCGGCCGGTTCTGGAAACGCTTGGCACCGTGCGGCCCATCAACGACGCCGCCACGGCCGCCGCGCTCAAGCTGATCGCCAACAACAGCCTCGCCGGCGCTGTCCTCGCGCTGCGCGACTCACTGCGGCAGGCCGACGCCCTGGGCCTGCCCCGTGCCCAGGTGCTGGACGTCCTCGAACTCGGCCAGCTCGGCGGGCTCGTCGCCCGCAAGCGAACCTTCCTCGACGACGAGCCGACCGCTGTCACGGCCGAGTTCACGATCAGTGCGCTGGCCAAGGACATGGCGCTGCTGGCCGCCGTGTCAAACACGCCCCTGCGCAGCGCAGCCGGCCTGGCCGACACCCCTTCCGCCCCAGAGGCAGACATCGCCGTTGTCGCCACGGTCCCAGCCGTGGGGGACGTCGTGCTCGAACCGCTTTGTGCCTATATCCGCGGACACGCCACTGGCGACGCCTCCCATTTCCGCGACGCGTTCCTGCCCACTGCCCATATCGAGGGAATACGGGACGGCGCATTCGTCTCGTGGTGCCTGGACGAATACTGCGCTCTCTTCCACGGCCAGCCGGCCCAGGACGAACCCACCCGCTCCCGCCGTATCGACGCCATAGACGTCCACGGCACCGTCGCGACCGCAACCATGACGCTCTGGCACGGCGCGGACACCTTCACCGACATCTTCCTGCTGGTCCACGACGACGGCCGCTGGCGCATTGCCAACAAGGCTTATCACCGAAACGCTTGAGAGGGCGGGAAGCGATCCGATGTCCGATGTCCGCCCCTGGACCGCGCCCCGCACGAGGCACTCGTCACCGCCGCCCTCGCGTGGAAGGACCCGGACCTCGCACCCCGCGACTACGAGCAGATCACCCTCCAGCTCACCGGGCACACCCGCGCGGTCACCGCACTGTCCGCCGTCTCGCGGCCGCTCTGCCCAAGAGTGACGGCCGCGACGGCCCTTTGCGCATGCTGGACCGTCTCACCGAACTCGCTACAGCTGACCCGTAGTTCGCCGGGGGAGCCCCCCAAGATCCCAGGGGCAGCGCTCGAGGCGTGTCTCCTACTCCGCGTCACTTCTCGACGAGCCCCGCTCAGCGGGCGGGCACGCCGCCCCCGGGCTTGTGCCCGGGCCAACAACCGTGTGACCACCGGCCTGTTTGTGCTCGCGGGTGGTCTGCGCGGGTGTTGCCGGCCGGGTGCGCGTCACGGCGTTGCGACACCAGTTGGATTATGCGTCCCGATGCCACATATGATCATGACGTTTATCAGGTGTGAAAGGATACAAAAGTTGAATAACAGTGGCATGTCTGGCAGGGCTCTGTTGGCGGCTTTCTGCTTCAGTGTTGGTCCGGTGTTGGCTCTGGCTCCTGCGGCACACGCGGACAGTGGACCCGCACTCGCTGGTGGGGTGAAGGCTTCCTCAAGTCCCGCAGGCGCGTCGGACACCGACGTCAAGCCGAAGGCGGAGGGGACTACGAGGATCACGCTGGATGCGCCGAGTGCGGATGGGCGCAAGAGGACCATTCGCGTGTACTGCAACGTCACGGCGGATGCTCCCCACTGGTCCAAGTTGGGAAAGAGCGTCATCTACAAGACGCGCGCCCGGTGTTACGGCAACGTCCCCGCGGTGCAGCTGAAGGTCACGGGCAAGCTGATGCGGGCGGGGGCACCGCGGGCGACTGTGGCCGCGACCGCGAAGGAGACCCAGACGGTGCGGACCGGCGGAGGCAAGGCCACGTTCTACACCCCCGTCCCGCATGGCAGGAAGGTGAAGTACAGTGCGCGGTTCTGGGGTCAGAGCACGGCACAGATCGTGTCGCCCATCGTGGGTACCAAGGCGCAAGTTGTCAGCCAGGCAGCTGACGTCAAACCCAGGTAGTCGGATTCGGATAAGGGTGCCCCGCAATGACCAGTGACTGGGAAGTCGACGTACAGCTGCTGCTGGACGTCACCGACGATGAGTGGGCCCGGCTCCAGGAAGGGATGGTCGATGCGATGGAGGACGAACCACAGTACGAAGTCGTACCGACCGCCACGTCCAACAGTCCGACCGGGGCCTTCTTCTCTGTCGGCGCCACCGTGCAGGTATCAGCCGAGACACCTGGCACAGCGGCGGACATCGCTGTCGCCGTGACGCGCCGGGCCCTCCAGTCCGCCGGAGCGGGTGCAGACCACGGGGTGGCGGAAGTCAACATCCGGCAGGGTGTCGTGGACCCCCGGCTTTTGGGCCGGTAAGGCCACGTTTCACCCTTCCACGAGCCCTCGTGACACGGTCACGGGCTCCTCTGGTCGGCGCCCGGCCCTCGACGAACGCCTGGACCGCCTCAAAGAACCTCTCCCAGTTGCCGGTTGATCGCCGCTGGCCTGCTCGAAGCCCACGCCGACAGAGGTGGCTGCTGGCCCTCGCGAGCGGCGCCGCACCGGTGGGTGCAACGCCGCTCCGGTGAGGAAGAGGCTCAGGTTCGCCGGCGGGCGGCGAGGTCGATGGGCGGTGGCAGTTCCAGCCGTCGCTGCCACTCGGCGGCCTTGGCCTGCTTCTCTTCCTCGTACGCCTCGTGTGCTGCGTGTTAGCGCTCTTGGACGTCGGGGTGGTCGAAGCGGTCGTCGTCGTCCACTGCCCCGAGGCCTGTAGCTGTTCGGCTGGGGTTCCGACCCCGGCGATCAGCGGGCTGAGGCGGTAGGCGCCGTTGCCACGGTGGCCGGGTGCAGACTGCCCAGTTGCATGACGCGCTGTCCGACGAGCGCACCCGGCTGGGCAGGGTGCCCACGGCCCCGGCCACTCCGGCAGCGGCCGGGGCCATTCCGGCGGCCACCCCGGCCACTCCGGCCGCTGGGCAGACGGCTCCGGCCGTACAGCAACTGGGGCGAGCAGAAGCGGCCTGGGGGTGGCCGCCCGGGGGTGCTCACGGCCGGGGCGATGCCGGTGCGAGCTCCCGGGTTCGTGTCGGTGGTGGTGAGAGTCGGTCGCGCTGGTCCAGGGATTGGCGTTACCGGGCTGGTCAGTGGGTGTTTGCGGGTGGGTGGTCCGCTGTCATGAGGTGAGAGACTGATGGACGGGACCACTGCCATGGGGCTTTATGGCATGGCAGCTGATGCCGTCTCAGGTTCGAGAGTTCTTAGGCGGTGAGGTGGGCCCGGTCGGTGTGATCGTGGGATGGACCAAGAGGTAGGGGCCAGCCGTGGGGCTGTGCTGTCCCGGGGGTTGGTGGTGCGTCGTCTGCTGGAGCGGCAGCAGGCGGGGGAGCTGGCTACGCGGCATGTGCGTGCGGTCGCTGAGACGGTGGGTGTCTCGGAGCGTACGGTGTGGCGCTGGCTGGAGCACACTAAGGCGACCGGGCAGGTGGAGGCGCCGGTCCGGCAGGGGTATGCGGTGTCGGACGAGGTGTGGGCGCGCTGCTGGGCGAGGTAGGAGGGAATGTCGCTGAGCTGAGGCGCCGGCTGGCCGCGGTTGGCGGGGTGTCGGTGCCGTCGGCGTCGACACTGCTCCGGGTGATCCGCAGGGACCGCCGGGCGGGCCGGGCGCTGCGGGTCGAGCGGGAGCCCGTGGTGGCCGGGCCGCGCAGGTCCGATCCGCTCAGCGAGCTCGGCCTGAACGTCGTGGCCGGCCAAGGCACGGGCGGGCACGTTTTTCTGCGCGAGCAGAAGCACCTGGCGCAGGTCCCGCTCCTGGTGCCGGGCGCGCAGGTGGTGCATACGTCCGCTGTGCGGTCGGTGCTGCGGACGGTCGCGCACGCGGCCGCGGTCGGGGCGGTGGTGTGCCTGTACGGCGACGCCGGCCAGGGCAAGACCGTCGCTCTGCAGTACACCCTGTCCCAGCTGCCGCACCCGGCCCGGGCCCGCCGGGTCCACGTCGGTGTAAACCCGACGGTTCCCGAGCTGCGTCGGGTACTCGCGGACGCCCTCGAGCTGGGCAGGCGTCTGCCGCGCGGGCCGCACGACCCACCACCGACGAAGACGGAGACGCCTCGTGACCGCGGCCACCTACCAGTACGTCGACCTGTCCGACGCCTCCGTGGTCACCACCCGCGCCCTGCTCACCGTCCGGGAGAACATCACCGACACAGTCGCGCCCGCGCCATGATGTGCATCCACGGCGGCGCCGGCTTCGGCACGACCCTCGCCGTCAGCACCTGCCTGCGCGCACTCGAACCCGGCGAGGACGTCCGAAAGGTTACCTTCCGGGCCCGGCCCACCGCCCGCGCGGTGCGCTACGAGTTGTTCACCACCCTCGACCTGGCCGGCGAAGCGCCCCGCCACCCCAGCGAATTCAACCGCCTGCTGAAGGTGGCCCTGGCCGAATGCCCCCCCCGCACCTTCTTGGTGGACGAGGCCCAGTGGCTCAACGGGGAGGCGTTCGAATACTTCCGCTACCTCAGGGACGAACCCTCAACCCAGCTCGCGATCATCTTCGTCGGCGGGGAGGGCTGACACACCGTGCTGCGCTGCGAACCGATGCTGTCCTCCCGTGTCTTCATGGAGCAGTTCACCCTCCTCACACCCGACGAGGTCCTCGAGGTGACCCCGCTGTTCCACCCGGTCTGGGCTGACGCCGACCCCCCGAGGACATCGCCTTCGCCGACAGCCATGCCGCGCACGGTAACTTCCGCGCCGAGTGGGTCTACGTGGATGACAACGGTGTTGGACAGGAGGTCCTGCACCTGTACGCCACTGGCCACACCACCACCGGTACGCCCATGGACGCCTCGGACTGGCCCGAGGGCCTCGACCTGTGGCACATGATCTTCGATTTTGACGAGCACGGCCGAGCCATCGTCGACCCCGCCGTGTTCGACGAGCAGTGGACCAGTCCTCCGGCTCGCTGGAATCCCTCAGGGGTCTGGCTGGGTACACCGTCCCTGGTGATCACGCTCGGGTATGGCCGGCATCCGCCGGAGGTGGGTGTGATGAGGCAGGGAACTCCACGTCGCGTGTGAAAGCGGCTGTACGGCCGCGGGCGCCGGGTTCCGCGGAGCCCTCACCGAGTTCCGCGCGGAACGCCGCCGCCACCATGCCGCCCTGGCCCAGATCGAGGGGGCAAAGGCCCGCAGGGCCGGAATGCTGGCCGAGGCCCACCGGCTCGAAGCCAAGATCGTGGACTTTCTTGCCGAGGATCTGCGCAGGGACCTTGGCGAGGACGGATAGCCGCAGGCCCGAACCGTCCAAGGCGGTCCGGCCGGAAGCTATAGGTGGTTCCGGGCCGGACGCCTTGTGCACGAGACTCCCCGGGACGCGGAGCTGCCCCCGAGTGGCTGATGGTGAAAGGCACCGCTGACAAGTGCGAAGGTCCCTCGTTCGGCTGCAGCGGACTCGGGTAAGCGGGCCACTGGCGCGGGCCTCGTACCTCGTCCCTGGAGGGCAGCTAGCCGTCGTAGATAGATTCGCTTCCGCCCAGCGCGTGGGTGGCTGGACGGAAGCGGGGCGGTCCCCTCCGGCTGGTTCTTGAGCACAAGGGGGCCGTACGCCTTCCAGTTCGGAAGGTACGACGCCGGGGGAGGCGTCGTCTTCCATGGTGCGTCATCCCGGCGGCGCCGCAATGCAAAGTGCTCTTCAGCCTCCAAAAGCGTTCAATCAGCCGCAATTTGTCGGTTTCCCTAGTACTTGCGTCGCAAGAACCGGGTGGGGGCCCGAGGCTATTATTCCGTAACTCCATGATCACGTTGAGTGGTGTGTGCCCCGCGCGCCATGCTGTCGTCCAACTCTTCCGGCGCGCTTGAGCACCGTGCCGGAGGGGCCTTTCCAGATCCTGAAGCCATAGGGAAGGTGCGATGACAAGCAAGCAGGTGATGGCTGTGGGCCGTGCTGGCTGCGGTCCCTATGTGGAGCACGGTGATGACCGTGCTGGGGCATCTGGCAGCGGTGGCTGCGTTGCTGCCCTCGCTGGGGCTTCTCGTACAGCAGGTCGTTTCCGCGCTCGGCGGTGCGCAGGCACAGCAGAACGCGACGCTGGCAGTCGATCCTGCCGCCGTTCCGCCCGGACTTGAGGGGCCGTCACGGTGAAGCCGCCTCAGGTGCCCGCCCAGCCCGGAGGAGACCCTCCCGGTTGCCTCGGGCGCCCACCGGGCCCGATCAGCGAGACGGCGGGGGGATATGCACAGGACCTGGCTGGTGCCGGTTGAAACCGGCTCGTCGCCAGCGGGCTGACCCTCGACGCCCTCGTCAGCCGCTCCGGCTACTCCAAAACCCGGCTCTCCGAGCTCCTGCGAGGCAAGGCTACTGCCCCGGCTGGGCCATCACCTACAGCGTCATACGCGCCCTGGACATCCCCGTCGGTCCGCTGCTGCGACTGTGGGCGGCCGCCGCCGAAGAAGCCGGCAAGGACACCGGCTGGGTCAAGAGCCGGATCAGTGAGGTCCCGCCGCTCACGTCGGAGGCCCAGCCCGTCGCCCGCCGCGGCCTCACCCCCCGGCCATGCGGCACCCCTACACCGCTTACGCCCAGGCCTTCCTGCAGTCCGAGCGGCGCGCACGCAAGGTCGTCGCACGGCCTTCGACCTTCTCTGGCTCACCTGGGATGAAGCGACCGCCACCCCTGACACTCCCCGCCACGCCTGGCAGGTACTGCGCCGCACGGTTCTCGCCCGAGCCCCCCGGTGCCTGGACGGCCGCGCCCGGACCTGCGGGCAGCGGCGTTCTCCACCGTCGCGCAGGCCGACATCGGTGACCTCGCCGAGCGCCTGCACCGCATCGGCGTCCTCGCCCAGTTCTTCGACACGATCACCCGCCTGCCGCCCGAACAGATGGACGTCACTGTCCTGCGCTACCTGCGCGGCATCCCCGACCACGCCGTGCCGGGCATCGTGGGCCTGCCGCCGGCCAACACCCACACCCTGGACCATCACGCCCGAGGGGCCCTGGACCAACTGCGCCCCAACCCCGGCTCCCAGGAGTGATCACCCCGCTATGAGCACCGTCGACGCCCTCCTCGCCCAGTCGCTGCTGCTGCACCAGCCTCACGTCCCCTCTGACGTCGCCGGCCACGACGACCTGGATTACACCCGGCTCACCGAGGACTTCCTGCTTTGGGACGAGGACGGGCCCGCCCTAGCCGACGAGCGCGCCGCTCAGAGCCTCACCGCCCTGTGCGAAGCGGTCGTCGCCCGTTGCACCATCGACCAGTTCGCCGACTTCCTCACCGACCAAGTGCCCCAGCCGCGCGCCGCCTGGATCCTGGGCTGCACCCTGCAGCTCGCCGGCGCCGACGACGGGGCCCGCTTCTGGTGGCAGTACGCCGCAGGCGCCGGCGACATCCCCGCCGCCTCCTACTGCCTCTACCTGCAACACCTCGCCCGTGGTGACGCCTACGCCACTGCACTGTGGCAGGACCAGGCCCTCGCTCACTCCCCAGAAGACACTGACACCGCCGGCACTGACGAGCAGCCCCCCGCCTGCCAGGTGATGACCGCCGACACCAGCCTGTCCACGCTCCTGCGGGTCCTGAGCCGGCTCAGCCGCACGCGCACGCAGGCAGCTCAGACCGTCATCGAATTCGTCGCCGCTTCTGTGAAGGCCAGCTACGACCAGTACCCCGACCTCGAGTTCGCGGTGCTGGGCCCTCAGTTTGTCGAGCAACTGGTCATTCTTGCAGCGTCTTTGAGCGACCGCCCGGAGACGGCCGAAACGGGGAAATGCAGGTGCAAGGCCTGCCGGGCGCTCGATCAGAGGCCCGTACACGCACAGCGTGTACGGGCCTCCTCGCGTCTACGATCACCCGCGGTGCCTTCGAGGACATGGCGATGGCGATGCGTGACCGCGCACACCTGCTCGCGTGTCAGGACCGGCAGGTCGAACAGTGTGTTCAGCGCCAAGTGCTCACGCAGCCCCGGCGCCCAGTGGCCGACCCGCCGTGCGGTTACTGATCGGCAAGGCGCGGTGGCGGTGCCCTGTGTGACCTCTGGTCGGGCCGCCCCGGTTAAGGAGGTATGGCTGATGAGGCCCCCGTATTGAGACAGCAATTGCCGCGGGTGGTGACCCTGTTCGCATACTTTCGGCCACCCTCTCGTCAGTCGTGGGTGCACAGGGTGCAACAGCCGCGCTGGGCGGGGTGAGGTTCGTGGACTTCGAGCCGCGTCGCCCAGATCTTGAAGATGGGCCAGTTTCACTTCGAGTAGAACGAAGGTTCGGGGGAACCGTGGCGTGTCCCCTGAGGGGTGTGTGCCAGGTTGTGGGCCCCTCGTGACCACTGGGGTCTGCGAGGTCTGTCTTCCTGTGGGGGGGAAGTCTTGATGCAACGCACCATGGGTGCGCGTGTTTCGCGTGCCCGCAAGAGAACCCGTCTCGCCACCGCCGCCGCTCTGGCCACCGGTGCTCTGACCCTGTCCCTGCTCCCGGCCGCGGGCGCCGCCGCAGCCGATGAGCCGGAGTCGGCGTGGGGGAAGGACGCCCCGTCGTTCTCGATGCCCGACGTGAAGGTCGGCACCAACAAACCTGTCGCGCCGCAGGCCGAACGCACGCCCTCCGACGAGGTCGCGGCCTGGCGCGCGCAGCAGAAGAAGCGCGCCAAGGGCGATGCGGCCCGCTCCGTCCAGGAGATCCCGGCACACGTGCCCGAAGGCCAGGGTGACGTGCCGTGGCACAAGATCAGCAACTTCGCGATCACCGACGCGCTGACGGCCAGGATCAACTACTCCACCGGCAACCTGATGCTGACCGCGACCGACTTCTCCATCGCCGGGGTCGGCCAGCAACTGACCCTGGCGCGCACCTACAACTCCCTCGACGCGCCGTGGGGCAAGGTGTCCCAGCGCTGGTGGCAGCAGTACGAGCGCTACCTCCAAGTCCTCAACGACGAGGTGGTCCTGTACGACGCCTCCGGCGGCACCCTGCGCTTCAAGAAGGCCGCGGACGGCACCTTCACGACCCCCAAAGGCTACTCGAAGGAACTGAAGAAGAACGCCGACGGCACCTACACCGTCACCAACTGGAAGTCGCACTCGAAGGACACCTACAACGAGCACGGAACCCTGACCAAGGTCACCGACAAGAACAAAGGCACCATCACCGTCACCCAGCACGACGAGGGCGACGAGCACAAGGGCTTCAAACTGACCGAGACCCGCTCGGGCCGCTGGATCGACCTGGTCAAGACCGGCGCCTCGCAGTGGCAGGCCAAGGACAACTCCGGCCGCACCGCCGTCTTCGACCTCGACCCCGACGGCAACCTCCACAAGACCACCGACGCCGAAGGCAAGACCACCACCTTCGGTTACGACACCTCCAACCGCCTCACCAAGATCACCACGGCGGAGGGCCGCGTCACCGTTTTCACCTACGACGACGCCAACCGCGTCACTTCCATGCTGCGCGCCACCGAGCTCAACGGCTCCGGCCACACCGGCCCCACCTGGACCTACGCCTACAGCGCTGACTCGCCCACGGCGGCCGGCACGACGACCGTGACCGATCCGGAGAAGCACGCGACGAAGTACCAGCACGACGGCGACGGCCAGGTCACCGATACCACCGACGCGCTCGACCGGAACCGGAAGACGAAGTTCGACGCGAACCACAACGTCGACACGGCCACCGATGCCATGGGCACCGGAACGACCGGCGGCAATGTGACGGACTACGGCTTCAACACCCGCAACAACCTGGAAAGCGTCAAGTCCCCCACCGGCGGCAAGGGCGTGGCCAGCTGGCAGACGATCGCCGGCGGCGACGTGCCCAAGGACACCACGAACGCCGACGGGGAGAAGACCTCCTTCACCTACGACACGGCCGGCAACACCAAGTCCGTCGCGCAGACCGGCACGGGCGGCGGCAACGTCTCGTACACCTACAACCCCGCCAGCCCCACCTGTGGTGGCTTCGAGGGCCAGCGCTGCACCGCCGAGACGAAGATGTCGTCGACCAAGACGGTCAAGACGTCCTTCACCTACGACGGCAAGGGCAACCTCACCAAGGCCGCCCCGCCCAAGCCGCTGGGGGAGACCACCTTCACCTACGACAGCCTGGGCCGCACCGAGACCCTCACCGACGGCCGCGGCATCAAGAAGGTCTTCACCTACGACAACCTCGACCGGATCAAGACCGTCTCCACGCCCAACGGAACGGTCCGCTACTGGTACGACGGTGACGGCAACCTGCGCCAGCGCGACGACTCCACCGGCACCATCACCTACCAGTTCGACCCGCTCCAGCGCGAAACGATCCGCACGCTCCAGGACGGCTCCCAGACCCTGCTCGCCTACACCCCCGCGGGCAACGTCGACTACTACCAGGACCCGTCCGGCAAGACCGACTACACCTGGAACGAGGTCAACAAGCTCAAGGAACTGACCGACCCCTCGGGCAAGATCACCACCTACAAGTACAACCGCAACGACGTGCGTACCGAGACCGCCTACCCCGGCGGCACCGTGCAGACCGTCGACGTCGACAACTCCAGCCGCCCGAAGAAGATCACCGCCAAGTCCGGCAAGGGCACCCTGGTCGACCTCGCCTACACCTACGGATACGGCACCGACGCCGCGACCGACGGCAACAAGATCCGCACCCTGACCGACGCAGTGGCGGGTACGAAGACCAGCTACACCTACGACGGCGCGGGACGCTTCTCCTACGCGGCCGAGAACAAGGGCGCCACGCTCAACTCCTCCTGGCAGTACTGCTACGACCTGGCCGGAAACCTCACCAGCCAGGGCACCGAGAAGGGCTGCCCGCGCGGCACCACCTACAGCATCAACGACGCGCAGCAGATCACCGCCAAGAACGGCTCGTCCACGAACTGGTCCTACGACGCCGAGGGAAACGAGACCGCGGGAGCCTCCACACCGGACGGCACTCGCACGGGCGAGAAGTGGTCGGATCACAGCCAGTTGACCTCACTGACGGTGGGCGGCACAACCTATGCCGGCCAGTACGGTTCCACCGACCAGAGCGAGCGGATCAAGCTCGGCGACACCTGGTTCCACAACGGGCCGCTGGGCCTGTCGGCCACCTCAACTGCCGGGAAAGACACCGGCTTCAACCGTGAACCCGGGGGCACACTCAACTCCATGACCCGGGACGGGAAGACGTACTTCTACCTCACCGATGCGATCGGCTCCGTCGTCACGGTCACGGACGAGTCCGGCACCAAGGTCAACGACTACTCCTACAGCCCCCGCGGCGTCACCCGCGCGGCCGGCAGCGAGAAGATCACCCAGCCCTACCGGTTCGCCGGCGGCTACCAGGACCCGACCGGCCTGTACCACTTCGCGGCCCGCTACTACGACCCCAACATCGGCCGCTTCAACAGCCCCGACCCTTCCGGCCAGGAACAGAACCCCTATCTCTACGCCGAAGGCGACCCGGTCAACCGCATCGACCCGGGCGGAACGCTCAGCCTCGACGGAGTGATGGACACAGTGGGGAAAGCCGGTGACGCTATCGCCGCCGGGGAATTCCTCGGGCAGTTGGCGACCGGTGACTACAAAGCAGCCGCTGGAACGGCAATCAGCTTCGCGGCGGACAAAGCCTTCACCGCAGGCTGTACATACCTGACCGGCGGAGCAGGAGCCATCCCCTGTGCTGTCGGAGGCATGGCCGTCGGCGAGGCCGCAGACTCAGCATACGAAGACGCCACCGGCTGACCCGCGAGACACTCGAACCGACCAAGGAGAAATTATGCTGTCCTTCGCTGATTCGTCCGAGCTGGCGTACAAGGGGCTGGACGGTATTCCTCTCTGGCTGTTGGCAGGGATTGCCGTAGCGGCCTTCATCATCTTCGGGGTCACGCAGGCTCGTAAGAGAAAGTAAACCCTGACACCAGGGCGAGCAGTCCGACAACGGGCTCCCGGTGCGCCAACGTGCCCCAGCGCCCAACGACACCGGTACAACACTCGCCCGTCAGCAGGCCCTGCGCCGCATCCCCGACCGGCACCGAACGGATGCGGCACAGGGCCTGCAGGCCGAAGAATCCATGAACGCTATCCCCAGGGCCGGGATGCCCCGCCCTCAGACTTGGGCACCTCTAGGCTGGCGCAGTGAGTGACAAGGACACGTACACCAGCTACATACGGCTCCCAGGATGCACCTGCGGATGCCATGAGGTGCCCGGTGATCCCCACGAGTACCACGCCGATCCGCGTGCCTGGGAGACGATCGGTCGTTCGTCCCGGCGTCCATCTGTGGCTGCTGCGCTCATGAGGTCCTTCCGCAGCGGCCCCGTCCAACCACGCGGATAGCTGTGCTCAGGCGCGACGGCTTCCGGTGTCTCGCGTGCGGTTCCGAAGACGATCTCACCATCAATCACATACAGCACCAGTCGGCCGGCGGCCGACACGGCCTAGAGAACCTGCGCACGCTCTGCCGCTCATGCGATGGCCGCCGCGGGACTGGCCACCTCCCAGAAATCGACAGGGAGGCACGGGAGAAGCCGGGAAATTCCGCTTCCAAGCCCAGTGACCACCCGTATCGTCTGAACATTTCGTCGTACCGCAGAGACCTGGCCAGCCGCGCCACTCGAAACAAGTTCCCGTCGCTGGCGACCGACATGACGGTGCGTCTCGTGACCGAGGCTTGGCAGAACCACAACTTCGCCCCCATCCCCAAGGAGGAACTGAACTACGACGACACCAGCGTGCGCCGCACCACGCTCGAGACGTACGCCGCTGCGGTCGACTGGACGGACTACGCCCAGGTCTCTCGTGCTCTTCTCGTCTTCGAAGACTTCATCCGTCACTGTCGACAGAGCGGCTGGGAGGGCAACTGGCTTGACGAAGTCACCGTCAACCTGGAACGTGACGGTCTCAGCGTGGACGAGCGGGGCAGAATTTCCTGGTTGCGCCGCCCCGTCACCACGGAACACTTGGAGAAGCTGACCGACCCCTCAGGCACTCTTGCGGAACTGGAACGAGTCAGCCGCACGATCGCAGACGATCCAGCCGCCGCGATCGGAAGCGCCAAGCAGCTGACCGAGGCGACCGCGAAGACCGTACTCCGAGAACGGGGTGTCGCCATCGAGGAGCACATGAAGGTTCCAGCCCTCGTCAAACAGGCTCAGAAACTCTCCATCTCGATGCCTCGTCTGTTACCCCCGGCCCGGACGGCACGGACGCAGTCAAGAAGATCCTTGGTGGCGTGGCGTGGCGGCGATCGCCGCGAGGATGCCCAGCCCCAACGCCGCCAGGCCCAGCACCACCACAAACAGCCACACCACAACCCGCGCTCGTCATGTCACACCCGCATCATCGCAGGGGGGACTGATAATTACTGCCTGATCGTGCTCACCCGGGCTCAGACAGACCGTCGCCCGAGCCCGGGGCGCCCACCTCCGCGTCGGCCCCCCGCCCCGACCATCCCCCTGCCAGCCGACACTGCCCCGATCCGCCAGGCCCTGACCTCCCCCGACCCCACCGCCGTCACCGCCCTGCTCGCTTTCCACGCCCTGCGAGCTAGCGAAATCCGCCAACTGACCCTGGACGACGCCCACGGCCTCGATGACGGCCGCCTGCACCTGCCCGGCCGAACCGGCACGCGTACGCCTGGCCGCCTACCTCACCCACCGCGACAAACGCTGGCCGCACACCGCCAACCCGCACGTCTTCGTCACCAGCCACACCGCCCTGTCCACCGTGCCCGCCAGCAGGCTCTGGCTGTACCGGCACTACCCCGCCTCCAGCCACCTGCTGCGCAGCGACCGCATCCTCGACGAGGTCCTGGCAGCAGGCGGCGATGCCCGGATGCTCTGCGAGCTGTTCGGCCTCAGCATCCAGGCCGTCACCCGCTCCACCGCCGCTGGGGATTTTCCCCCCGGGTGACTCCCAGCCGCCGCAAGCCCCGGGCCGGCTGACAGTCTGCAAGGAAGTGTCAGCTGGGCATCGTCATCTGAATGTCAGTGGCGCAGCCTCAGTGACCTGGTAGTGGGTACTGACGGATGGTGATCACCTGTTGCTGACACGGGTGGCGAAAGGCCAGGTTATTCTCGTGCCGACTGCTATAGCTGGCGCGGGGTTTGTGCTGGTCAGAGGTGTGAGGCCCTTATGGGGGCGTAGTGGGGTCCCTGGCAGTGGCGGGTCCTGGTCGTGCACGCCGTCACGGGGAACGGCCCTCGTATCGAGCGCAGTTGGGGTCACTTGCGGGGCCTGAAACGAGACATGAGGCGCCAGCCCGAGGTAGCAATTCTGCGATGAGGGGCTGAAGGGGCCGAGATCCGGGAAAGCCCGCGCATTGAGCGGCATGCCCTGGGGGGCTTCCGGCCGCTCCCACGCTGGGCGTGTCTCGGTGGCGCCGAGGTGGTCGCGGACCGAGTGGATCGGCGGGGCGGTGAGCGAGGCCGAGTCTGCTGGGATGCAGGGTGTCGGGCAGGCTTGTTCCGCATCGCAGATCCCGAGGACCCGGCGAACCGGTCCATGGACGTGGGTGACCTACGAGCGACCGCCTGGTTCGCGCCGTTCGGCAGCCACGGTGTCAGGGATCCCAGGCGAGGCTTCCGGAGGTAGAGCGCAGCGCCTCACGCCGGGTGACCGTGAACCGTTGTCATGACGGCACCGTCTCAGGTGGCTGAGGGGTGCTGCTTGATCAGTACTCTTGAGAGGGTCCGTGCGACCTCCTCTGCACCGGCGTCCAGCGCAGCCAGGCTGGCGGACTCGTCCGGCTCGGTTTGCAGTGCGAACGAGCGCATGAAGCCGCCGAGTTCGGCACGCGTACGCGATTGGTGCGGGTTGAACCTGTCGATCTGGGTCAGCTGGGGATCCGAGACGCCGACCGCCACGACGATGCGTTCATGCTGGATCAGATTCAGCGCGCCGATGAGCCTCAGCAGGGCGGTGATCTGCTGAGGCAGCGCGTCCTGATCGAGGATGGAACCCATGGCGTCTCGGGGGAGTGTGGCGCGCAGGGAGACCTGTCCGGTCTTGTGTAGGCGTACTTCCACCAGTTCTCCAGGCCGAGTGGCGTCCCACCGAGGAGGCCGACTGAGGGGCATGCTGACACTTGCATGTGCCTGGGAACTGGACGCCGTCAGAGCAGTGTCGCTCTTGACCGCCCCGGACCGGCGGATCCGGTCCGCCAGTGATGTGCTGAGCTCCTCCAGCTGACGGGCCGAGTAGCCGGCGAAGCCCACTGGGAGAACGTGCAGTTCCAGCAGAGGGACGCTGACGCCGCCTTGGACACCTCCTTCATCGAGGCTCCGACGCAGCGAAACGGGTTGTGTCAGCGGTGCGAAGGACAGCGAGGACGGCCCCGCCTCCAGCTCCTTCACTTTTCGCACCACCTTGGTCAACAGCTCGGCAGTGTCCTGGAACGAGTCACGGAACACTCCGGTGGCGTAGGCCTCCACGTCCCGGACGAACGACTGCTGGGCGTCTTCGAACGTGACGCCCAGCTTGCGATAGACCCAGCGTGGCTTACCCGCCGTCTTGGCCGCCACCCACTCGTCGTGTGTTGCCGACTGCCCTGTCTCGGGGAAGACGTGGCCGTAGGACGGTCCGAGCAGGAAGACGCAGACATCCGCAGAGTCGAGAGCTGCCAGGCACGCTTCCCGGCT
The DNA here is from genome assembly GCA_004010275.1 of Streptomyces huasconensis. Classification (GTDB taxonomy): domain Bacteria; phylum Actinomycetota; class Actinomycetes; order Streptomycetales; family Streptomycetaceae; genus Streptomyces; species Streptomyces huasconensis. The sequence continues at coordinate 30,812 of RBWT01000012.1, forward strand.
GGGCGTGGGCTGCGCGGAGAAGTCCTCGAACCGCACCGGGGTATGCCCCAGCGCCCGAATGAGGCCAGGTAGCGCGTCCCGCTCCTCTTCAAGCCCCTTGCGAACACTGCTGACGAAGATTCTCACGCTACGGTGTCTCCACTACTGAGGGGCTCGCCGATGCGAACCGAGTGACCGGCGGGCGTCTGGGATGCGGGAGTTGTCTCATGGCTGAAGTCTCGGAAGAGGCGATACGCGCCTACTGGAAGGAGCACCGGGAACAGCTACGGCAGTGTGAGACCCAACGCTCGACACTGACCAACCTCCTGCTCGTCATCACGGCTGCCCTGAGTGCTCTCATTGTCCAGCAGAAGTTCTCGACGTACGTCATGCCTCTGTGCCTCTTCGTGGCGTTGACCGGAGGCTATGGGGCGGTGGCCGTCTCCAAGTACTTCGAACGGGCTTCCTACCACCTTTCTCAGGCACGGGCCCTGACCAAGGACTTGGTGGAGCGAGGAGTGCTGGGCTCCGACGAAGGACTCGTGCGTGCGAGAGCCGATCATTACCGTCGCTTTCCTCGGCTGCATCGCATTCGCCTTCACCGCCTGTGGGTGATTCTGCACCTTGCCATCGCCCTGTATGGACTGTGTCTGTTCAGCGTCTGTGTGGCCATGGCCTGAAGCGGACTTGAGGGCGCCGCGACAGCCCCCGGTCCCGCGCCCACGGGCCAGAGCTCGGGCAAGACCAAGGGTGCGCTCGCGCTCCGTGTGCGGGCGCCGTCCAGCGGATGTCCCCGCTGCGGGTGCCCCCGCCCTCAGCCGCGCCCATACCCTCGTTGTGGCCCTGGACAGTTCCGTCGACCCGACCCTCAACCAGGCCCTCAACCGTGGCCTCACGCAAGCCCGGGACTGAACCGTTCCGGAGTCCCTATCGAACCCGGAACGGTTCACTTGGCCCTGTACTGGCCGTTGTAATACATGTTCACCCAGGCTTGCTGGAGGCCGCCCGAGTTCCCCGCGATGCCCCCGCTACGCTGCCTTCCGTCTCTGCACCCGCGGCCAGGTCCCCCGGATCTCACCGAGTTCCTCCACTGGGCCAGAGGTGCCGGTCTGCCGCGGTTTCTCGGGCAGCTCCTACGAGTTCCGACACCGCGAGCTCCAGGACTGGCTCGCGGCCAGTCCGCCGCCGACCACACCGTGGGCCGGCGGCCTACGTTCGTCAGCGCACCGTGCCCCGTCGCGAGCACGGAAGAGGCAGGCGCGGGCCGCATCGACCGCAAGCTGGCGTCGCCTGTCGTTCGCCGTACGGCTGGCTCAGGCTGTGGTGTCGCGTGCCTCGGCATCCGGGAGATGCGGGTCGGGGTGTGCCTGCCGGTGGCCGGTTGGGGCCGGGCCGGTGGCACCCAGGGGCGGCGCAGGCACGGACGGGCCTGTCCTGCCCGGGCCGCGCAGGGCCGCGAGGAGCTGCGCGAGCACGGCGGCGGCCGCCTGGCGGCGTGCGGGCTGGGTGGACCACACGGCGGGCAGCACGACGCCTGCGAACGCGAGAAGGCACAAGGCCAGGGCGAGAGCTGGGACTTGGCCGGTGAGCCAGGGCATTTCACGCTCCTCGAAGCGAACAGGAGGGAACCACACCACAAGACGATCAAGAGGCAGGCGTATCCGCGCCATCCCGCACCGGCCCCCAAGCTGCCGGGTTTATTCACCGGGCGGCCGCCGGCGCAGGCGAGACGGCCGGGCACGCCGCAAGGCGGTGGTGCACGCCCAGCCGCTTGAGTTTGCGGCGCACACGGTTGCCGAAGGCATCGGGATCGGCGGCGCCGCTCAGCGCCGCGGCCTGGGTCCACGTCATGCGCTGCGTGCTGTAGGCGATGGCTGCGGCTCTCTCCGCGGGTGCCAGGTGCGCGAACACGGCCAGGATGCGAGGATCTTCCACCTCACCGAGCGAAAGGCCGTCCTCGGGGCGCCGGTGATCGGTGATCACATCTCTCACTGACACGCCGGGGGCCACGGGATCCTCCAGCATCCGCACGCGGCGGCCACCGGGTTTTCGTTCCCACAGCGGCTGCAGGCAGCGATGCTCCCGCTCGGTGTGGCGGTGGAGCAGCTCCATGATCTCGGCATCACCACCCGCGTTCTGCCCGAGAGCATCGACCCAGTCGCCCAGAAGGGCCATCTCGACGGCCGCGCGCCAGCGTTGCGGTCGGCTGAGGCGGAGCCAGGTACGAGAGAACTCGTCGACCGCTGCCGTGTCACCCTCGATGCAGGCGTTGCGCGCCACCAGTGCAGCCATGACGGCCTCACGGGCCGCGAAAGCCTCTGGCCCGCACAGCTGTTGGGCGAGCGTGTGCAGGACGGCGGCGATGAAGTTCACGGGGGAGTGCCTCGCGTCGGTGTCTGCGCGCGTCCCCCTGCGCATCACGGCGCCCATGACGTGCTGAATGAACAGGTCTTCGCGCTCCTCGTCGACGTTCACGATCTGATCGGACAGACCGCGTTCCCGCCACACGCGCGCCATTTCGTACAGGTGGCGGACGAGGGCCAGGGTTGCCTCCGCGTCAGCGCCGGGCACGGGGTGACGCAATTGCCTGGCCAGCCGGTACAGCCGTTCGAACACCCGCGAGGCGGCGGGCCGCGCCTGCATCAGCCAGGTTCCGCGCGGTGCGGGTGCCGGCTCGACCTGCACCGCATATACCGCTGGGTGCACGGCCTTTCCTGCCGGGCGCGGCCGGTTGCGGGTCGGGCAGGTCGCCTGCCCTTCGCGCGGGCAGTCCGGGCACAGGAAGCGAAGGTAGGCATTCCTGTCCAGCAACTGCTCCTGCGCGTAGCGGAAAAAGTGGATCGTCCGCAGCGCCTGCGCCGTGTCTTCGGGCGCGCTCTCCTCGCGCGGTGAGGCGTAGCGTGCGAGGGGGCGGGTCGCCCGGTCCTGGGTGCCGTCCAGTAGGTCCAGCACCCAGCTCGCCAGCGAAGCGTGGAGTGTTGAGACGTCGGCGTGGTCGGCGTCCTCGAGATCCGAATAGCACAGCAGGGCCACGTAATTGCTCCTTACCTGTAGCGCGTGTTGAGGCTGCTATCCCTAAGGCGTGTCCTGGAGGGGAAACGGCAATCAACCCCCACCTCCGGCGAGTGATCTGCGTCACATGGCGCTGGTGTGCCGAGGTGACCGCGCCGCCGCGCTTTCCCAGCTGGAAGGCGCTGCACCATGGCGAGGAGCCCCCCGGCGTGTGAGAAGGACACCTCCGCGGAACCGGCCACGCGCCGTTGAACCGCTCCCCGCCGGGCCCTCTCATCGGCGGCGCTGGAGTGCTCCGTAGGTGGGCGGCTTCGGCCGAGGGAAGTTGCGCGCCTGGAGCCAGGCACTGTGGATGTGGGCGCGATCGCTTCGCCTGACCCCGCAGACGGCGAGGAACGTCTCCAGTTGCTCCCTGCTCGCGGGCAGCCTGCGACGGTTGACGATGTTGTAGAGGGTGGTGCGGGGAATCGGCGTCAGCCCCATCGCTGGCCGGGTAAAGGCGCTTGGTGAGGGGGCGCCGGCCTGCTCGTAGGCATCGGCGAGCACGGCGGCGAGCGCACCGCGACCGTAGATGAGCTTGGCGGAGGGCGCATGGAGACGGCGGCCGCGGGCTGCGGTCCGGCCCCGGTTTCGAAACTCGTGCGCGTCGCGGCGAGCGTGATCGGGAGCCCCGCACGCATCGAGAAGGGCGTCCAGGACAGCGGAAGAAGGGGCGCAGGTGCCAGACTCGGCGTTCTGGACGGTGCCGCGGGAGACAGCCGCAGCCGAGGCGAGGGCACGCTGACTGAGCCCAGCCTCCTTGCGCAACGTGGTCAGCTGCGCAGCAAGGCCGGCGTAGGGGGGGCGCGTGGTGCCGCTGGAAGGAGACATGCCGAATTGCCTACCTGGCGGCGCCGGAGCGCACCGCGACCTCGGCCAGGGCGGCGATCAGGCGCGGCGGCCGCCGCCGGCAAGCCCGAGGGTGCCCGCCCCGATCGCACCGCAGCCGCCGAGCAGGGAGAGAATCGCACCGATCGGCGTTCCCTCGCGAAACAGCAGGGTGCCGAACGTAAAAATCGCGATCAGCAGAATCAGCGCGTGGGTGGGACCCCAGCGCGCATCGGGGAGGGGTGCGGCGGGCGGGATGGGGGAGGGCGACTGGCTCATGGCATGACTCCGTCAGGCGAAGGGGCTCCGGCCGGCGCCGGGGGCCCAAGGTTGAGTGGTCGCAAACACGCGCAGTCCTGCGGCAGTTGGCCCTGCCTTCAAGCGGGACGACGCGACAAGCACAGCCTTCCACGCCAGGCCTGCCGCCTGTCCGCCAGCCAGTACCGCTATGCCCTGTTTGTCGATTGGCGGCCCAGTAAACGTTCCCCTGCCGGCTACGCAATTCCCGCCGGCACCACACAGCCCCTGGAGCGTGTCGTCGGCCCCCTTGTGCCGCGAGGCGCACCGCCTGGGTGAGCAAGCCAGGGCAGTCTGCCCGCCCCCTGTGGCCGGCGCGGGCCTGCAGGGCCCACCATTCGTTCCTGCGCGCCTTGCACGCCGACCCCGATTGGTAGACGCTGCGCAGCGACGACACCCGCCGCCTCGGCGGCCTGTGTCTCCTGAAGGCGACTGGTCGCAAGCCCGAACCTCAGGAACGGCAGGCACGTTGGCCCGCGCCTGCCGAGCACCAGGCCGGCACCCCTCGGTGCGACCTTCGGTGTTCCGGCCTCAACCAGCGCGGGCACGCCCAGCTCGTCATGGTCGGCGACTCCGCCCAGGCCATCTACCAGTGGCGCGGTGCCAAAGACGTCATGACCGGCTTCGACGGCACCCACCTGACCCTGTCCCAGTCCTTCCGCTTCGGCCCCGACCTCGCCGCCGAGGCCAACCGCTGGCTGCACCTCGCCGACGCCCCGATCCGCCTCACCGGCACCCCCGCCGTGCCCACCGAACTCGGCCCCGTCACCCGGCCGGACGCCGTGCTGTGCCGCACCAACGTCGGCGCCATGGCCCAGGTCATTACCCTCATGGCGGCCGGCTACCGGGTTGCCCTGGCCGGGGGAGGAGACAGCCTGCAGGCCCTGGCCCTCGCCGCCCGCGACCTGAAGGAGGGCCGCCGCACCCACCACCCCGAACTCATCCTCTTTCCCTCCTGGGGCCGATCTGCAGGACTACGCCGCCCACGACCCGGCCGGACGCGACCTGCAGCCCCTGGTCAACCTCGTCGACACCCACGGCACTGATGCCATCCTCGCGGCCGTCGCCCACCTTGCCCCCGAGCCGCACGCCCAGGTCACCGTCTCCACCGCCCCCAAGGCGAAAGGACGTGAATGGTCCCGCGTGCTCATCGCAGACGACTTCGCCCGTCCCAAGGGCAACACGCCCGACGAGCAGACAGGCCCCCGCCGACATCCGATCCCATCGCCGACGCCGAAGCCCGCCTGGCCTATGTAGCGGTCACCCGCACCCGCCAACGCCTCGACCTGGGCGGACTGTCCTGGATCCACGACCATCCCGACGGCCCCCCGGTCGGCGACGACCGCGCCCGTCCACCGGCGCTGCCACAGCCTCCTGCCGCTGCCAGGACATGAAGCCGGGTGCCCGCCAGATCGGCCTGCTGGCCGGCCCGCACCCCTTCCGGGACGGCCAGGCTCGACGCGACACCCCGCTCCAGCACGACGGACGATGGACACCTCGGCTATCCCGATGCACCTGATACGCGCTCACTGCTGGGGCTGCGGCTGGGGCTGGGGAAGGACAAAGGCAAGTTTTATGGTTTCCGGGCTCTTTGGGCTCGGTAGAGGTCATGCTGGTGCAGGGTTACAGAGATATGGGGGTGAAGGGCCACTTGCCGGATCAGCCTGACTTGTTCTCCGTTCAGCGGGAGGACAGCGCAGACGGTCTTGAACACATATCGCCGTTCGCGGCACCGGTTGCTGCTTCAGCGAACGCAGTGACGGATGATCCGGTGGCTCTGCGCATCGCCGAGACGATCCGGGACGTGTTCGGTGACTTCGGCTCCGAACACGGCCTGAGCCGCGCGGAGATCGCCCAGGCGTGCGCCGCGGTGGCCTCCGCCGACGCATTCGATGCGAGGTTCCGGATCTTCACCAAGCTTCGTCTGCTGGAGTCACTGCGCGGCAAGGCCCACGACCAGCGGTATGTGTTCAACCCGACCAGCGGTGCCGCACTGCTGGTGTACGAGCGTCTGGGGGAGGCCGGCGGCGTCCAGGAAATCATCATGCTGCTGGACCGGGCCCGCGAAGGCCTGCTGAACGGAACCCTGACCGAGGAACAACTGGCCGCCAAGATCGCCCAGGCCCGGCGGAGCTTGGCGAACTACACCAACTACCTGCTGCGGCTCGTGCGGACCAGACCCATCGAAGAACTGCTGGGCCAGCGCCACCACCACGCCCACTCCACCTCGCTCGAGGAGGCGAAACACCTGGTCCACGCCGTCGCCGAGCAGTACCCCGCCCTGCGCCCCGCCGGAACCCGCCTGATCCAGGAAGCCCTGCGCTACACGGCCGCCGTCCATGAGTTCCACGACCGGCTCATGCAACAAGCCACCACCCGGCGCGACTTCAGCATGCTCCTTCCCGAGCAGTACGTGACCGCGGCCCGGCGCTCCTCCGTCGATGCGCTGGCGCAGGTGTTCGCCGCGACCGTCTTCGATCCGCCGCACGTCCAGATCACCACGGGCCAGATCCTCACCGCCGCCGCCGACCACCAGCCTCCGCCACCCCGGCAGCGCCTGCCGCGCCCTCCCACGCAGCCGCCCGGCCCGGATCCGGTCGAGACCGCACGGGCCAAGGCCGCGCTCGCACGGCAGCGGCGAGAGGCCACCGTGACCCTGCTCATGGCCGGAAAGGACGTGGCCGACGTCACCGCCCGCCTGCGTGCCCTGCCCTGGCAGGCAGCGGTCAAGCACCTGGTCGACATGCTGCGCGCCGCAGCCGACCCCGCCATCCCGCTCATGCTCGACATCTCCCGCGAGGTCATCGTGGACGCCGCAGGGCCGGTCACCTACGCCTCGCCGGTAACCATGTCCCGCATCCCCGACAGCCCCCAGGACATGAACGACGACGCCGAAGCCGCACCGCAGAGCCCCCATGAGTGACCCCTACCTGTTGGCACGCGCCCGAGCCCTGCGCACCGTTGCCGTCCCGGCGGACCGCACCGAACTCACCCGGCTGCGCCGCGCCGTCGACGATGTGGAGCGCCGTCTGGTGGATATCGTCGCCGCCCCCGACGGCATCCAGGAACTCATGGTCGGCTGGGCCGCCGACGTTGAACCGGCCAGCGGCGCCCTGGGCGACAGCGACGTCCACCGCACCGCCTCGGCCGTCCGCCTGGTCACCCTGGCCTGCTGCATCCGCCACTGCTGGCCCGACCCCAGCCAGCCGCTGTACCCGGGACAGCCCGCCCCGCAGGAGGACGTCATCGCCGCCCTGACTCCTCTCCAGGACACCCTCGCCCCCCGGGACAGCGCGGCAGTGCTGGGCCAGGCCGGGCACTTTCTGGCGGCCCTGCGGTTCCTGCGCGCCTGCGGCCACCTCGCGGCAGACGTCGGCGACGGCATGATCCGCCTCGGGCCCATGGTCGCACTGTGGTCCGAGCGCGACGTGGCCGAACTGCGCAGCGGCTACAACGTCCTGCCCGCTCCGAGGAAGGGGTGAGCCGGTGGACGTACCGGCACTGCACGCCCTGTCCCACAACCGGCGAGCCGATGTCAGAGCGGCGGTCTGCGCCGTGGAGACCGCCATGCTGCCCGTGCCGTCCACCCACTACCGCGCCCTCGCGGAAACCCCGCTGCGCATGGTGGTGGAACAGATCCTGGCCGCATCCGGACGCACCCTGCTCGCGGTCGGCGGCGGCTACCTCAGCGGCTACAGCGACGAGATCAGACACCGTCTCGCGCACGAAGGAATCGGGGTCCTGCCGCGCGAGGACCGCGCCGTCCTCACCCTGATCCTGCTGTTCAGCGTCGCCGTTCCCCGAGCGTCCGGCACCACCCTGCCCGAGCAGCTGTGGACCCAGGGCGAGCCCGTGCCTCGGGAACAGCTCAAGGGCTGCCAGGTGTCCGACGTCGTCCTCACCGGCGCGCTGCAGCGCCTCACCGATGCCGACCTGGTCCGCCGCACCAGGACGGGCTACGCACTGGGTCACCAGTTCCTGCGGCTGACGCCGGCATTGGGCGCCGAACTGTTCGAGCAGCTGATCCTGCTCGCCGATCCCGACAGCGCTCTCGCCGAATCCATCCGCCGGCGCCGCGCCCGCCCCACCGTGCCGACGGCCCCTGCTCCCGACCACGAGGTGCACGACACACCATGACCAGCCCGCCCACCTCCGACCCGTCCCGGGGCATCGTTGGCGACCGCCAGCTCATCGCCGTCCAAGCCTTCGACATCGCACGGCTCACGGCACACGCCGTCCCGATCGTCCCGGAGACCTTCATCGCCGTCTCCGGCCTCGGCCCCAAAGACGACTCCAACGGCTCCGGCAAGACCAGCTTCCTCATCGCCGTCTCCTTGCTGCTCGCCGACCCGCAATGGCGCCTGGAGACCAACGGCGGCCGGCACGCCAGTGGCATCCTGTTCCGCCCCGACGCAGCCGGCGTCGACCAGGCCCACCAGGCGTCCCCGGTCACCCACGGCTACATCGTCGGCGTCTTCGCCCACCCGGACGATCCCACCACCAGCTCCGTGACCGTCTGGGTCCGCATCGCGACCACCACCCCATACCTGCAGGCCAATTGGACCGAAGGCCTCCACGTCGCCGACGCCCCCACCGACCACGAGCGCAGCATCCAGGCCGACACCCTGTGGCGCGAGCTGGGCACACGCCAGCTCCTCTCCGCCCGCGCCATGGCCGAGAAGCTCTACGGCACCGCCCCCCGCTGCCTCACCTACCTCGACACCGCCCTGCGCCCACCCGTTCCCTCCCTGCTCAGCCAGCAACTGACCGAGATGGAGCCCCACGACATCGGCCGGTCCCTGATCGCCCTGTCGGGCATGACCCCCCTGCTGGAGGAAGAAGACGGCCTGCGCGGCCAGGCCCTGCAGCACCAGATCAGCCTCGAGAAGGCCCAGGCCGACCACGCACAGGCGCTCCTCGCCGAGGAACAGGTGATGAGCGGCGTGCGCGCCCGCGAGGCCGCCCGCCTCTCCCTCCAGCGCGGCCACGAAGCCTGGCGCCGCTACCTCGCCGCCTCCTACCGCGACGCCCACCACAGCGACCAGCGGGTCGCCGCACGCATGGACGACGAAAGGCAGGCCGCCGAGACAGCCGAAGCCCTGGTGCGGGCAGCCGAAGACCACGTGAACTCGCTCGGGTCCGCCGAAGAACTCGCCGCCCAGAAAGGCAAAGCCCACCAAGCCTGGTCCGACGCCCAACAGTTTGTCGGTGAACTGTCCAAGAAGGCCACGGAGTTGACCACGCGGCAGGCGATGCTGCGGGCTCGGCGGATCACCCTGCTGCCCCAGGCGCAGGGCTGGGACGGCAGCGACTGCACCACCGCGGCCGCCCGCCTGGAGCAACGCCAACGCGAGCACACCAAAGCAGAGCTGCAACGTGGCGAGGCCGAAGACACCGTCACCCGCGCCCGCGCCCACCTTCGCAACGTCGAACAGGGCCGCAGCGGTCAAGCCGGCCGCGCCATCGACCTGCTGAGCGAACACCGCATCCGCGCGCACGGCCTGCTCGACCAGCTCAACGTGGACGAAGCCGCCCGCCCGGCGTGGGAGCCGCGTCTGGCCCCCTGGCAGGACGCGATCGTCGTCGAACCCGAGCACGAAGACACAGCCCGCCGTCTGCTGCATGCCGCCCTGCCCGGCGCACAGATCGTCGCGTCCGACGTGCGGCAGCAGCCCCTGCCAGAGGGCATTCACAGCACCCTGAACGTGGCACACTTCCTCGCCACCCTTCAACAGCGCCTGACTCCTTTGTCCGACGGCTTGGCCGTCCGTGACCAGGAGATGGCACTGACCGTCGCGGGCGGCTTTCCCACCGCGCTGGCCGGACGCGAAGCCCGGCTCCAACAAGCGCGCGCCGACCTCACAGCCGCCGAGGAAGCCTTCACCAAGGCCACCGAAGCCGTGACCGTCGCCACCGCTGCCCTCACCCTGGCCCAGACCCAGCACGCAGCCGCCCAGGCGGCCGAAGAACTCGCCCGCCTGGACACCCAGGAGAACGACCTCCAGACCAAGATCGACGATCTCGCCGGCCGTGCCACCAAAGCCGCGCGCGACGAACAAGAACTCCAGCAGACCTGGCAGGAGGCCGTGGCCGGGCACGCCGCCCACGAACAACTCCTCACCAACGCAAAACTCACCCTGGAAGGGGCCAGCAAGGCGCTCAAGGAACGCCACCGCAACCTGGCGGACCTTGAGCGCCAGTGCGATCAGGTCGCGGCATCCCGGTGGCAGCAGCAGTGGGGCGCACCCCTCGAAGACGCCGTACGCCTCCTGGACCAGGCACCGGACCAGACCCGTTCATCCCGGCCTACGGCCCTGCGACGGCAGGCAGAGGACGGACTGCGCCGGGCCTACGAGCACTACGGCCTCGACGGCACCCCCGGCGCGGACGTCGGCCAAGACCTCCGCGCCGGCGAGGAAATGATGCAGTCCTTCGCCGACACCGATCCCGTTGGCCTTCCCACCCTCACCTTCGCCGACGTGGCAGCCCCGCTCGAGAACCGCCTCGCCGGCCACCGGGACCAGGACGAGGTCGCCGCCGCGCGCATCACCCACGACCAGCACGCCCGGGAGCAGGCGATCGCGGAACTCACCAACGGGGTCGCCACCAGCGCCCGCAACCTGGAAACCCTCCAGGACATGATCGAAAAGCACCTCGACGGTCTCTTCGCCCAGATCAGCGCCGCCTTCAACGACCTCGACCTGCGCAGCGACGGCCACGGGGCCAAACTTGAGCACCTCAGCGTCCGCCCCCAGGGACCCGGCGACTGGCAGTGGCAGGTCACCCCACGATGGAAACGCTCCCGCAGCGGCGGATACGTCTCCTACCGAGAAAACGCCAACAGCGCCCAGGTCAAGGTGCACGCCATCCTGCTCGTCCTCGCGGCGCTCCTGGCCGACTCTCACACCCAGGGCAGGGTCCTGATCCTGGACGAACTCGGCAACAGCCTCGGGGAAGTCAACCGCAAGGACATGCTCGCTGCCCTACGCGACGTCGCACGCGACCAGCACCTGACCATCCTCGGCACCTGCCAGGACAGCGTCCTCGCCGACGCCGCCGACGTCTGTGGGGAACTGCTGTGGTTCGTCCACGCATCAGCAGCCGACATCATCAACCAGCCCACCAGCGCATGGGCCTTCGACAGCAATGGTGCCCGAACCCAACTCACCGAAGACTGGATCACCGCAGGACGCGCCCATGCCTGACCTCACTCCCCGACCTCCTCTCCTCATCGGCGAGGCACACGGCCGCGAGACCGTTCCCCTGCGCAACCTGCCGCCAGGCATCACAGCCGTCACACTGCCGCGGATCACCAAGGACAGCGACGACACCATCCACGTGCGCGTCCCCCGAGACCGCCGACGACGCGTCAGCCCCCGGCAGGTCGACCTTGTCGCCGACCACCCCGTCAGCCCCTACGACCCGCCACCCACCCTGACTACCCGACAACTGATCAAAGTCCTGCAGACCAAGACCGCCAAACGCTGGCCCACCATCCAGGCCGACCTCGGCGACAACGCCTGGCAGATCGTGGCCGACCTCATCCGCTGTGGCGCCGTCATCCTGCGCTGCGACGTCGTCAAGGCCACCGGCTACAGTCCGCGCTCATGGACCCTGACCCGGTCATGGGCCGAACTCGCCGAGGACAAACTCGCCGAACTCCAGGGCCGCCAGCATCCTGAGGACCTGCACCGCGAGCTCCTCGACATCATGTCCGGCATCCCTGAGCTCGCCCATGAGCACGCTCTGCTGGCCACGACGCCGCCCGGCCGGGTCCTGAAGATCCCCGAAGGCACCGCCACCAGGGCCGAGGACTGGCGCGTATACGAGATCGCTATCCGGGCCGCCGGCGTCTGGTGGCCCGCTCAAGGCGCACCGCGCAAGATCACCGCGAAGGAGCTCGCCGGACGCAGCCTGCGCGACACCAAGAGCGCCTGGACCCCCGCCCGGCAGCAGGCCTTCTCCAACCTGATCGGCATCCCCTTCGATCAGGCCGTCGACAAGGCCGACACCGAACTACGCATCCGCGGCCCCCTGCAGTGGCGCGTCGGTACCGTTATCGCCGACGCGGCAGCCTGCCGCCCCTGGCTCGCGCTTCCGGCCCGCGGTGTCCGTGCCCTCGGCATGATCTCCTGCGACGCCCGAGGCGTCTTCCTGGTCGAGAACGAGGACACCTTCGAACAGGTCTGCAAGATCCCGGAGATCGCCGACACCTGGCTGTGCATCTGGGGCAAGGGCTATGCGACCGACGGCCTGGCCGAATTCCTCCGCGGCCTCGACGGCTTGCCCCTCGCGGCATGGGGCGACCTCGACGCCCACGGCATCCGCATCATCGGCAACCTCGCCGACCGCATCGGGCGGCCCGTCACACCCGTCGCGATGACCGTCGACCTCTACCGGGGCGGCACCAAGTACCGCCAGGAGCCCACGAAACTGAAGGAGAACCGCAAGCTCGCCGCCCAGCTGGCGTGCGACGGCATCGAGGCCCTGCGCGACCTGGCCGAAGAGATCGCCCGGACCGACGGGCACGGCTGCGAACAGGAGACGCTCTACGACGAAGTCCTCCCCGCACTCCCCGGTCTGCTAAAAGCCGTGCACGTGTCCGGCAGCTCCTGACCTCCCAGAAGCGGGCAGCGGCCAGCAGGTCGGTTCGGGCCGGGCGGGTCCGGCTCCAGCCTTCCTGCTCCAGCCGGTGGCCTGCTGCGAACACGGCATCAACACCCTGCCGCGTCTTTGGCGCAGGGCGAGTGCCTCGCTGCCCACGGCTCAAGGGACGAGGATGCCAGCGAGCAGGGACAAGTCGAGCTGAGGCAGACGTCCGGCGTGCGCGCGCAGATGCCGGGCTTCGGCCAGCATGACAGGGAAGAACACGCTCTCCCTGGGCGAGCAGGCCATCAGACGGTGGTGGGCGCGGGCCCCGGCCAGCAGCGGGCGTGCCCAGGCAGGCACGGCATGCAAAGGGCAGTGCCGATGGCCCACCCCGTGGAGCTTGATGACGCAGACGTCGCCGGAGATGTCGAGGTCGCGGGTGAAGCGCAGGCTGCCCAGACCGGCCCGTGTGAAGGCCAGTACGCTTAGAGCTCCGGCGATGAGCGGGTGCGCGAGAGCGGCCAGAGCGGTGGCCTCCTCGGACGCGATCTCGAGGGCAGGGGCGGCCTGGTCCAGCTGCGCCGTGGCCAACGCACCGGCGCAAGGGTGAGCCCGCCGCCCGGGCCTCGTCGACGCGGCCCTGGTCCCGCGCGGCTGCGGGGTGGGTGACTGCCCCGTAGCCGTCGCCGCCGCTCCCGTGATCGCCGGGGGAGCGGGAGGGAAGGAGGGGCGCGCGGGTATCGGTCCCGGCTCGGCGAGGAGCGCCTTGAACTGGGTCCGGCCGCTGATGCGGCGCTCCACGCGGGCCAGCGCCGGCGGCAGTCCGCGCGGGGCCTTCTGCCACAGCAGCGTCAGCTGAGCCCCCGTCGACTCGCGCCAGGCGAGCAGTTGGTCGATGCGCCGAATGGTCAGCAGATGGGCCCGGGGGACCACAACGTGCCGCACCCCCATTGCGACGCCCCAGGCAGCCGCGGCGAGCCAGGCCGCGCCCACGGAGTCCAGCCACACATCGGGGGAGTCGGGCCCGGGGGCCAGCCGCTTGCCCAGCGCATACAGCATGTCGTGCGCCAGCGCGGCCGGACTTGCGCTGGCCGGCGTCGGCTGCACGGTGATGCGGCCTTCCCCGGGACGGTGGGCCTGCAGCGCCGCCCGCGTGTAGAACAGGTCATCCCGCTCGTCCATCACGATCGTCACGTCGCTGTACGCCACTGCCACAACCCTCTCCTGGCCGCGCGCCGCCACACCGCCCCGGACCAGCCAGGCGCCAGGCCGGTCCGTACGGCGCACGGTTGCCTGCGGCGCCCGGGCTTGCCGGGCCGCCGCGCCTGCGTGGGCGTTGCTACATGCCGCCGAGCTTGCTGTACACCCAGTTGACGAGGTCCTGCTTGACCTCGGTCAGCCCCTTCTTTTTCATGCCGTTGAGCATGTGCTTGGTGATGGTGGCCCAGTTGCGGAAGTTGCCGTGGCCGCGGCCCGGTCGATGTTGCGGATCATCTGCGGGTCCACCCCGGTCCACAGGGGGTGGAACGCCGGCAGTGTGCCGACGACTTCGGCCTCGGGCATGCGCGTGAACTTCTGCCAGATGAAGATCCGTGACGCCAGCATCGGTTCACGCTTGAGGACCTTGTAGCAGCCATCGCCGCCGGCGAAGATCACCGCGATGTCGGTGTTGCGGTCGTCCCACAGGTGGCGCCAGTACTCGAACGAACTGCGGCCCATCCACTGGGCCTCGTCGCACACCAGCACCCGGAACGTCTGCGACAGCGTCTCCTTCAGGAGCGTGTCGAATTCGATCGGCCGGGTCGGCGGTTCCCCGGGCAGCCCCAGGGCGTGAAACAGTCCGTGGCGGATGTCGCGGGGGGTCGGCCCCGAGCGCAGCTCCAGGCGGTAGGTGTTGTCGGGGGCGATCTTGCGCAGCGCCGAGTTCACCGACATCGTCTTGCCGTATCCGGCCGCTCCGTAGGCGACCATCATGGCCTTGGCATCGATCGTCGCCTGGACGTCGTCCAGGGTCGTCATGAGCGCGTCGGTGGCCACCAGGTGCGCATCGAGGCGGTGGAAGTGGTCCTCGTCCTCTGCGGGCAGCCTGCCGTAGTCCATGTCACCGCTCACGCGTTCTCCTCAGGGGTGTCGTCCTCCGGCTCGTCCGCGGCCGGTGGGATCGGGCGGGCCCAGCCGTCCGGGACGGGCTGGTGCGGGATGTAGCCGGGATCGGCCCGCCGCAGGTCCGTGGCAGCCGAGTCGGCAAGTTCTGCCTCGGCCTCCGCCTCGGTCAGCGCACCCAGACGCTCGGGCGGGGCGGCGGTGGTGACGGCCTCGAAGCGCTCGCGGCGCAGCCGTGCCGCGGCCTTCATGTCCGCGCGAAGCCGCCGCGCCTTCGCGGTGCGGGCGCTGCGGACCTTACGGACCTGCTCCTCGCTGGCCGCCTCGGCCAGTACGGCGCTGCCCAGGTGTACGCCGTCCAGGCCGAAGACCTCGATGGTCAGGTCGTGGTGGGGCAGGTGGCGCACCGCGACACGGACACCGGCCTGGCCGACCATCCAGGGGGCGATGTAGTGGCGGTTGCGCCACCGCACGCCCTGCGTGGTGATGGTGCGGGTGCGGCCGTCGTCCTCGAGCCCGAAATGGGCCAGCTGTTCGGCGGGAACGTCATGCAGGGGAGTGGGATCGCACGACCACGCCTGCATCGGGGTACGGCCGCCCAGCGCCCTGGGCTGGTGCTCGGTGTTCCACCAGTGCACCCACTTCAGCAGCAGTTCCACGAACGCCTCGAAGGAGAGCGCGGGCTCGTCCGGATCCGCGGTACGCCCGCCGGTGAGCGTCTGCCGGTGCACGTAGCGCGGCATGGAGACGAACAGCATGTCCTCGACCGCGCCGTTGAGCGCTTCGATGGTGCCCTTCAGATGCGGGCTGTAGGCGGGAAGATCGACGACGGGCACGGCGAAGGCGCCCAGGGCCGAGGCCACGGTGGCACACAGGAACTCCTTGCCGCGGTCCACCCGGATCAGGCCCGGCAGGCCGCCGGCCGGCCCGAAGGGCTCGGTACGGTCCAGGGCCATCCGCAGGGCCGCCAGCACCGCATCCGCGCTGGGTGCATGGGGCGTCACAGCCACCCCCGTGATGACTTTGGTGTGGCAGTCGATGAACCAGGTCACCCAGGGCTGCACGAGCTGGTCCTCGAGCAGCACCCGCACGGGCACACACTTGTGGTCGCCCTCCCAGGCGGCGTTGCGGTGCGCGGGAGGACGCTGTGCGAACACGTCGAAGGCCCGCCGGGCGGCCTCCCCCTTGGCGAGCCCGGCCCGCTCCCCGGGCGTCAGGTCCCGGCGCAGCGCCCGGTGGATCGTCGACAGTGACGGGGCCGCAGGCATGCGGGGATCGTCCAGGGCCCGCTGCTTGAGCTCGCGGTGGACGGCGGAGGCGTTGCCTCCCCACAGCACCAGCAGCCGCCGGATCTCGGGGGTGACGCTGAACCGTGTCCGGGATGCCGCGTCGACGTGGCCGGTGGCGCGCGCGGTGGCGACCCACCGCCACACCGCCCGCTCCGAGCGGCCCACGGCCGTGGCGACCAGCTTCACGTGTGCGCTGGTCAGCTCGCCGCTCTGGTCCAGCGACAGCAACCGCGGCAGCGCGGCCAGCCGCCCCGAGCGGGCGGTGAACACCGCTTTGCCGGCACCCTGCGTGCCGGCAGAAGAGTCATTCATGCGGTCTGCTCCTTAAATGGATACGAAGCGCGGAAGGCCACAAGTGCCGTGCTTCCGCAGGGCGTTGGCGGTGTCCGGGCAGGACGGTGCGGGCGGCCCCTGGGCCGTCGCCAGGGCTGTGAGGCGGCGTCATGCCAGGGGAGGCGGGCACGGCCCAGCCGTCAGCCAGCGCCGGGTGCGAGCATCAGCACCTTCGCCAGGAAGGGGGGCGTGTTCCTCACAGCCCGGCTGCCCGAGGAGCACTCGTGCGCCGGGATACCGGGGAGGACCCGGCCCGGCCGCCCTGCTGCGGCGCCGTCGGGTGGACGGCTGCGGTCGGCGCTGAGCCAGTTCTTGTCAGCGCCGGCCGCAGGCATGCAGGGGCGCCCTGTGATGCGCCGGGAAGGAAGTACCGGGCCTGCCGGTCACCGCAACGCGGAGCCACCGGCGCCCGAAGAGGCTGTTCGGGGACTGGGAGATGGGCTCCTCGGCGACTGTGGTGGCCGGTTTGGTACTGCTCAGGTGTTTTCCAGCAGGCGCTGGATCCCGTCGTGGATGGCTGCGGTGCGTTGTTGCGGTGTGAGCCAGGCGGCCGTGGAGCCCTGGCCGGTTTTGTTGATGAGTAGGACGTTGTCGACGACCTCGGCCACCGGGAACAGGTGGCTGATGACGATGACCCTCTTGTCCTGGGCCACGCTGTCGCTCAGGACGGCGAGGGTGTCGCCCAGGCGGATGTTGTCCAGAGAGCCGAAACCTTCGTCCAGGAACAGGCTTTCCAGCTTGTTGTGGCTGGTGTTGTGGAGTTCGACGAGCGCCAGCGCCAGCGCGAGGGAGCTCTGGAAGGTCTCTCCGCCGGAGAGGGTCTCCGGGTCGCGCGCGTGATTGGTGGCGCGTTCAAGGATCTGGAAGTCATCGGTGAATGCGTAGTCACCCATGGAGATCTGCCGGAGGATCCTGCTGCCGTGCCTGAGCAGCGCATGGGTGCGCTGATCGGTGAGATAGGTGAGGAACTTCCCGTCGGTGAGCTGGTCGCTCACGCTCTTCCACACCGCGGCCTGCCGGCTGGCGGCTTCGAGGGCGGTGCCCAGCGCGTCGGCGTAGGGGATTTGGGATTGTGCGGTGCGCAGATCGGCCTTGGCCGTCTCGTGCGCGCCTTCGGCTTGGATGGTCTTGCGGCTGAGCGGGTCGAGGACGGCGGGGGCGAGCAGGTCGCTCTTCTCGGGCACCGGGAAGCCGGGGTCCGGGTCCGTCTCGTCGGCGGTGGCGCCGGCTTGGCGGATCAGCTCCTTCTCGAATGCGCGGACCTCGTCGTCGGCGTGCTGAGCGGCCTGCCCGAGAGTGCCGGTCAGACGCTGATGCAGCGAGGCGAGGGCCATGCAGTAGGTGTCGACGGCGGCCAGGTCGCCTGCGTCCGGAACGGGAGGCAGGTCGGGGGACGCCTCGGCCTCGAGAAGGCCTGTGGCATCGGTGGCCGTGTCCGCCCAGCGCTCCAGCTGTTTGATGAGCTTGCGTGTGGGGGTCTCGACGGTGCGCCGGCGGCGTGCGTCCATGGCCTGCAGGTTTTCGCTGTGCAGCGTGAGGGCCTTCTGGGCGTCGTCACGCTCCAGTGTCCTTTGCTCGAGCCGTTCGAGGCGCTGGCCGGCCGCTCCTTAGCGGAGGCGATGTCCTGCAGGGAGGGCAGTTGTGATGGGGAGGGCTGGGCGGGGCGGATGGAGGGCGGCAGTTCGCTGACCTCCGTCAGCACACTCGCCAGCTCGGTCTCGTACTGCAGCCGGGTCTTGTCCAGCCGTTTGCGTTCACGCTGCAGGCGGCCGCGCTGACGCTTGAGCTCGGCCCGGGCCGCCTCGTTCTCGGCCTGCGCCGCCCCCAACTGCGCCTGGGCGCTTGTGTGGGCCGCGAGGGCCTCACCCTCTGCGTCGCGCAGCGGCTGGGTAAGCGCTTTGACCGCACGGGTGATCTGCGCCCGGCCTACTGGTTCGCCCTCGGCGAGGGCATGCGCCTGAGCCGTCGTCTGCCGGCCCAGCGCGTCCAGGGCGGTGGCCGTGGCGGGAGCACCGGCCGGGTGCACCGCATCCACCAGCTCCTGCACCTGGAGCAGCGCCGCGTCCATGCGCTCGCGGGCGGCCAGGTGTCCGCGGCGGTGCTTTTCGACCTTCCGCTCGGTTCCCTTCAGCTGGGCGGCCGCTTCAGCCTTGGCCTCCACCGCCGCTTCGACGGCGTTCGAGCGTGTGGTGACCTTGCGTTTGGCCTGAGTAAGTGCCTTGCCGTCCAACAGCGGCGGGGGAGCGAAGTCGCTGGGGACGGGCTGGGTGCACACCGTGCAGGCGTCCCCGGGCGCCAGACCGGCACCCGCCGCGTGGGCCGCCTCCCTGCGCTGCAGCGCTGCGAGGTCGTCCTGGGCCGCTTCCAGAGCGCCGCGCAGCTTCTTCAGCTCGCTCTCCAGGCCGGCGCTGTGGCCGCGCTGTTCCTCCACCGTCTCGAGCGTCGTGCGCTGTGTCTGCAGATGCCCGGCCGCGGCGTTGGCCTCCTGCAGCGCTGCCCGGACGGCCTCCTGGACCTGGTCGGTGTGCGTGCGCGCCTCGCTCACCATGCGCTCGGCCCGGCCGGCGGCCTCGACGAGGACCGCGTTGCGCTGCTCGTGCTCTTCCAGTTCCTGTCGTGCCTGCGTGTGCTCCTGTTCGTGCTCGTCGTGCTGAAGCTGCTCCTGCTTCAGCCGCTGTTCGACGGCGTCCAGGCCGGCTGCACGCTCCGGCAGGCGGGACAGGACAGCGAACGCGCTGGACATGGAGCGGAGCGTGTCACCGGCCTGTGCGGCCGTATCCAGCGCGCCCTGCGCCGCCTCCAGCTTCGCGGCCAAGTCGCGTCCGGTGGTCTCCTGCTCTGCTGCCTCTGCATCGAGTTCCCTCTTCTTCCGCGCCAGCGCGGCCATCGTGATGCTCGCATCCGCAACAGCACGCTCACGCAGCAGCCGCGCCGCTTTGTCCAAGCCCGTCTTGCGGTGCTTGTGCTCGACGGCCCGGCTCTGGGCCGCGCGCAGCGCATCCAGTCGCTCGCGCCGGCGGGCCGCGATACCCCGGGTGCGTTCCAGATCCAGCAGCGCCTGGGAAGCGGCAGCATGAGGATCCGGCAGGAGAAGCGCGCGGGCCCTGGTTCCCTCGGTGATCTGCGTATTCAGGCGCTCCAGTCGCACGCCGGCCCGTTTGCGTACACGCTCGAGCTCGTTGATGCCGAAGATGTGCCGCAGGATGTCGGCACGCATGGCCCTGGGGGCCTTGAGGAGGGCGTCGAACTTCCCCTGGCGCAGCAGGACCGTGCTGACAAAGCCGTCCCAGTCCAGCCCGATGATCCGGGTCACCGCCTGCGTCACCGCGGACTTGCCGTCGACCCGCAAGTCGGCGCTGTCGTCGGCCAGGGGCTCGAGCACGGCCTGCGGCCCCTTCTTGCCTTCCGCATGCAGGGTGCGGCGCACACTCCACTCGCGGCCGTTCGCCGAGAACTCGAACGCCACGTCCATGCTGGGGCATCCCTTGCCGATCAGCTCGTAGGCGGCCTTGGGGTCCTTGGACCACGAACACGTCCCGTACAGGGCGAAGACGATCGCCTCGAGGATGGTGGACTTGCCCACGCCGGTGTTGCCCAGGATGGCGAGCAGGCGCTTGCCGGTGAAGTCGATGCTGCAGGTGCCGGCGTAGCTGCGCACGCCCGTGAGGGTGAGCCGCAAGGGCTTCACGACGCCTCCTTCCAGGGATTTTCCAGCGCGGCGCGCAGCTGTTCCTCGGCCGGGACCGAGGTCAGCGTCTCGTCGTCGAGTTCGTTGAGCAGGTGGAGGAAGGCGGTGACGGTCGACTCCGCGGCATCTGCGTCCACTCCCTCACGGGCCAGGTAGGCCCGGAACGCGTCGGGGAGTTCCGGCTCATCGCCCAGGTCACCGTCCAGGACGGCGCCGGCGGCATCTTCCCGGGCCGGGGCCGGGTTGATGAGGATCGCGTTCGGGACGATCTCGGCGATCTTCTGGCTGAGGAGCCCGTCGGGCTCCTCGCCGGTGATCACCGGTTTGAGGAAGGTCCCGTCGTACTGGTCGGCCGCGGCCTTCAGTTCCTCGAGGGTTCCGGTGAAGTGGGTCAGCCGCCGGCCGCTGGAGAGCCGGCGCGGCAGCACACGCACCGGCCGCCCCGGGTCGGCGTCGACGATCACGACGCTCTTGGTCTCGTCGGCTTCACCGAAGTCCATGGCCAGCGGGCTGCCCGCGTAGCGGGCGGCGAACTTCAGGCCCTCGATGGCCTGCGGGCGGTGGATGTGTCCGAGAGCGGCGTACGACACCACCGGAAGATCTTCGGGAGGGGTCTCGAAGGCCTCGTCCACGGCCCGTTCGCTCGGGGAGGTCCTGGCGCCTTTGACGAACACGTGGGCCGTGAACAGCAGAATGTCCCGGTCGGGGTCGTACCCCTCGTGCAAGGCCTCCGTCAGTTCCCCCTGCAGGCCGCGCATCGCCTCGGCGTAGTCGGCATACGACGTGCCGGAGGTGGAATCGCGCCGCCAGAACCGGTTCGGGTGCACGAAGGGCAGGACAGCCAGCCGGATGCGCTGCTCACCGCCGCAGGCCTCGAAGGTCATCACGCCCCCGTCGTGTGCCGGGCGGAGCCGGTCGACGAAGAACAGGCCCCGGCCGCAGGAGGGACCGGTCATGAAGTGGAGGAACTCCAGGTAGTGGGGGGAGTCGTGGTTGCCGGCCACGACCACGGTGGGGGCGATGGCGGCGAGTTCGCGCAGGGCGCGCATGGCGCGGAACATGTCCCGGACGGTGGGACGGGAGGAGTGGAACAGATCGCCGCTGTGGACGATCAGGTCCGGCTCGCTCTCCTGGGCGATGGCCACGATCTCGGCAAGGACGGCGTCGAAGTCCTCGTCGCGTGGATGCCCGTGCAGGATGTGGCCCAGATGCCAGTCGGAGGTGTGGAGCAGTCTGCTCATGCCTTCATGCGCCCTTCTGGAAGCGAGGCGTAGGAGGGCACCGGTGGTGCCTTATGAGCCCGGGACTGTACACCAAAATAACTGGAGCAAAACTGGGCGTCCCGAGTGACTGCTAGCATCCCGGCATGGACGAGCATCTGATCGCTCTCGAGGAGCGCATGCAGCAACTGCAGGAGGCGGTCCGGCAGGCGCTCACGCAACACGATACTTGCCAAGTACGCCTTCTGGGTGCGGAATTGACACGCGCTCAACATGCCTGGGATGTTCTGTGCGGGCTCAGTGGCGCCCCGGACGCGGTCCGGCCGGAGTCCGCGCCGACGGTCACCGAACCCCACCGGGACGCACCCCTGCGCGACCGGGCCCCTCACATGCCGCTCTTCGTAAATACCTGGAGTAAAACTGGAAGCCCCGAGTGACTGCTAGCATGCGGGCATGGACGAGCATCTGGTCGCACTCGAGAAGCGCATGCAACAGCTGCAAGAGGCGCTCCGGCAGGCGCTCACACAACAGGACAACGCCCAAGTGAACGTCCTGGGTGAGGAGCTGACACGCACCCGGCACGCCTGGAATGTGCTGTGCGGGCTCAGCGATGTCCCGGAGGTGGCCCAGCCGGAGGTCCAGCCAGAGACCCGGCCCGAGCCCGCGCTGGCAGTCGTCGAGCCGAACCAGGGCGTGCCCGTACGCGACCAGGTCCACCAGGCGCTGGCCCTCCTTACCGTCCCCGCCTCGCCCAAACTGCTCAGCCAGGTCCACCAGGCGTTCTTCTCCAGCCCGCTGAACACGGCACGCATGACCACCCTGCGCCGCGACGAGGAACGCTCCTTCCGCTCCGCCCCCTACGGCCGCGCCTACTACATCTGCCCCGCGCTGACCTCCGACCTGCTCTCACCGGCCCGCGCGCTGCTCGCCCTGAGCACCTGGCCACTGGAGCAGCGCCTGGTGGGACCGCTCACCCAGCGCGTCCACTTCCTCACATCGGCCCTGCGGCTCGCGGACGCCGCCGAACACCTCGCCGGCGAGGCCGGGATGCCGCAGCCCGTCCAACAGCTCCTGCTGCACTACAGCCGCAACATCCACGGCGACACCCCCCGGGGCCCGCTCGACCTGGACGCGCTGCGCCGGGCCGCCGCAGCGGAACTGGCGATCCACGCCGACGACGACGCCGACACCCGCGCCGAAGCGGCCCAGCGGGCACGCCAGCAACTCGGCGACGCAGAGCAGATCTTCGGCAATATCCTGCGCAACACCGCCCGCCTGCGCCGTACTTCGTAAACCCACCCCTGCAACCAGCACGGCTGTGCCCTGTCCCGCCAAGGAAAACAGTGAGCTCGCTCGACGCACGACTGGGCGCATTGCGCGGAACCGCCCCGCCCATCCCGCACAACGCACGCACCCTGGCGGCGCTGACCGCCAACCCGAGCTGCGACCGCCGCTCCCTGCTGGACGCGGCCGGCATCGACAAAGACGCCCTCGCCGCCCATCTGGACCTCCCGCGGCCGCTGAGAAAATCCCAGCTCGCCCTCGACTACGGCATCGCCTTCGAACGCAAGGTCACCGCCCAGGCCGGAGCCCCCCTGGTGCCGCTGCTCCGCAAAGCCCTGGGCCTGACCCTGCCCGAGGTGTCCTACGAGGACGTCAACAGCGTCGGCAGCGATGACGACAAGTCTTCCCCGCAACTACGCCACGCCCGCACCCGCTCCCTCATCCTCAGCGCAGCACACCGCAGGTCGAAGCCCCGCACCCTGCTCGACCACCCCGTACTGCGTCTGACCGTCGCCGGCCACCAGGTCTACCTCGAGCCCGACGTCATCGCCTTCCAGCTCGACGGGGTCTTCCACGTCGTCGAGATCAAATCCTTCCCCGTCATCCACGGACAGCCCGACCCCGTCAAGGCCACCGCAGCACTGACCCAGGCCGCCGCCTACGTCCTGGCTCTGCGGGAACTCCTCGCCGGCGACGGCCTCCCGCCAGACCGCGTCTCCGACACCGTGATCCTGGTCAACCCCCGCAACTTCACCCGCCACCCCACCGCCACGCCCTTCAGCGCGCACAAGCAGATCAAGAACCTGAGCCGCCACCTCGGCAGGCTGAGGCGCCTGCCCGAACTGCTGGACAACCTTCCCCCGGGCACCACCTTCGACCTGGCGTCCGGCCCCGACCAGAGACCGACCCGGCCCCGCGGTGAACTCGTTGCCGCACTCGTCACCGTGCGGCCGCACTACACCCCTGGCTGCCGCCACCACTGCGACCTGGCCTTTCACTGCCGCACCGAGGCCCTCAACCAGGGCAGGACCGCTGCCCTGGGCACCGCAGTCCGCGACGACCTCGCGGGAATCGACACCATCGCCAAAGCCCTGGACCTCACTGACGGACGCATGCACCCCTCACGGGACCAGCAAGACATCACCCAGGCCCTGCGCCACGCACAGCGCATCCACGCAGACCTCCACACGGACACCGCATGATCCAGCTCACCTCACTCCTTCGGATGCGCGCCGCCCACACCGGCAACGCCCAACGCGCCAGCCAACTGCGCCACCTCCACCTCAGCGACCAGCCGCTGATGCTGCTGGCGCTGAAGCAAACCGGCCCCGCCGCACGACCGCTGGCCGTCATGCTGGGCACCGACCCGCACCGCCCCCAGCTCCTGGTCGCGCCGCCCTCGGGCAGCACCGCCCCCATGCTCGCCGCCCTGGCAGACACGGTCACCGCCTACATCAACGCCTGCCAGCGGCACTGCGAACACCTGCCCGCCACCAACAACAAGCCGGCACGCTGGCGCTACACCGACGCCCCCCAGATCCTCGTCCCCAACCCCCAGACCGTGCAGCACCTGAAAGACCTCGGAGACGACCTGAGGTTCCGCAGCGTCGACGACCAGGCTCCCGGCTCCCGGGCCGTCCAGTGCCTGGGACACTGGCTCACCTATCTCACCGACCGCGCCGACCTCCCCGGCTCAGCCGCCCTCATCCCCATGACCAGTTTCCTCGGCATGCACTGGATCAGCGGCCAAAGCCCCCTCGAGGACGAGGACCTGGCCACCCTGCTGGCCTGGATCGACCCGCCCCGCCACGCAGCCTCGGGACGCGACGCCGCACTGGAGGCAGAAGACCCGGCCACCCACCGCCCGGCGGGACCAGCCACCGACGCCCCCTTCGACAACGACCACCTGGCGCCCCTGTTCGACGCCTATGCCCGTGCCCGGCGCCGGCCCTGGACCACGAGCAGACCCGCACCCTGCAAGAACTCGACCGTCTGCTGGCCACCTACCTGCAGCCCACCTGGGATTTGATGTGGCAGGCCTACACGCTCCTGCAGGCCCTCCCCGAAGCCAAGAGCACTGCACGCCGCTGGGACCACGAACGCACCGTATTCACCGACGAATGCATCTACCTGACCCAGGACGGACGCCCCCGTCCGGCCCGCGACAATGCCATTGCCGCCGCCGTCCGCCTGGCCCGCATGGAACACGCAGCCGTCGCCTTCGCCGCCGAACGCACCGCCGACGACCCCTTCGTACGGGCAGAACTGCGCACCACCGGCAAAGCCTTCGGCGGCACCGTCACCACCATCGACGCGGAACACACCCTGCGCGGCCCCAGTGGACGTACCCAATGGCGGCCCCGGCTCACCGTGTCCACCCCGGACCCCGTGCCGATGGAACCCGGTCAGCTCCTGGCCTGCCACACTTACCGCAGCGCCCGCTACAAGATCTGCGAGGTCACCCCGGCCGACGGCGACACTCTCGTCGAACTTGAGATCACCGCCGGCATGGGCACCATGGACCGCCCCAACCACGCCGTCCTTCCCGACGCCGGCGCCTTCCGCGTCTTCACCATCGCACCCGCCCCCTACCGGATGCCCGAATTCCCCGCACGAGAGCAGACACCCTGGACCCACGGCGGGCCTCCCGCCGACCAGCCGGACCACAGCAACGAGGACGAGGGCGAGGGCGAGGAAGAACAGTGACACCGCCTCACCGGCCGTCGCCGCAGCAGCAGATGGACCAGGCCGCCCGCGCCGTCCTGGAGCAACTGCCCACGCTCACCCACCGCGGACTCGTCGTGGACTCCCCGCCCGGCGCCGGCAAATCCACCCTGGTCGCCCGAGCCGCCGACACCCTCGCGCAATCCAGCACCCCCTGCCCCGTCATCGCCCAGACCAACAGCCAGGTCGACCACCTCTTGCGGCGATTCGCCCGGCACCACCCGCACCTGAGAACCGCCCGGCTCACCGCAACGGATTACACAGTGCCGCACGACCTGCAGGCACATCCCGGCATCCGCATCGGCACCCGCATCGAAGCCCTCGAAAAGACGGCCGACGTCATCGTGGGAACCGCCATGAAATGGGCCACGGTCACCGACCGCCGATGGCCATGGGCGATCATCGACGAGGCCTACCAGATGCGCTCCGACACGCTTTTGTGGACCGCCGGCATCTTCGAACGGGCCCTCTTCGTCGGAGACCCCGGCCAACTCGACCCCTTTTCCGAGGTCGCAACCGACCGCTTCCACGGCCTGTCCCACGACCCCATGAACAGCGCGGTCGCCGTCCTGCTCGCCAACAACCGCGACCTGCCCGTCCACTCCCTGCCCGTGTCCTGGCGCCTGCCGCCCTCAGCCGTCCCCCCGATCAGCAACGCCTTCTACCCCTCCACGACCTTCCACGCCGGAAGCAGTGAAGCCGACCGCACCCTCACGTTCTCCCCTCTCGACATCCGCACCCCCACCGACGAGGTCATCGAACACGCCGCCCGAACCGGATGGGCACTGTTCGAACTACCGGCCCGCATCACCGGCCAGCACGACGCCGAAGCCTTCCACACCACCCTCGGCATCGCCGACCGGCTGCTGACCCGACGCGCCATCACCACCTGCGAGGCAAACCCCGAAGGCCACGCCCTGCAGCCCGGTGACATCGCCATCGGCACCGCCCACCGCAGCCAGGCCCACGACATCCGCGCGCTCCTGGCCCGCCACTACCCCCAACTGCACGGCGTCACCGTCGACACCGCCAACCGGCTCCAAGGCTGCGAATTCCGCGTCACCATCGTCCTGCACCCCCTCTCCGGCCGCGGCGACGCCTCCGCCTTCCACCTGGAAGCCGGCCGCCTGTGCGTCCTCACCTCACGCCACCGCCACGCCTGCATCGTCGTGGCCCGCGCCGGCATCGCCGAACTCCTCGACGCCCACCCCTCCAACGACCCCGCACACCCCGGAGCCGCCTCCAAGATCGCCGACGGCTGGGAGGCTAATCACGCAGTCCTCGCCCACCTGACCCAGCACACCATCTACGCTCAGGCACAGCCCCGTCGCCGGCGCGGATGAGTAGGTCGCCGCGCACGCCTGCCACATGAAGGCGGGTTGATGGGAGCGTCGTCGCTGGGGCGCCCTCAGTCCTCGTCGTCGAGGGTGTCGTCGGCTGACTCGTGGTGGACGTTGACGCCGGCTCGGCAGCGCGCGGCGCCGATCGTGTCGTGCAGCCGGGCGAACAGGTCGGGCCGGATGAGTAGATCAGCTCCCGCGACCGCGGGCATGAGTGGTTCGTAGTTTCCGTCGTGGACGAGGTGGCCGTGCCACTGGCGGCAGATCAGTGCCTCACCGGTGGCGTCGCTGAGGCTGAACCCGCAGATTCCCTCTGTGGGTTCAAGGCCGAGTGCGGCCACGACGCTGGCTGCGGGTGCGAGTACGTAGACGGGCAGGCCGAGGCCGCTCAGGGTGCGAGGGCGAGGCGTATCGATCAGGCCAGCGGTTCCAGCGTCAGTGAGGGCCGTCAAGGCCTGGTCTGCGGCACTGATGTGCTCGGCTGCTGACTCGGTTGTAAGGCCGAGTCCCAGGCGCCGCCACGGGCTGGTCCACAGCTGCCAGGAGGCCTGGCGGGCGGGTAGTGTGCCGGGCGGCGGGTCGTCGTCGAGGGCCTCCAGGCCGACGGCGATCTGCAGTTGGCGGGCGGGCTGATCCGGGTATCGGCGTGCAGGAGTGCGCTGCCGCTCGAACAAGCCGATCTGCACCCAGCCCTCGTGCGGACCTTCATCCACGCGAGCAAAGGCCATGGCGTTTCCCGGCAGGGACCGCAGGCCCGCGACCGAAGCGAAGCCGGAAGGCGGCCAGGGCTTGTCCGCTTGATGGCTCTCACTGAACCACGGTGCTGGATCAAGCGACCACGCCAGGGCCTCCGGACGAGTCAGAGGGCGGGGAATGCGGGCAAATTCGGCACGCAGGGCCGCGCGGGGGTCATCGCGCAGTCGCGCGGCCGCGCCGCGTTCGAAATTCTGGGCGTTGCCGAGATGTCCCGCTTGGGCAAGCGCGGCACGCAGGCCGGCGGCAGCGCGTTGCAGGGCGTCTTCGGCGGCGGCCTGGTCGGCGAGATAGGCGTCGGGAAGCTGGCTGCGGCGTCCATTGGTCAGAAGGTCCAGCTGCATGCGCATGAGCGTCTCGACGTCCGGAAGAGCATCGATCACGAGATCGATGACGGTCTCGCGGAGCCCGGCCGGACTGCCGGCGGCGTTTAGGCGGTCGCCCAGGTAGTGGTCGACGAGGTGGGTTGCGAACTCCCGAGGGTTGTTCATGCGCTGTCCTCGCTGGGGGAGAGGGCGGCGGCGATGGCGCGTGCGAGTGTCGGATGAGCTGCCGTTGCCGCAGGGGCGGGCGCCT
Source organism: Streptomyces huasconensis (assembly GCA_004010275.1). GTDB lineage: Bacteria > Actinomycetota > Actinomycetes > Streptomycetales > Streptomycetaceae > Streptomyces > Streptomyces huasconensis. The sequence goes on from RBWT01000012.1 coordinate 58,866, forward strand.
GGTGGCCAGCGCGGGCCAGGATGGCGGACGCATCGGCACGGACGGACAGCACGTCACTGCCGCACAGCGTGACGAGCTGTTCGAGAAGGGCGGCATCCAGAGGTCCGTCGGGCAGGTGTCCTTGTAGGACGGTCAGGAGCCAGGTCAGGGGGCCAGCTCCGAGGTCGAAGGAGAGGACGCGTGCCAGGGCTGCCTGCGCCTGGCCGGAACGGCTGGCCAGCAGAACCGTCGCTGCGATCAGGGCGCGGCGCTTATCGCCGCGTTCGGGCAGGGCAATCGTGGCCAACGCAAGTTCGCACAGTGCGGTGTCGATGTCGTGTTGGGTCGCCTGCTCCGGCACCGGGTGGTAGGCACCCTGGCCGAGACGGGCACGGCCCGGCAGACGGTGGGCGATGACGCCATACGCCGCATCCCAGCAGGCGAAAGCGCTGACAGCCGGGGGTGAAGCGAGCGGGGGCTGAACAGCGAACGCCGAGACCAGGGCCAAGCTGACACCGATAGTGCGGCTGTAGGACGCCTCGGCGACGGCCTGGGCCACCTGGTCTGCGAGGTTGCGGGCTGCGGTGGCCGGGTCCGCGGAGTGCGCCTGCTGCCACAGATCCAGCCGGTCATTGCCGCCGAAGGAACGCCATCCGCCGCCGCCTCGCATCTTGGTGTAGGCGAGCATGCCCGCCGTGGCGGCGAGAGGGCCGAAGACACCAGGATCGCTGTCCTGGCGCAAGCGGAGCCCCGAGGCGAGGTCGGCCAGCAGCTCAAGAGGGTTGGAGGCGTTCATCTCGTCGGCGATCCGGTGCAGGAACTGGGCGGCTGCGTCTGCTCCCTGACCGTCGATGACCTCCAAGAGCCGCCACCCGACCGCATTGGCCAGGGCATCCCTCGACCACCGTGGGCCCGAGGGGGCATCGTATGCCTTGCTGGTGCGGTCACGGACCGCAGCAAGCGCGCCAGCAGCACCTACTGGCAGCGTCGGGCGCTGCTGGGCGTGCAGATACGCGTCTGTGGTGGGGTGCTTCTCGGGGCCGAACCAGTCACGTTAGGTGTTGTTGGGCACGGGGCGGGGCGCCCAGGGCAAGCCGCCCTCACCGCCACAACGCTGTGCTGCTGTGCGCAGCGCAGAAGTGGGCTCGTCCCCGGCAGCCTGCGATGCGGCGATCAGTGTCTGGTCGTCGTAGGTGGAGGTGATCGCATTGGCCAGCACCGGCAGGAGACGCGATGCGCGGGCCGCGTCGTCGCCGGGCAGGTCAGCAAGCCTGGTGAGCAGAGCAACGTCCTGCCGGATACTGCGGCCATCGGGTCCAGCGGCGATGCGGAGCGCGGCCAGGACGACGGGGTCGGCCGTGTCAGCCTGCGTGGCCAGCAGCTGCCGGTGGGCCGCGCTCACCCGGCCATCGGGCAGCCCGGACTCGGCCAGCAGCACCTGGGCGCCCAACTGCGCGGCACCCCGCGGATCCAGGCGCGCAAGGAAACGCCACCACTCCTGCGGCGTTCCCGCCGTGCCCCGCCCGTCGGTGCAGTCCGCGACGAGATAGACAAGAGGCTGCGCACGCGCCAGACGCACCTGCGCCTGAACGGGATCGGCCTGCATGAGCTGAGGCAGCGGATCCAGCAGCTCCTCGATGGTGATGTCCTTGTGACCGCCATAGGCCCCCATGTAGCGGGCGGCACGCTCCCAGCACCGCTGCGCCTCGTGCGGGTCGTCGCAGGCGAGACTCACGCGGGCCATCTCAAGCTCGAAGTCGGCGTCCTCCGCATACAGAGCACGGCGCTCGGCTTGCGCTCCGCGCAACGTGCGCATGAGCTCGTGCACGACGTCGGCCCCTGCCTGACCGACGCTCCCGGCGAGCAGGGACACCAGCTCCGTGGTGATCAGCGGGCCGGTTCCGGCCATGCCCATGAGAGAGGTGGTGGTGCCCTCGCTGACGGCTTGCAGGAAGGCGATGCCCACAGCGACATCATCGCCGCGCAGCAGGGCGACGGCGTCGTGCAACACCTGCCGCACCTGCCGGTGGATGTCCGCAAGATCGCAAGCCCGGGGGCTGCCCGTGAACGCGTGTGCATGCTGGGCAAGTTGTTCGAGCGCGACACGCACGGTGGCGGACGCGGTTTCGGCTGTGAGGATGCCCGCCTCGACGTCGCGGTGCAGGCCGACGGTGGCAAGGGTGAAGCGCAGCCAGGCACGGTAGAAGCCAACGCCGTCCAGGAGTGGGAGCAGTCGGGCGAGCGCCTGCGGATCGGCTGCATGGGCCACGGCCAGCAGTGTCAGCCACCTGTTCACCGGGCCGGACAGGCCACTGGCACGATCGGTCAGTACATCCTGTGTTGCTTTCGCGAGAACCGCGGCGATGTCCCCGGAAAAGAGCTCCTCGGCAAGGTCCGACACTGCCACACCATGGCGGAGCAGGCGCCGCGGGTCGCACGGCCCGCTGGCCCAGGCCGCGGTGGCCAGCGCGCGGGCAGACGGCAGCGCGCCGCCCGCCGTGCCATGGGCGTCCGCAAGGTGCAGCAAAAGGGCCGCGCGCCGGTCGGGCTGCTCGATGAGCTCCGCGCTCTCGAGCAACGGGTCTGGACCCAGACAGTCCAACAGCACACCCAGCGCATCCTCAGGCGAGGTCAGAGCCTCCTGGTCGAGGAACCGGGCGACCCGCTGCGCGAGCGTACGCGGGGCCTGCCCGAGCTCGACATCGTCAGCAGCCCGGGCTGGCAACCGGATCCGTCCGCGCAACTCCGCCAGGAACACCGACTCATCGCTCTCGGATCCGTAGTGGACACGCTCATCCTTGCGTGCCTTGTCCCAGGCCGTCAGGTACGCCTCCCACGGGGCGGCACAGCCGGCCCGGTCGACCGCCGCACACAGCTGCAGGCCCCACCGCGCCGCCATCGTGGTCACACCCTCGTACATCAGGCTTGCCGCCACGCGGTCGGCTCCCACCAGCGCCACCAGCGCATCCGCATACGGCACCAGGGAACCTGGCAGGCCTTCGTCCTCATACGTCGCCCGCGCCCGGCTCAGTTCGACGCAGCGCACCAGTGTGGGCCAGTCGTTGCGGACCGCCGCACGCCGCGCGGCAACGGTCAGAGTGTGGACGATGGCCTGAGGCGGCTGCAGCCCGGCAATCGCGCGGGTGAGGAAATCGGGTTCGATTAGCAGAGCGAGTTCGTCATCGCGCCCCAGTGCGGCCAGCAGTTCGGGCAGGTGCCGGAACGCGCGGGGATCGGTGAAGAAGCCCCGTTGGGACAACCAGTCGGCGGCCTGGGACCGGACCTGATCGACCCACCTGTCGTCGCCGTCGACCCGGCGGATGAAGCGGCTGAAGCTCTCATGATGGATCTTCAGTCCGCCGATGCCCGGCTGTTGCGCGACGATCGGTGCCACGCTGTTCAGCGCGGCACCGAGTTGCATTCCGGGCAGCGGGAAAATCTCCTCGAGCTCCGATGCACTCACAGCGAAGTCGCAGACCGCGAGCATGCTGACAGCAGAGCGCTGTCCGGGGGTCAGACCGGCCAGCAGATAGGCGTAGTAGTCGTCGAGGTCGTGCGCCGACGACGGCACCGTCCGCAACCTTTCCAGAGGATCGCCGACACCATCCGGCGCCGGCGCCGCTCCCAGGCCCGGGGCAGGACCAATGGCCTGCCGGCACAAATACGTGGCGTACAGGGCGTTGCCTCGAGAGCGCTCCTCGATCAGTGCGACCGCGGCCTCCGCGCGCGCAGCGGGATCGAGCCCCTCACCGGCAGGGGAGGACGCCAGGGCCGTCAGCACGCCCAGGCGGTCCGCCAGAGCATGCAGTTCGGCGCGGTTGAGCGGGGCAACGGTGAGACGGGAGGCACCGGCGTCGACGGCCTCAAGGTGAGGGCCGGGCTGACTGGCCAGGACGAGCACGACACCGGGCGGCAGTTCCAGGGCGCAGAGGTCCGCGACCAGAGAGGCCGCCGGGTCCACTCGCGGACGAAAGGCGCTGCCGGTGGTGGATCCAAGAACCCGGCTGACATGGTCGATACCGTCCACGATCAGCGCGATCGGCCGGTCCGGTGCCAGGCCGCGCGCGGCAGTGACCGCGGCCGTGAGGGTCTCCGGCGTGGCCGCGTAGCGTGGCCTGACCTGCGCCAGCGCCTCTGGAACGGCCGTCCCCAGCTGCTTCAGCAGGCTGCCGATCACGACCTCGGTCAGCACACGCTGCTCACGGTCGATGTCCGCAGCGCCGAGCCAGCAGTGATGCCTCACCGCCAGCCATGTCTCCCGCAGCGCATCCCCGAGCTGCTCACACAACCACGACTTGCCGATGCCGGGAGCGCCGGTGACCACCACGACACCCCCCTGCTGCGCAGCGTCCTTCACGGCCGCGACCACGCCCGTGAGCACCGTAGGACGTCTCACCTCGGTGGCACGGTCCACGGGGTGCCCCTCACGGACCGCTCCGAAGTCGACTTCCAGACTCAGACGAGGAAGCAGGTCCTCGACCATCACGGTCCCCGCCCGGCTGCGCGCCGCTTTGGCCGCCTCGATCAGGGCCAGCGCCACCTCCTCGGGTGTGCGGTGCCGGTTCGGCGGTCGTCCGGCACCGAGTTCTTCGGTGATGCGGTGCAGCAAGGCCGCCTCGGCTGGCCCGGGCTCGCGGATGTTGAGCGAACACGCCGGAAGATCCGTGTCGACGACCAGGGATGCGCAAGCGCGGTTGAGCAGGTCATCACTGACCTGGGCGAGCATCTCCTTCCACGGAGCGTGTGCACGCAGCGCAGCGGCGTCGAAACGGAACCGTTTGCTGCTCAGGCCGTGCAGTGCAGGCCCGGGATCGGTGCTCGCGTGGACCGGGCGCAGCACCCGGGTCAGCTCGGGATCCTCCGGCTCCATGTCGCGCACCACGAGGCGATGCGAGGCACCCGGATCCGAGGTGAAGTCGTGGTCCATGGAGGAGAAGAGCAGATCCAGGCGTAGGCCTCGCTTGTCCTTCGTAAAACTCTCCAGCGACAACGCGCGGTCATAATCCGTGTGCTTAATCTGCAGCCGCTCGCGGCTGCCGGTGCCCCACTCGCACGTGATGTCATCAAATCGGTCCCCGGTGAACATCTTCGTGTCGACCAGCAGGGAATTCGCACGTCCCACCGCCAGATCCACAAGCCGCAGCGCGGTGAGCAGGTCCTGGTAAGCGTAGCCAAGGTGTGTCGGGCGCAGCCCCATGCTCACCTCCAGCGTGCCTTGCTCACTTGGCACCCCCCATGGTGCGCGTCGCGGTCACCCTAACCTCCCTGACGTACCGGGACGGAACGGAAACCCAAGGGGAGATCGTGTGTGAAGATCCAGCTGGCCCGGGAACACCTGGAAGGTTGGGCACCAGCAGCGGCTCTCGCACGCGAGATCGACGGCGGCGGCCGCACTTACCTGGTCGTCGACGGCTTCGCGTACCAGACAGGGGGCGTCAGGCTTCGACGTCGATGCCGTAGTCGGTGGCCAGGCCCGCCAGCCCGGTGTCGTAGCCCTGCCCGACGGCACGGGCCTTCCATCCGGTCGTGTGGCGATAGAGCTCCACCGCGATGGTGACGGTCTCACCCGAGGAGAAGGGGTCAGGTGTGAAGGCCAGTTGGGTGCGGGAGGGCTGGGTGATGTCTGCTTGCCACTGGGTGTGATGGTCGAAGACTGCGGCGGGTTGGGCCTCGAGGTCGATGCTGACGATGACGGCGATGGTTGCGATGTCGTCAGGGATGAGGCCCAGGTCGGCGGTGACGGTGCCCCCGCCGACGCTGACCCCGCCGTGACTGGGGTGGTTGTAGAAGACGAGGTCGTGGTCGCTGCGTACCTTGCCGTTGCGGGTGAGGAGTACAGCGGACACGTCAACGGGTGCGCCGGTGCAGGTGACGCGGACCGTCGTCGGCTCGGTGCGGATGGCTGCGTTGGCTCCCCTCGTCCGCAGTTGCAGGGTGCCGCTCTCCTCGCCGGGTAGCGGGCTGGTGGGGGAGCGGGTAGTGGCCGGGGCCAGGCTGGCACGGGTCAGCGTTGCAAGGACGCGCTCGAGGATGGGCCAGCCTTCGGTTTCCTCGCCTGGCCAGGGCCAGGTCAGACGCTGGGCGCCGAACTCCTTGGCGGTCGGCGGCTGCCCGAGTGCTTCCTGCAGCTGGAGGTGGCGCAGGCTCTCGGTGGCCAGGCGGCTGAGCTGCCACTGCCGTTGGGTTTCTTCCGGGTTGTTCACCCAGGTGTCGTGGTCGACGGGCTTGCCGCCCAGCTCCTGGTACACCCGGCGGGCGAAGTCGTAGCCGTCCTCAGTCAGTAGGCGGGTAGGCCGCTCCTGTTGGGATGGCGTCGGCTCGCCGATGGCCGTGTACAGCGCCCCCAGGTCGCCGCCCGTCCAGTGGTTGGCTGCCGTGGTCGCGAACCGCGCGAACTGGGGCAGGGTGGGGGGACGCCCCTTGGCGGCGACGAAGCGGTGATGCTGGTGGGCGACCTCCTCCAACTGGGAGCGCCAGCGGCCCTCCACGTAGGCACCGAGATACTGCTCGGCCCAGGCCCGCCGGTGCCGTGTGATGAGATTCCGTACCCGCTCGAAGCCGTCCCGGCGGGCGCCGTGACTCATGCTGGAGGTGAACGTCACCTGCCCGTACGGGGTCTCGACCGTACTGTCCTCGCTGTCCGTGATCTCCTCCTCCGGCCCCAGGAGTTGTTCGGCGGCTTGCAGTTCGCGGAAGAAGGCGTGTCGACCGGGCATCCGGCCGCGCGCAGGGCGGCCAGCGGCCTGCTGTAGTAGCGGTCGACACGGTCCAAGGTGGTGCGGGAGTAGGGACCTTCGCACACGAACCAGGCGGTCAGGCCCACGCCGTGCCAGAACTCGGCCGCGGGACCGAGGGCTTCGGCCATGGTCTGGTGCGGGCGCGGGTTGCTGACGATGCTGCCGGGATACCGCGCAAGCGTCACCGTCTCCCACAGCCGCCCTACCCGTTCCAGGACATCGGCGGGCAGACGCTGCCGGTACAACTGAGGGGTGTACCCCTGCTCGGTCCGGTTCAGACTCATTAGATCCTGATCGACCAGCCCCCACAACGACGGCATTCCCCGTGACTGGCCGGCATGCGCCTGGTCGAAGCCCGCCCACCAGCCGCGCAGGGCCGCAGCCCGCTCCTCCACCGGAGACAGAGAACTGCCGCCGCCGAGGAAGGCCGCGAGCATCGCATGGACCTCGTCCTCCGCGATGCCCGCCTCGGCAGCCATGCCGGCCGTCTGCGTGGCCATGCCGACGTACAGACGAGGCTCGGGCAGAGCGGTGATGATCTCCTCATCCGGGTGAGGGGGAGCCTGAAGGTAATCCAGCACAGCCAGCCAGTCGCCCCCGAAGTACGCGGAGACGACCGGCTGCAGCTCTTTGGTGAGCACCCGGCGCGCCAGGGCTGTTCCCGTCCTGGCCTTCTTGGCGAAACCAGCCATCAGCCCTTGCAACCGCTGGATCCGGTGACGTGCCGCAAGCTGCACGAGGTCGGCGGCGGCAAGGGTGTCCAGCAAACGAAGGCGGGCCTGCTGCTGTCCCGCACGGTCCAGCTGGTGCCAGCCGCCGCCGAAGCGGAAGGCTTCCAGCGCGCTCTCGTCGATGCCCAGCAGCCGGTAACGCTCCTCGATGAGTGTCCAGAACCGCTGCTGTTCTGTGCGAGGGAAGATCTCTCCTGCCGCCCGCAGCCGGATGGGCTGAAGCAGTGTCTCGAACAGCGGCACCAGCAGCGCCCACAGCAGCACCGTGTCCCAGTCCTCCACAGCGGTGAGGCGGGCGGTCTCATCGGCGGCCAGCGTCAGAGCGTGGCCAGGGCGTTCCCGCAGCAGATACGGCAGATTGACTGCCCCTGCCTTGACCGAGAGTTTCTGGGGCAGGTACCACGCCCCGAGCCGCTGCTGCTCCTGGACCCCGAAGGCGTTGACGCAGAAGACTTCCTCTTCCCGGGTGAGGGCCGTCACCTTGGCGGTGTCCGGCGTGTGGCGTCCTCGGCCGGGGACGACGGTGGCCACCGGCCGTCCGGCGAACCCTGCGGCCAGCAGCCTGGCCGCCAGGGCGTCGATGTCGGCGAACCGTTGCTGCTGCCCGGCCGCCCGTTCCAGGGTGAGCGCCTGCTCGGGACTGCATTCCACGGCCGGCTGCCACCAGCGTGTCGGGTCACTGGCCACCGGTCAGCCTCCGCATGGTTTCGACGAACTGCTCAAACGGCACCGGCGCAGCGGTGTTCTGCGCATAGACGGCGTAGCGCTGGGCCATCAGCTGCATCTCCCGCTCCGTTCTTCGGGCCTCCACACGGTCCAGCTCGTGCACCACGCGCTGCTCGACGCGTCCGCGCTCGTACAGCACGAACGCGTCCACACCGCCCAGACCCCCGCCGCCCCCTCCGCGGTGCCGCCGGGGCCGGGGAGATCCCCTTCCATGGTGGTGGCGTCGATCAGCGGGACATCCAGGAGCACAGCGGGATCCATGTCGTTGTCCGCGCACATGGCCTCCAGATGCTCCTCCAGGCCGAGTTCGGCATGGCAGACCACGTCCAGGTACTGCTGGTCGGCAGCCACCGCGGTCTGGCGCAGGACGCGGACACCGCGGCCGACGAACTGGTAGAACTCGCCGAAGCTGCCATAGGGGCGCAGCGGCACGACCACGGTGATGGGCGGGAAGTCGTAGCCCTGGCCGAGCATCCGCAGCTGCACGATGCCCTGCAGATCCCCGGCGTCGGACTCGAAGCGCCGCCGGGTGGAGGCGATCGCGGAGGCGGGCATGCTGTGGTGCAGCGTGGCACTGGGGATCCCGTACTCCTCGGCGATCCGCGCGATCTGTTCAGCATGCGCCTGGCCCATCGCCGCGAACAGCACCCTCGGCTTGACGGGCGCCAGCAGCTTGGCCTGTGCATCCAGACACGCCCGCGTCACGGCCATCACCTGGCGGATCGGCGCCTCGGACTGTGCGGTGATGCGTGCCATCTTCCGCTCGTCGCCCAGCGTGGCCAGCAAAGCATCACGGCCCACGATCTGCTCGCGCCGCCCGTCCGGCCACACCGCCTCATACACCGTCGACGCCACCTCGGGAGCGAACCGGTGCACCCGCAGGTTCTTCGCCGACCCGTCCGCGACGGAGTCGACCAGCCGGTAGCGGTAGACGACATCGGCGTCGATCGGCTTGCCGTCCAAACGCTGGAAGCACGCCGACATCAGCAGTGTGCGCGCACCCTGGAAGTGGGCGAACAGCCGCTGGTAGGAGGCGCTGGCCGCGATGTGCGCCTCGTCGACGACGATGAAGTCGATGTCCTCCGCCTCCAGCTTGGCCAGCAGGTCCCCGTCTCTGTCGCCCGTGCCCAGCGCATGGAAGTTGGTGACCAGGATGTCCGCGGCCAGGAGCCGCTCACGGCTGACCTGGCTGATCTGCCCGTCGTCCGCGTCCAGGACGAGCGTGGCCGGCGGACGGGCACCGGGCAGCAGCGGCCCGCCCGCCAGCCCATACAGGACGTTGCCCGGTATCCCCGGATCGAGGGCCTTGGCGAAGGTGCCGCGGATGACCGAGCCCGGGGTCACCACCAGCGCCCGCCGTCGGCTGAACGACAACGCGGCCGCCACCCCCAGGGCCGTCTTGCCCGACCCCACCGCCATCACCGCAGCCGCATGCCGGCCGCCGGAGGCGTAGTAGTTCGCCAACGAGGCCAACGCCTCGTCCTGGCACTCCCGCAGCGGCGCCCGGTCCACCCTGGCCCGCACACCGGCGAAGTACGCCCCGCCTGAAGGCAGTTCGGCACCGCCAGGCGGATCGGCCGCCCGCATCGGATCGCCAGCCATGTCCGGGATCCCGATGCGAGGCACGGCAGTCACCAGCGGCGCCAGGAGCGGATCCTGCCTCAGCATCACCTGCAACTGGGCCACACAGCGCGCCGTGTCCGTACGCACCGCATCATAGGAGAACCGCAGAATGGTCAGGCCGGTCGCGGCCAGATCGTTCTGTCGCAGCCGGTCGTAGGTGAACGCGGCCCGGTCACTGTGGAAGGCGAACCCGTCGAGCTCGACGGCCAACTGCAGCGCCTCACCCGCGATCAGGTAGTCCAGCCGGTAAGCGCGCTCGTTGACGGTGACCGGGTGCTGACTGCGGACCCGCGCAACGATCGACGCGTCCACGGCCGGCGTGAGCACCCACCGCAAGAACGCCTCCTCCAAGTAGGAGGCAGCCGGGATCAGTCGCTCCAGGCCCGCACTCATGACGATCCACCCTGTGCCGCAGCCTCGGCAACCAGCGCCTGAGCTTTCTCCGACAGCCGGGCCGCCACATCCTCGCCCTGCCCGAAACGGGCCAACCGCCCCGCCAGCTCAAGTGCTTCCGCGAAGGCGCCCTCGCGCTCCAGCAGGCCGATCAACCGTGGCACCGAGGACACCCGCACAAACGCCGCCGGAGCATCAGTGGTGTCGAAGGACACCGCGTGCAGGGTTGCTTCCATCAACTCCAAGTCCAGCAGGGCGAACACCTCAAGCGCGGCGAGGGCCCCAGGCTCCGCACGACGTGTACTCCACAGTCGATCGACCGCGCTCTGCAGAACAAAGTGGTAGTCCCTGGCCGAGCCCGGAAGCTCCAGCGCCTCCCAGACACGGGCGATCAGCTCAGCGCCGCGCGCGTCGAACGGCACATGCCGGCTGGCCGGTGTCGCAGACGTACTCCCCTCGGCGGTCGGCCACATCGGCGAGCCGTACGACTCGTCCGGACGAACCCCTGCGCCCGGCAGCGCCTCCCGCATGACACCCGGGCTCCCGGCAAAGGCAAGGCCAGGGACAGCCGCCATGCGCTCAAACCACGCCCCCACGTTCCCCCTTCACACAAAAAAGAGGCCTGCACCCTCACCTACAGCGAAGTCGCCCCACCCGCCCCCTGCGGTACTTCATTGTCGCAGCCACACTCTCTCTGCACCCCGAAAGCGGATATGTACTCCGCTCTCCGTCACCCACCCCGCCGACTGCCGCCGGCCGAAGAACGGGAACCAGACGCCCTTGTCGCCCACTCGACCTCGTGTCCGGAGTCGGGAATTTCGCTTCACACACCTCTCGGCCAGCTGTACCAGGGACGGTGCAAGCCCTGGACGATTTCGGGTCAACCCGATTTTCCAGGTGGCCTGACCAGGGACGAACGACGTACCTGCGTTTCACGACGGTGAACACGTCAGCCTGAACGGGCGCCGATCAGGCTGGCCTTGAGAGCGTCGGCGAGGGAACCTTGAGGCATCGACGGCGGGATACGCCTCGCACCAATCCCTTCCCGAATCACCCGGGTTGGGGACCTCACCCCTACCTTCCTGGAGCTGCTCATGTCCACCCTTCCCCTGCCCGCCGCCAGCCCCGAGCCGCCGGCGTTCTGCGCCAGCCACCTCCCTGCCCGCACCCAGCCGAGTCGGCTGGGCATCCCCGAGGTCGTGGTCATCGTCGTGGTCGTCCTGGCATCGGCCGGACTGGCCGTCGGCAACCGGCCCGTCCCGGCCGCGCTGGTCGTGGTGGCCGCCGCAGTGGCCGACCTGATCACCGGCCGCCGCTCCAGCGATGTCGCCAAGCCCTCCCGCCGCCGCAGCCGGTGACATGGGCCGCCCCACCAAACCTGTCGCCGCCGGCACCAGCCCCCGGCTGCGGGCCCTGGCCGTCTACCTGCGCCAGCTCAAGGACGACACCCGTACCACCTACGCCACCCTGTCCGAACGCACCGGCCCACCGGGCGCGCCCGGGTACCGCGGAGCCTCCACCCTCAGCCAGGCCGCCCGCGGCACCCACCTGCCCCCGCTCGAGACCGTCCTCGCCTACGCCCGCGCTGCCGGCGACCCCGGCAGCCACTCCACGCAGAGGCGAGAAGCGACAGCCCTGTGGAAGGCAGCTGCAATCGAGAAGGCCCGCCCACACCTGGCCGGTCGCGGCCGACGGACCCGGCAGGTCCGCACCCCCGCCTCCCTGGGCCAGGAACTGACGCGGCTGCGCCTGAGGGCCGGCCGGCCCTCTTACCGCGCCATCGAGAAGGCAACCAAGGCCGACGGGCACCGTGTACCGCGTTCGACAGCCCACCTGATCCTCATCGGGAAGGTCCTGCCCGGCCGCGAGCAGTTGGCCGCGCTCCTGAAAGCCTTCGACGTGAGCGTGGCAGACGCCGCACAGTGGCACGCGGTCCTCGACCGCATCGAGGACCGCCGGCGACCGCCCGAGCCGCCCCGGCGAGGCAGAGGGTACGCGTGCGCCGACGCCGACCCGGCCGTGCAGGAGTACCTCGAACGCCGCGAGCGCGACGAGGAGATCAAGCGCCGTACCGGGCAGATCCATCCGGACGAGACGTACGAGGACTACGAGGAACGGATGCGCGAGAGGGCGTTCCAGCAGCAGTCCTCGGACATCTGGCTGTATGAGGACTACGACGACCCCGAGGGCGACGACGAGCCGGAGGACGAGGCCCAGAGGCAAGCATGGGCCGGTGAGCAGGCCGCCTTCCGCGCCCAGCTGAAGGCATTGGTAGAGCCCGCCACCCCCACGGGGCACGGTGCCGATCACGCCTGACACCTCCCGAACCACCTGCCTGCCATCCTCCCGGGCAGAACCGGCCTGATCACCCACGACACCAACCCCAGCGTTACATAATTCTGGGGCGAATATTATGTAACGTCGGCTAGGCTGGGGTGGCAACGTTACATTTTTAGCGGCGCGGTCGTTTCGCAGAGGCGGCCGCTGCCGAGCCGACTGCCGACCTTCCCCTTGCGATCCGCCTGCCACTTGCTCTTGGAGTCCCCGGGTGTCCTCCTCACGTTCATCTCGCACCGCCGGTGAGGCGTCTTCCGGCGCTGCCGTGCCGGGCAACCCCGCCCACACCGCTCCGCCTGCAGCCTCACAGGAGCCGTCCGACCAGGCTCCGCGCTGGGCGGGTAACTGGCCATTGAGTTTTCCCACGCCTCCCACACCATCCTCAGCGGCCAAGACAGCCTCCGAAGACGCCAGCCGCCGACACGGCGATGACAGTCAACCCGAGTCAGCTGAGGGCCCGTTGTACGAGCGGGGAACAACCTCCGCCGCCCCTGACGCGGAAACACCACACGCCCTGACGCGCACCGGCCCGGCGACGCTGCACGAGGCCCGCAGCACACTCAAGCAGCTGATCAACGCCGCCATCCAAGGGCACCCCACACCCCTGACGCGTGGCCCGCACCATGCACTGCTCACCACGCCCGCCCACGCAGCCGAACTGGGCTGGGACCTCACCCAAGCCCCCACCCACAGCTTCGTGGACGCCCGCAAAAAGCTGGGGGATCTGATCCAGTACGGCGCCGAGGGCCACCCTCAGGTGCTGTGCCGCCACAAGACCCCCGTCGCCGTCCTGCTTGCCGCAGCCGCGGACGGCACCCCCACCCCGCCCGCACTTCAAGCCGAGCCAGCACCCGACACAGCGGCTCCGGCTGTAGCAGCCCCGTACTCCGCCACAACACCCCCGCAAGCAGTCCAGACCCCCCTCCCGACCACAGCCGAAGCCGAAGTCGAGGCCGCGAAAGACCTCGCGCCCGCACCGACCACTCCTCCTGCCGAAGCGGCCGCTGCACCCACCACGCCCTCGGAACCACAGCCGGAACCGACGCCAGCAGCCCAGGACACGCCTGCACCTGCTAGTACCCCCGCCTCACGCGGCACCACCCCAGCCACACCGGCCCCGTCGGCCACCCCCACCGGCTCCCCGGCCGCTCCCACCCCCGCACCCAGCCCCCCCGAC
>RBWT01000130.1 GCA_004010275.1 Streptomyces huasconensis
TCCGCATGAACGCCAATGCGGAGGAGCGGGGCCGGGGGCCGAGTGCGGACCCGGGGTGGGAGCCGGACGCGGGGCCGGGGGGCGGAGCGGCAGGGCGCGGCGCATGGCACGCCGGTCACCGCCCCCCTCACGCGGCCGGATGCCTGAGGCTCTCGATGATCCGGGCGAACCCCTCCGTCCCGTGGCCGGCGTCCACTTGGCGCTGGATGAGCCGCTGGACCATCGCGATCGGTTCGGCGCTCACTCCCTGCTCGGCGCTCGCCTCGACGAACGACCCGAGGTCGGAGAAGGCCAGGCTCTGCTGCCCCGGGACGGTGTAGTCCCCGCCGTCGATGACCTCGGCGAACCGGGCCAGTTCGCCGGTCATCGCGGTCAGCCACGGCGCCGCCATCTCCGCGAACCGCCCCGCGGGCACCCCGGCCGGCGCGAGCAGGGCCGCACCGTGCATGAACCCCGCGAACATCACGTACATCGACGAGAGCAGCGCGAAGTCGTAGAGGGACGCCAGCCCCGCGTCCTCGCCGTAGTAGGTACTGGTCGCCCACAGGTCGAGCAGCGCCGCGTGCTCACGGAACACCTCTTCCGAGCCGCTGTACAGGATCGACGCCCCCGGCTGCCCGATCATGGACGGCACCGCCATGATGCCGCCGTCCAGGTAGGCGATCCCGGCCTCGGCGGCCCAGGCCGCCAGCTGCCGTGCCTGCTCGGGCTTGGTCGTGGTCAGGTTGATCAACGTCCGTCCGGCCAGGTCGCCGACGAGCGGGTCGAGCACCTCGTGCACCGAGTCGTGGTCGAAGAGGCAGGTGATCACCAGCCGGCTCGTCCGGACCGCCTCGGCGGCCGAGACCGCCTCCGTCGCCCCCTGCGCGACGAGCGGACCGGCCTTGCCCGCCGAGCGGTTCCACACCGTCGTCCGCAGCCCCGCCTTGACCAGTGCCTCGGCGAGGGCGCCGCCCATCGCGCCGAGTCCGAGGACGCTCACGTGGGCACGGTGGTTCTCCGTCATGTCACTCCTCCGTCGGGACTTCTCGAGTCCGTCGAGTCCGTCGAGTCCGTCGAGTCGGTCAGTGCCTCAATCCTCAGCGGAGTCAGTAGGGTTGACCAGTACGGACTATTAAGTGCGGTACTCACCCGAAGGTGAGCACCCCCCGGGCGACGTGGAGGCTCGCATGGCGACATCGGCACGACAGGGCCCCTATTTCTGCGGTATCGACGCGGCGATGGACGTCGTCACCGGCAAGTGGAAGTCCCTGATCCTCTGGGAGCTCCAGGAGCACGGAACGCGCCGCTTCGCGGAGCTGCGGCGCGGCCTCCCGGGTGTCAGCGAGAAGATGCTCGTCCAGCACCTGCGGGAGATGGAGGAGGACGGCCTCGTGGACCGGAAGGTGTACCCGGTGGTGCCGCCGAAGGTCGAGTACTCCCTGACGGAGCACGGCGTCTCCCTCAACGCCGCGCTGGAATCCCTGGCCGGGTGGGGCCAGGCACGCATCGAGCGGATCGGCGCGGACAAGATCAGCGTCGAAGCCGCCTAGGGAAGTCGAAGCCGCCTGGAGCAGTCGAAGCCGCCCAAGGCCTCTCGCGACAGGGCCTAGGCCCGCAGCCCCCGCACCGTCAGGTCCAGTACGGCGGCGAACGCCTCGTCGATGCCGGGGCGGGACCAGTGCGGGGCGTAGCACGGGTCGTGGAAGCGCGAGGTGGCGTCGAAGACCGCGCGGGCCGACAGGGCGGGGTCGGGGGAGGCGAAGTCGCCGTCGGCCACGCCCTGTTGGATGATCGCGGTCAGCTGGCCGGTGAGTTCGGCGATGTGGTCGTTCACCACGTCGCCGTTCTCCTCCGTCAACACCGTGTACGTGGCGAACAGTTCGGGGTCGTCGCCCGCCTTGTGCTGCTTGGCGTCGAAGAGGCCCGCGAGCCAGTGGCGGAGCTTGGCCTCGGGCGGCTCGGAGCCGGTGACGATGCCCGCGAGCGCCACGGACGTACGGTCCAGCCACCGCTTCGTGACCGCGCCGCGCAGCTCCGCCTTCGTACGGAAGTGGCGGTACACCGTGCCGTGGCTCACCCCCAGCGCGCGGGCCACGTCGACGACCGTGGCCTTGGCCGCGCCGTGCCTGCGCAAGACCTCCTCGGTCGCTTCGAGGATGCGCTCGGGGGTCAGGGGTGCCGCGGTTGCCATGCCCTAGACCGTACCCGTGGACGGCTCAGTGCTCGCTGTCGAGGTGTGCCATCTGCGCCTGCGGGTAGCGGGCGCCGGCCACCGCGTCCGCGGGCACGGCCGCCTCGATCGCGGCCAGGTCGGCGTCGTCGATCGTCTCGCCGAGCGCGCCGAGGGCCTCGTCGAGCCGGTCCCGGCGGCGCGCGCCGACCAGCGGCACGATGGCCGCGCCGTGCCGGGGGCCCTGCGCGAGCACCCAGGCGATGGCGGTCTGGGCGACGCTGACGCCCTTCCGCTCGGCGATCTTCCGCAGGGCGTCGACCAGGTCGAGGTTGCGGTCGAGGTTCTCGCCCTGGAAGCGGGGGCTCATGGCGCGGAAGTCGTTCGCGGCCAGCTGCCGGTCGCGGGTGAAGTGGCCGGAGATCAGCCCGCGGGAGAGCACGCCGTACGCCGTGACGCCGATGCCCAGTTCGGCGGCCGTCGGCAGGATCTGTGCCTCGATGCCGCGCGAGACGAGGGAGTACTCGATCTGGAGGTCGGAGATCGGGGCGGTCGCGGCGGCCCGGCGGATCGTGTCGGCGCCGACCTCCGAGAGGCCGATGTGCCGCACGTACCCCTTCTCGACCAGCTCGGCGATGGCGCCCACCGTCTCCTCGATCGGGACGTCGGGGTCGAGGCGGGCGATGCGGTAGACGTCGATGTGGTCGACGCCGAGGCGCTGGAGGGAGTACGCGGCGAAGTTCTTGACGGCGGCGGGCCGCCCGTCGTACCCGGACCAGCCGCCGTCGGGGTCGCGCAGGGCGCCGAACTTGACGCTGGTGAGCGCCTGGTCGCGGCGCGCGGCCGGGGCGGTGCGGAGGGCTTCGCCGATCAGCAGTTCGTTGTGCCCCATGGCGTAGAAGTCGCCGGTGTCCAGGAGCGTGACGCCCGCTTCGAGGGCGGCGTGGATGGTCGCGATGGACTCCGCGCGGTCGGCCTCGCCGTAGAGGGCGGACATGCCCATGCAGCCGAGGCCGAGGGCGGAGGTGCGGGGGCCGGTGGAGCCGAGGGTGAGAGTGCGCATGCGTCCACGATGACATGACAGATGACAGATTTCAATATCTGTCATCTGTCATCTGTCATGTGTCAGGCGGTACCTGTCATGTGTCACCTGTTACTTGGTGCCTGCCGTCTGTCATGTCGTGCGGGCGTTGTCGGTCGGTGTCAGGGGCTTCAGGCGTTCCGCCGTCCGTTCCGCCGTCCCTCGCGCCCACCGCCCGCTGGACAGCGCCCCGAGGGCCAGCACCGCCAGGCCGCAGCCCGCGATGATCCACCAGGCGGGGCGGCTCGCCTCCGTGAAATCGGTCGCGTACGAGGATGAGGCGACCCCGGACGCCAGGACCGCGCCGATCACCGCCACCCCCAGCGTCTGGCCGATCTGGCGGCTGGTGGAGGCGACCGCCGCGGCCACGCCCGCCTGGGCGCGCGGCATCCCGGCGACCGCCGTATTCGTGATGGGGGCGTTGACGAAGCCGAAGCCCAGACCGAAGAGGACGTAGGCGGCGAAGCGGGTGCCGCCCGAGTCCTCCGCCTCGAACGCGGCGAAGAGGACGCCCGAGAGCGTCATCGCCGCCCCCGCGATCAGCAGCGGCAGGCGCGGCCCGCGGCTGCCGACCAGGCGGCCCGACAGCGGCGCGCAGACGAACGTCATGGCCGCCATCGGCAGCATCCACAGGCCCGCGTGGAGCGCGTCGAGGCCGCGTACGTCCTGGAGGTACAGCGTCGACAGGAAGAGGAAGCCGGCCAGGGACGCGAAGGCGCAGACCGCGATCACCGTCGCCCCGCTGAACGGCGCCGACCGGAAGAAGCGCAGGTCGATGAGGGGCTCGGCGCGGCACGGTTCGTACGCGAGCAGGCCGAGCAGGGCCAGCAGCGCCGCGCCCGCGAAGGCGAGGGTCAGCGGGGAGGTCCAGCCCACGGCGGGCGCCTCGATGATCGCGTACGTCAGCGCGCCGAGCAGCACGATCACCAGGAGCTGTCCGACCGGGTCCGGGCGGCGCGGCCTCGGGGCGCGGGACTCGGGGACGTACCGCATGGTCAGCAGGAGCGCGGCGACGCCGACGGGCAGGTTGACCCAGAAGATCGAGCGCCAGCCGACCGAGTCGACGAGCAGCCCGCCGACCAGCGGGCCAGCCGCCATGGAGATGCCGACGACACCGCCCCAGACGCCGATGGCGCGGGCCGCTCGCGGGGTTCGGTGAAGGTGTTGGCGATGATCGACATGGCGACGGGGTTGAGCATCGAGCCGCCCACCGCCTGGACCATGCGGAACGCCACCAGGGCTTCGAGGTTCGGTGCGAGCGAGCAGAGCACGGAGCCGAGGGTGAAGACGACCAGGCCCGTCTTGAAGACCTTGCGGCGGCCGATGCGGTCGGCGGTGGAGCCGGCCAGCATGAGGAGCGAGGCGAGGACGAGCGCGTACGCGTCGATCGTCCACTGCATGCCCGAGACGCTCGCGTCGAACTCCTCGCGCATGGAGGGGAGCGCGACGTTGAGGACGGTGTTGTCGAGGCTGACGATCAGCAGGCTCATGCAGCAGATCGCGAGGACGAGCATCCGTCGGCGGGGGGTGAGTTCATCGGGCATGTAGGTGACGGTAGCTCTCGGGTCGGTGGGGGGCCTTTGGGTCGGTGGGGAGCCTTCTGGGTTGTGGCGCTTGGCCTGGGGTCGGTGGTGGCCCGGCTCTCAGTTCAGGCGGCGCGGCAGGCCCAGGCTCAGTGCCGCCAGGACGAGCAGGCCCGCGCACTGCACCCCGAGCACCACCGCGAACGCGTCGCGCATGCCGAGGGCCGGTACCAGCGCGAGGAAGAGCGAACCGATCGTCGCCACGCCCACCGCCAGGCAGGACTGCTGCACGGTGGCCGCCAGGCCGCTGCCCGCGCCCCGCCCGCGCCGCCGGCACCGCGGCGAGCACGATCCGGTAGTAGAGGGCGAGTTCGACGCCCTGCCCCAGGCCGCACAGGGCCAGGCCGGGGGCGAGCGCCAACCGGGCCGAGCGAGGTCCACGCAGCCACAGCACCGTCAGCGCGAGCACCACCAGGCCCGCCCCGTGCACCAGCGCGCACAGCGTCATCGCCCGGCTGCCGAGCCGTGCCACCAGGCGCGGCGCGCACATCGACGCCGCGACCTGCGTGACGCCCATCGGGACGACCGTCAGGCCGGCCTTGAGCGCGCCGTAGCCGAGGCCCCGCTGAAGCATGACCGCGCTGACGAACATCCAGCCGCTGAACCCGATGAAGATCGGCAGCCCGAGGAGGAGGCCTCGGCGGACGCCGGGTTCGCGCAGGAGGGACGGGGGCAGCAGCGGGCTGCCGCCGGTGCGTTCCGCGCGGCGTTCGACGGCGAGGAACGCCCAGGCCAGCAGCGGGGCGGCGGCGAGCGTCAGCAGCGACCAGAGGGGCCAGCCCGTGGCCCGTCCCTCGGAGAGGGGCAGAAGCAGGGCGGTCAGCGCTGCGCCGAGCAGGAGCGTGCCGCCGATGTCGCCGCGGCGGGGCTGCTCGGCCCGGCTGTCCGGCACCGCGCGCAGGGCGCACAGCAGGGCGGCGACCGCGACGGGCACGTTGACGAGGAACGCCATGCGCCAGCCGGTGCCCGCGAGGTCGGCGGCGACCAGGACACCGCCGAGCACCTGCCCGAGGAGCACGCCGAGGCCGCTCACCGAGCCGTACAGCGCGACGGCCCTCGCGCGCCGCTCGCCCCGCGTCGTGGCGTGGATGGTGGCGAGGACCTGCGGCAGCATCAGCGCGGAGGCGGCGCCCTGCGTCACGCGCGCCCCCACCAGCCACCACGCGCCGGGCGCGAGCCCGCAGGCCAGCGAGGTCACGCCGAACGCGGCCACACCCCACAGGAAGAGCTTCCGGCGCCCGTACGCGTCACCGAGCCGCCCGCCGAGGACGAGCAGCACGGCGTAGGCCAGCGCGTACCCGGCGACGATCATCTCCAGCGTGGCGGGGGAGGCGTGGAGGTCGCGTCCGATGCCGGGCAGGGCGACGTTGACGATGAAGAAGTCGATGCTGGAGAGGGAGGCGCCGAGGAGGACGGTCAGCAGCCCCAGCGGCGTGAGGGGCGTCAGCGGGGCGGGACCGGTGGCGGCGGGCGCGGGACCGGTGGCGGTGGGCTCAGGGCCGGTGGCGGCGGGCTCGGTGGCGTCGGCGGGCTCGGGGCGGGACTTTTCGGTGGGGGGCTGGAGAGTCACGGCGACGAGGCTGTCGTGGCCCGCAGAGGGGTACCAGAGTCTCTTTATCCTGGTACCAGGCCCACCTGGAAACCGGCTGCGGCATCCGGCAGCCTGGCTGCCGTGACCGGTACAGACATCCGCGGGCAGGAGCTCGCCGCCTTCCTCCGCAGCCGCCGAGAGCGCGTGACGCCCGAGCAGGTGGGGCTGCCGCGCGGCACGAGACGGCGCACGCCGGGGCTGCGCCGCGAGGAGGTCGCGCAGCTCTCCTCCGTGGGCGTCACCTGGTACACGTGGCTCGAACGGTACACCCCTCGGAAGACGTACCGTCTAGCCCGTGCTTGAACAGCGGAAGACCCCGGCCAGCGCTCGGGGGGAACGCCAACCGGGGCCGGTAGGTGGAGCTGCTACGCGCTCCGGAGCGGTACCAGGCGGTCCGGGGAGTCGAGCCACACGCGCTCGCCGTCGCCGTCCACGGTGAGCCCGAAGCGATCGAAGCCGGGTCGGTCGTGCTCCTCCCACCACCGGTAGGCGGCTTCCGTCTCGTCCCACAGCTTGCGCGGACCGGACTGGACGACCACGTACTCACTCGCCCCCGGCACGTAGTCCGCCGAAGCCCATGACAGGGTGTCGGTGCTGTACGTCCACAGCGTGTAAGAGCCGCCGTCGTACCGTTCGGCTCGCCAGAACGCCCCGGCCACTTGCAGCCCGATCACGAACTGTTCGAGCCACCCGCCGATATCAGCGGGAGACAGCGCGGTCATGCTCCGGGTGCCGTCTGCGGGCCACTCCTTGCCCTTGAGGTAGGCGGAGAAGGGCGGGCGCTCTGTGCGCTGCTGTCGCAGACGCATGAAGGCACTGGAGCGGGTGAAGGGACCATGCGCCGCGCCGTCGTCGGCGACGACCAGGCGCACGACGTACTCACCGCCGTACTCGGTCCCCCACGGGGCGACGATGACCCCACCGGGGCGGCACTGCTCCACCCAGGTCCGGGGCACGCTCCCGACCGAGCACGTCGCAATGATCCGGTCGTACGGGGCACTGCCAACGCACCCCGCGCGGCCGTCGCCCACGATGACCACGGCGGACAGACCAGCGCGCCCAAGGTTCTCCCGGGCGCCCTTGGCTACCTCCTCGTCGTACTCGACGCTGACGACGTTCGCCCCGCCGAGCCGGTGCGAGAGAAGACCGGCGTTCCAGCCTGTACCGGTGCCGATCTCAAGGGCGCGTTGCCCTTCCCGTACGTCCAGGTCAGCGAGCATCGAGAAGACCATGCGCGGCATGGAACTGGAGCTAGTCGGCGTGGTCCCCAGTCCATCCCCGATGTGCTGTCCGTCGTCCCATTGCGTCGTGAGGGGGATGTCGGAGTACACCGCCTTGAACCACGCTTCGGGGTCCTTGGCACGGTCCACCAACGCCGTCTGTCGGGTGCCGTCCGCGATGCCCGGCCAGATGCGGTCAGGGACGAACAGTTCGCGGGGGACCGCCTTGAACGTCGGCAGCCAATCGGAAGTCAGCGCGCCCGCTTCCACGAGCGCAGAGGCGAGCCCCGAAGGGCCCGCCTCCTCTGTGCGTGTCGTCACATGCGCCTACTTACCGGTCGCGGGGCCGGAGCCGTCGGACGTGTTGCCGCCCTCGTCGGAGCCGCCGCCACCGTGTCCGGCGCCGCTGTTGCTGTCGTCCTGCTGGCTGCCGCCCTGGCCGTCGCCGGTCCCGCCGCCGTGCTGTCCACCCATTGGGATGCTCCTTTGTAGTGGGTTGATGATCCGTGCAACCCGCCCGGCCGTCTCCGCTTCACGGGGCGTGCGACCGGGCGGGGGTCTCAGTGGGCCGCGCGCTCGTGTTGCGGCTCCTCGGACGGAAGCGGCGGGATCTCTCGCTTCCCCTCGTTCAGCTCCAGTCGGCGTACAAGGGCCACGTCCTCGTACGTCCGGGCGAACGTCGGGTGACCCGTGCGGCCGGTGTGCGTCATCATCGCCAGGTCCGCTGCCTTGAGGTCCGCCGTCGCTTCCAGCGTCCACCCGCATCCGCCGTCCAGGCAGCGAGCCGAAACGCTGATCTCGCCACGGGGGTGTGTGCCGATCGTGTGCTTCACGGCAGGGCGGATGATGCTTCGGGTCATGAGGCCACCGCCGGGGGTTTGATCGGCAGCGCCATGACGCGCGGCTCGTGCGGGTGGTTCCGGATCTCCGCGTTGCACTCAGACGCCGCCGACTGGTTCGTGTAGCCGTCCGGGGTGCCCCTCCCGGTGCGGTACGCCCACCGCCACGCCACGGCGTGCCTGCACACCTCGCAGCCCTCCACGGGGGTCGGCTCAAGGTTCAGGCGAAGGGGGAGATCCGCCAGGGGCTCAGACCGTCTGACTTCCTGGCTCATGCCCGCCGCCCCAAGGGACGGGACCACGTCCGCGCCCTCGACAGCTCCGCGTCGGTGGGCTTCCGCAACCGGTCGGGCGGCGCGGCCCACTCACCGCCCCCGCCGGGCGGCACGAGGTAGGCGGACCCTTCGAACAGCCTGCGTACCTCACCGATCCGGCCGTTCGTCACGTCCACCGCGTACGTTCCCCTGGCGGGAGTCCAGTCGTGGGCCATGGTTGGTCGCCGTCCCCTCGTGGTCCGATGGCAACCACGCTAGGAACGGCAACCCCCTCTGTCTGTGGCACTTTGGTGACCCGTCGGCGCGAAGTGCCACAAGTGCTACAGCGGCAGGCCCACCACATCGGCCATGGTCCGCATTTCCGCTGTCAACGTCCGCCGTCCCTGGATCACCCGGCCGAGGATGTCACGGGCATAGCGCTGGTTCGGCAACCACTCCGGGCTACCAGCCCTGATCTGCTCCAACTTCTCAAACGCATCAGCGTAGTTGGCGGTCTTGGCGTAGGCGTCGGCGACGTCCAACAGGTGGCGGTTACGGTTGTTCGACGTGGGCTTGAGGCTGAAGACAGGCACGCGCTCAGCGATGCGGAGAACCATGTCGGGCCGGTCGATCACACCGGCGTTCTCGGCAGCCTTGAGCTTGACCGTGGTCGGCCCGAACGTGCGAAGAAAATCGTTCTCGGGTGCGTACTCGCGTCCCAGGGCGACGGCTGCCGCCGTGGCGAGCTTCAGGGCATCTTCAGCGTCCCCAGGCTGCGAGTTGCGGACGGCAGCCGCAGACACACGCAGCAACAGCCAGCCCCACGTACTCAGCTCCGCAGGGGTCGCGCGGGACATGCGGGGTTCAGTCTCGTCCGCCCACTTCACGGCTAGGTCGTACGCCTTACCCAACTCACCCTGACGCAAGAACAGCCAGCACAGCGTATTGACTGTGGCTGCCCCCTCCAGTCGGTCAGCCGAGTCGTCCAGGGCGCGCTCCAGGGCGGTCTCAGCGGCCTTGAACTGCCGGGTCTGCACCATGAGCCACCCGGCGAGCTGCAAGAGCCGTACACGGACGCTCCGACCCTCGGGCCCCAGCGCCTCAGCGTCCCGCAGCAGCGCGGGCAGCATCACGGACAAAGCCGAGAAATGATCACCCGAAAACAGCGGCTCCGTCTCATGCATCGCCGCCCGTACGCCGCTGACAGTGGGGGGCTCGTCGTCCAGCCCCCGCACGACCGGCGGGCACTCCAGAGCCTCACGGACGCCTGCCCAACGATCCACCGTGTCAGCGCTGGCGTCTTCCTTGTTCGGCTGCTCCCCAGCGAGCCGCATCGTGGGCACCCTGAGCGCGTGCGCAAGCTTGCGCAACGTCTCTAGTCGCGCGGTCTCCCGCTCGCCCTGTTCGAGCTTGCGGATAGCCGAGAGGGAGACCCCCGACGCGTCCGCCAACTCACGCTGTGACAGCCCGCGACGCTTGCGGACTTCCTTGACCCTTTGCCCCGCAGTGCTCATGTTCCGAGCGTACGACGCGTAGCACACGAACGGCACTCTCTTGGTCATGAATGGAAAGGGGTTAGACCTTCGCTTAGAACCCTTGCGGCGCTTGGGCTGAGCCCTCAGCCGGCCGGGCCTTGACCTTCGGATCGAAGCGCCCGGAAATGCCAAAGCCCCTACCACCCGGACGGGCGGCAGGGGCGAGGGTCAGAAGTGGCAGGGGCACGTCTGACAGAGGTACAGGTCGGTGGGGATCGGGGCACGGCCCATCTCCGCTGTGAAGAGTGCGGCGAAGGGCGTCCACAGGGGGTGCGTCGGCCCGTCCTCAGCGTTCGACAACCGGCACGCAAGCGCCGCTAGCTCCGGGCTGATCACGTGCTGAGTGATCACGTGCCGAACTCCTCCTGGTAGTCGGCAAGGGCCTGCCGTGCTAGCCGCCGCATCTGTTCCAGCGGGGTCTCCTCGGTGCCGGAGTCGGTACCGGCCTCAAGGTCGCGCATGGCTGAGTGGAGGGCGGTGAAGTGCTTGAGCATCGGGTGTGAGACGGGGATGCCAGCCGCGCCGATCGTCATGAGGCCGTCGTCGGCAAGCTGCCGGATCATGGCGTCCCACAGCGCCCGTACGTCCTCGTAGCGGGAAGGGCCTGCGTCGTCTTCTGCCGGGCCCCCAGGGAGCGGGCGGACCACGGCAAGGGGGCCGTTGCGTTCGGCCGCCTTACGGGCGCGGGAGGCCGCGTGGCGGCACGCGTCGCTGTGATAGCGGGTCCGGGGATCAGCGGAACGGGGAATGGGCTTACCGCACGGCTTGTGAGCACAGATGCGGGCGAGTGCCATAGGCGAACTCCTTTCGCAATGGGGGAAAGCAACTAACGGCCAACACGGAACGGTGGGCGCGCGACAGGTGCGTATTCCGAGGGGTGGCAGGGCTCGCCAGCGCGTAAGGCGATCAAGTTTTGACCCGCATACGCCCCGGCTCTGCTCAAACCTCAAGCAGAATGATCGGACTCGATGACTTATGCGCGCGTTGATGGATCGCCGCGCCAACCGTGACGCGAAGCCCATCGTTGCGGCCCGTGTCACTCCAACACCCAAGGCACGAAGCCAAGATGTTCATGCGCTCACGCTTCCCGCCGCGCTGAATCGGCGTGCGCCACGCCGTGACCATCGCCTGAGCGCTGCCCGTTCCCCCGCACAACATGCAGCAGTGTTCGGCTTTGCGGTGCCGCCACAGCCGCGCGCAGCCATCCACTAGTAGCGGTTCCTTGTCAGGCGAGAGGCCCCGCCAATGCCAGTGGTTGACAATGGGGGTGACCGTCGATCGCAGCCACCCCCCTACCTTGCGGCAGGCCATTCGGTACACGATCCCCCCTACCAGCGGCGGGGCTGCATACGCCGCCAGCCGAACTCTTCCGATCCCATGATGGTCATTTCGATCAGCGCGGCGCCGCATTCTCGGCACATGGGCACCATGCCCGTACCGGCGTACGCCCTGTCCACCTTGACGCCCAGCATCGCGGCGCGCTCAGTGATCACAAAATCCATGTTGGCTTTCGGGTGCCACTGGCCGTCACAGCGCCCCAGGCATGGCCATTCGTCCGATCGGCCGTGCCTTTTGGCGGTAGCGTCCATGACCTCAGTCATGCGCTTGCGGTCGTCAAGAATGTCACCCAACGGTGATCACCTGAACGCGCGCCGAATCGGGCAGCACGACGGAGCCGATACGGGCACGGCCCGCAATGAAAGACGAATCCCTGTCGAATGCCTCGGGCGCCGTGTCCGACTTGAAGACCTCAAGGTTCTTACGTAGCGCCACCGAGACCGAACCGAGATCAGCGACGATCACTGTCTTAGCCGGAATGGAAACGGTGCCGTCCGTCAGATCCGGAATGCTGATCAGTGCCGGTAGCTTGTCCAGCTTGGAGCCGTCAACTGCCTTACGAATACCGGAGATCTCCGAGGGGCGAGCGAGGATTGCCGTAGCGGTGCCGCCGGAGTCTTCCACGCGGGCCACGGCGTCCGAGATTTCGTCGTGGCCGATCTTCGCAACCTTGGTGGTCACACCAGCGCCGATCATTCCGCTTACGGTGTGGTCGCCATCGGTTCCGCCATTGACGATCACATGATCAATGCGCTGACCAACGGCAGCGGCGAGACTGGCGTTTAGCGCCTCTTCGGTCGCCGGAATATCGGCCACGGTGTCATTGTCGATACTGACCAGCGCAGCGACCTTGATGCACTCGAACTCAGGCGCCTTGATCTCGTTTCGCACGAACGTCGCAGCCTCATTGCGGGGCTGGAGTTCGGCGGTGATCCTCGGTGCGACGGGGACGTATCCGCGCTGCCGCTTGAAGGGGTAGGAAGTCACCTTCTCGATGAGGCGGGAACCCTGGCCAGCAGCCGACAGGACGACCGGCGCCGGATCGGCCAACTCGGCGTCAATGAAGACCTGTTCGGCCGTGTTGCCCAGCGCCCGACCGAAGACCTTCACATCGTGGCGAGATCGCTTGGCGAACTCATCAGAGATCACGGTGTGATCCTTCACGGTGCCGCCCGGCGTTTCCTTGGTGGTGTTCAGCGTGCCCATTCGCGCCGCCCCCTTGTTGCTCTCAGTCTTGGTCGATGCGCACACGGCGCGGGAACGAGCATCAGCGCTCGTCGTCGGATAGGCGGGATTCAGGACCGGCCCCACTTCGATAACCCGCATCGAGGTGATGACGCGGATAGGGAGACCGGTTACCGGGTCCTGTTCAGGCGCGTACTCCTGCCCACCCGGATTCACGCGGAACGTGAAAGAGCTTCCGACCACATCACGGCGCTTGATCAATTCCGCGACATCGCGCCGGCCTGGGTATTGGGCAAATCGATCTCGTAACGCACACCCTGCGCGTCGAGGAATAGTCGAAGGGTGCCAGCGCTGAGCCGACCTAGCACATTGTTCGCGTCGTGATTGAACGTCGCCACAACGTCATTGGTCGCAGCATCAGGCGACCACGCGCCCGGATCGATGCGCTCAACGAACCCGCCGAGATCGCCGGATAGCTCGTTGAAACGAATGGCGTAGCCGGACAGCTTGCGCGCCCCGCCCACCGTGCGGAGTTCTACCGGCGCGGAGCCGGAACGGGTCTCAACTACGGTCACTGACAGCCCCCTTGGCGGGCGAGTGCGCGCGGCGCTGGGCAGACTCGCGCCGAAGGTGTCGGGGCCGACTCGCGACAGATCCAGCGACCCGCAGCAGCGAGCAAGAAACGCACAGGCTCGCCCGGCCGTCCGCATTGCCGGGGTGGGGGTAAAACGACGCGAGAGGCTTCGTGTCGGCGCACGGACCGTTACAGGTCTTATCGGCTGCCTTGTTCATAAAGTGCCTTCATGTGAGCGGGAAACAAAGAAGGCCCCCAACGCGGACTTTCCACACACGGCGGCAACCTGTGGAAAAGTTCGCATTGAGGGCCAAGAATTGTGAAGGAGTCCGCGCGGTTGCCGTAGCACGGATGTTCGACTACTTACTCAAGTTGAGTAGGTGGTCGGGTTCGGCGCGGCGTCGCGCAATCCCTACTGTCATTAGAACGCGTGGCACGCCTACCGGTGTTCGGCGCGATGGCGAATGCTGATGAATGACAAACGAAGGGGTGCGTTGGGTATCCCCTTAGAGTTTCTATAGGGATACGGAGATCTACCCTAAAAAAGTCATTCGTCAGAGAGTCCCTGCCCCCTCTTGCGCTGTCGGCTCGCCCTGTAGGCCGCACGGTCGCGGCATCGCTTCCCGCAGTACCGGGCGGGGCGCCCAACGCCCTTGTACTCGACTGTGGCGTCACAGTCGGGCCCCGCGCACGGTTCGCCCTTCTGTAGGGCCTCAGCGAGTTGGAGGGCGTGCGCGGTGGCTTGATGCGCGAATGCGGCGGCCCCGTCGTCCTTGCCGACCGCCAGCCATGCGGCGTGCTCTGCCCTGCCCAGTGCGCCCATCAGTGCAGCGAATCCCGGCGTATTCATTTCTTCCCTTCGGTGGAATGCGGCGTAAGTCAGTCGGGCGCTCGGCGTATTCCGGCGCAACCCGAGGTGGTGAAGCGGCGGCACGCGTTCGGCCCCCGTGCTCCCGGTACGAGAGAGCAAGCCGCACGCCGGGGCGGACCGCTGGACGGTTGGCTGCGGGCACGCGAAAGCCCCGGCGGGGATGACCCTGTCGGGGCTGTGATGGTCGGTTGTGCGGCCTTACGCGGCCTTCTGGTAGGCGGCTGACTCCGAGTCCTCCGGGGTCTTCTCAAGGGGCCGCCATTGGATGGCGACGCGTCCGCCGGGGTGGCCGTTCGGGTAGACCGTGACCTTGCATCCCCAGTCGGCCAGCAGGGCCCGCCGCGCGTCCTCCGTCGCGGCGTCCCATGCCTCCCACAGCGGCGTGTCAGTGAGCGTCCACGTCTCGGTTACCTCCGGGTTGTGCTCGGCGCTGAGCCGGTCGTGTGTGGCCTTGAGGTCAGCGACCAGGGCACGGAGGTCTGCCGCGTCGTCCGCTTCCATGAGAAGGAGGTTCGCGTTCCCGCGCCGGATCTTGGCGTCAAGGTCGTCAAGCTCTCCGCTGTGGTCGATGCCCCCGGAGTAGCTGACCTGGTACAGCAGCTCATTGCCGTGCTTGTCTCGGAACTCCTCGAACACCTGCGGCTCTATCCGGTCCGCCATGATCGACCCGTGTCCGTTCTCGCATTTGTATAGGGCCTTCTTCCGGCCGGAGAGTCCGCCGTTCATCTTGCAGCCCTGCGAGCACAGCACCATTCCGGCCAGCCACGGGGCGTCACGCCGTTCGGCGCGCTCCCCTGCCTCCAACTCCTTGAGCCGGTCCTGTACCCGCTTGTAGGTGGCCGCGTCGATCACCTCGGGGCCGAACTGGACGGGGGTCACGCCGTCCGCCTCGGTCACCAGCTTCGGCGTGCACACACACCCGTGCTTGCAGCCCTTGGCCTTCTCCGTGCACTTGCCCTTGAACTCACGCTGACCGCGAAGCACGACGCCGCGAAGCAGCTTGCGCCACTGCTGACGACCGATGGGCAGGGGCTCAGCGGTGGCGGCGAGACTCCCGTTCTTCCCGCCAGCAAGCAGCGCGTCTATCTGCTTCCGCACCAGCGCGAACGCGTCGGGGTCCTCCGCCAGGTACGCCTTACCGTTGCGCCGCTCCACCCGGTACGGGAACGGGGCCTTACCCGAGATCCAGCGGCCTTGCTCGCGGCGCTCTTCGTGGGCTGAGGTGCTGCGCTCCGTGATGATGCCCAACTCCCACTCCGCCACGGCGGCGATGATCGTCACGATCAGACGACCGGTGCCGCTCGTGTCGGCGCTGTCCATCAGGCTGTCCGACGTGACCAGCCGGACGCCGTTCTCATCCGCCCAGTCCAAAAGCTTCTGAAACTCGCGCACACTGCGGGCGAAGCGGTCGAGCTTCCACGCGATGACGGTCACGGGGCGGTCCGCCATGATCCGGGCCATGCCCTTCTTACGGCCCTCAAGAGCGGAGCCACCCGACACGCCATCGTCTATGTAGGCATTGGCCGCAGCAGCGGCGATCGTCTCAGCGTCGTAGCCGAGTGCTTCCGCCTTGAGACGGCAGGCACGTAGCTGTACGTCCAGCGAAGAGGACTCATCGGACGCGCGGGACAAACGGAGGCTGAAAGCAAGCTCAGGGCAGGCAGGGGCGGCGGTAGGCGTAGCGGTCATGGATTC
This sequence comes from Streptomyces huasconensis, assembly GCA_004010275.1. GTDB lineage: Bacteria > Actinomycetota > Actinomycetes > Streptomycetales > Streptomycetaceae > Streptomyces > Streptomyces huasconensis. The sequence continues at coordinate 15,919 of RBWT01000130.1, forward strand.
GAGAGAGCGAGTCAAACGCCTGATCACCACGGGAGGCACACCCCCGCGAAGGGGCGTGAGGGGCCCGGCAAGGGCAAAGGTCGATTGCCCGGCGTTGCTGAGCAGGGCGGCGGGGGCGGGGGCGGTCGTCGTCATACCAAGGCTCCAGGGACCTGCCCCGGACAGTCCCGGCGGCACTGTGACGCCGGTCATGTCCTAGGGAGTGAACAGTTCCCTGGAGCAGGCGAGGCCCATCAAGGTCTCGGCGCAGGTCCTCGACGCGATCGCCCGCGTCCTGCTCATGGACCGGAGCGAACGCGCCCACCTCTTCGCCCTCGGCGCGCCGCCGACCCGCGCCCCGAGGCGGAGTGCACGGCGCTGTCCGCGCAGGTCAAACGCCTCATGCACCGCGTCGCGCCCTACCCGGCGACCGTGCAGAACGGCCGCTACGACGTCCTCGCGCACAACCGCTCCTGGACCCACGTCTTCGGCGACTTCGACGCGATGGAGCCCCGCGACCGCAACTGCCTGTGGCTCCTGGCCACCGACGAGAGGTGGCGGGAGACCTTCCTCGACCGGGACGAGATGCTGCGGGACCTGACCGCGAAGTTCCGCGCCGCCATGGCCGAGCACGGCGCGGAGCCCGCCTGGCGGGAGCTGCGGGACCGGCTGCTCGGGGTGTCCGCGGAGTTCCGCGCACTGTGGGAGCGGCACGAGGTGGCCACGATGTCCCCGCACGTCAAGCGCTACCAGCACCCCGACGTGGGGCTCCTGCGCCTGGAGCACCGGATGCTGTGGATGGCGCCGCTGGCGCACGCGCACCGCCTCATCGCGTACGTCCCCGCCGACGACGAGACGGAAGAGCGCCTGGAACGGCTGGCGGAGCTGTCCGCGGAGCAGGCGGAGCCGTCCGGAGAGCCGGTGGAGCCGCGCGGGGAGCAGGCGTGAGGGCAGTCCGGGGAGTGAGGGACAATAGAGGGTCCCGTCGTCCGTCCCGGAGAGCCCCGATGCCGTCCCAGCCCCTCACGATCGGCCCGCACACCGTACAGCCGCCCGTCGTGCTCGCCCCCATGGCGGGCATCACGAACGCGCCGTTCCGGACGCTGTGCCGGGAGTTCTCCGGCGGCAAGGGCCTCTTCGTCAGCGAGATGATCACCACGCGCGCCCTGGTGGAGCGCAACGACAAGACGATGCAGCTGATCCACTTCGACGCGACGGAGAAGCCGCGCTCGATCCAGCTGTACGGCGTCGACCCGGCGACCGTCGGCAAGGCCGTCCGCATGATCGCGGAAGAGGATCTGGCCGACCACATCGACCTGAACTTCGGCTGCCCCGTCCCCAAGGTGACGCGCAAGGGCGGCGGCTCCGCGCTCCCGTACAAGCGGCCCCTGCTGCGCGCGATCCTTCGCGAGGCGGTCAGCGGCGCGGGCGACCTTCCCGTGACGATGAAGATGCGCAAGGGCATCGACGACGACCACATCACCTTCCTGGACGCGGGCCGCATCGCGGTCGAGGAGGGCGTGACGGCGATCGCGCTGCACGGCCGCACCGCCGCCCAGCACTACGGCGGCACGGCGGACTGGGACGCCATCGCCCGTCTGAAGGAGCACGTGCCGGAGATCCCGGTGCTCGGCAACGGCGACATCTGGTCGGCGGCCGACGCCATCCGCATGATGGACGAGACGGGCTGCGACGGCGTCGTCGTGGGCCGCGGCTGCCTCGGCCGCCCCTGGCTCTTCGGCGACCTGGTGGCGGCCTTCGAGGGCACGGGCGCCCCGCAGGCGCCGACCCTGCGCGAGGTCTCCCGGGTCATGCTCCGCCACGCGACGCTGCTCGGCGAGTGGATCGGCGACGAGTCGCGCGGCGTCATCGACTTCCGCAAGCACGTGGCCTGGTACCTGAAGGGCTTCGCGGTCGGCTCCGAGATGCGCAAGCGCCTCGCGATCACGTCGTCGCTGGCCGAACTGGAGGACGGCCTCGGCGAGCTGGACCTCGACCAGCCGTGGCCGGTGGGCGCGGACGGCCCCCGCGGGCGTACGTCGGGAAACAACCGCGTGGTCCTGCCGGACGGCTGGCTGAAGGACCCCTACGACTGCGCGGGCGTCGGCGAGGACGCGGAACTGGACACGTCGGGCGGCTGACGGCGGACGTGTTGCACACCGATGTGGCCGAGCTGCTCGCGGCGGCCGGCATCGTGGACGTGGATGTGGACGAGGCCGTCGCGGACGGGCACGTCCGGTCGTCCGCGTACCAGCGCGTCGTCTCCGTGATCGCTTCCTCGCGGAGCCGCGACCGGGACCGGGCGATCGTGGCCACGATCCTGCGCGACCCCGACGAGATGGCGTCCAAGACGGCGGTGGTCGCCCTTGTGGACGAGATCGCGAGGAAGACGGCCGGTCCCGCCGAGTTCCGGCGGTGGTCGGCCGCGCTGCTGCCGGAGACCGACCGGCTCAGGACGGCGGCGTTCCGCGACTTCATCCGCCGCCGCGTCCACGACTGGCTGCTCCGCCTGTCCATCGAGGACGGCCACGTGCCGACACCGGCCGAGCTGGCGCGGGCCACGGCCTGGATGCAGCGCCTCCTCGCCGAAAGATCGACGTCACCGGAGGTACTGGCCCTGCTCGCCGAGTCGGCCCACACCAGGAAGACCCGGAACATCGCGAGGAACAGAGCCGGAATCCGCCCCCGCCGCTGAACGTGCCCGAAGGGGCGGCACCCCCGCACAGGGTGCCGCCCCTTCATCGTGGACCGGAGCCGCCGCCGCATCGGTTGAGGGTCGGGGACACGGCGGCGGCTCCGGGGTCTGCTACCGGTGGTCGCTGCCCACCGAGTGGGAGGCGGCGCGGCCGGCCTCCAGGCGGGCCACCGGGATGCGGAACGGGGAGCAGGAGACGTAGTCCAGGCCCACCTCGTGGAAGAAGTGCACGGACTCCGGGTCGCCGCCGTGCTCGCCGCAGACGCCGAGCTTCAGGTCGGGGCGCGTGGCGCGGCCGGCCTTGACCGCGTCCTTCACCAGCTTGCCGACGCCGTCCTTGTCGATCGTCTCGAACGGCGAGACCCCGAAGATGCCCTTCTCCAGGTAGGCCGTGAAGAAGCTGGCCTCCACGTCGTCCCGCGAGAAGCCCCAGACGGTCTGCGTGAGGTCGTTCGTGCCGAAGGAGAAGAACTCGGCGGCCTCCGCGATCTGGTCGGCCGTCAGCGCGGCGCGCGGCAGCTCGATCATCGTGCCGAGGGCGAGCTTCAGCTCGACGCCGGTGGACTCGATGACCTCCGCGATGACCTGCTCGGCCTCCTCGCGGACGATCTCCAGCTCCTGGACGGTGCCGACGAGCGGAATCATGATCTCCGCGCGCGGGTCGCCCTTGGCGTTCTTCCGCTCGGCCGCCGCCTCGGCGATGGCCCGCACCTGCATGGTGAACAGACCGGGGATGACCAGGCCGAGGCGTACGCCGCGCAGGCCCAGCATCGGGTTCTGCTCGTGCAGGCGGTGGACGGCCTGGAGGAGGCGGAGGTCGTTCTCGTTGGCGTCCTTGCGGGACTCGGCGAGGGCGACCCGGACGGACAGCTCCGTGATGTCGGGGAGGAACTCGTGCAGCGGCGGGTCGAGCAGGCGGACGGTGACCGGCAGGCCGTCCATCGCCTCGAACAGCTCCACGAAGTCCTGCTTCTGGAGCGGGAGCAGCTCCTTCAGGGCGTCCTCGCGCTCGTCGTCCGCGTCGGCGAGGATGAGGCGCTCGACCATCTCGCGGCGCTCACCGAGGAACATGTGCTCGGTGCGGCACAGGCCGATGCCCTGCGCGCCGAAGCGGCGGGCGCGCAGCGCGTCCTCGGCGTTGTCCGCGTTGGCCCGGACACGGAGCCGGCGCACCCGGTCCGCGTACGCCATGATCCGGTGCACGGCGGCGACCAGCTCGTCGGCGTCGTCGGCACCCGCGTGCATGCGGCCCTCGAAGTACTCCACGACAGGGGAGGGGACCACCGGCACCTCGCCGAGGTAGACCTTGCCCGTCGAGCCGTCGATGGAGACGACGTCGCCTTCCTCGACGACAATGCCGCCCGGCGCGGTGAGGCGGCGCCGCTTGGTGTCGACCTCCAGCTCCTCGGCGCCGCAGACACAGGTCTTGCCCATGCCGCGCGCCACGACCGCCGCGTGGGAGGTCTTGCCGCCGCGCGAGGTCAGGATGCCCTCGGCGGCGATCATGCCGTCGAGGTCGTCGGGGTTGGTCTCGCGGCGGATCAGGATGACCTTCTCGCCCGAACGCGACCACTTGATGGCGGTGTACGAGTCGAAGACCGCCTTGCCGACCGCCGCGCCCGGCGACGCGGCGATGCCGCGGCCGAGCTGCTGCACCTTGGAGTCCGCGTCGAAGCGCGGGAACATCAGCTGCGCGAGCTGCGCGCCGTTGACGCGCTGGAGCGCCTCGGCCTCGTCGATCAGGCCCTGGTCGACGAGTTGCGTCGCGATGCGGAAGGCGGCACCGGCGGTGCGCTTGCCGACGCGGGTCTGGAGCATCCACAGCTGGCCGCGCTCGATGGTGAACTCGATGTCGCACAGGTCCTTGTAGTGCGTTTCGAGGGTCTCCATGATCTGCATGAGCTGGTCGTACGACTTCTTGTCGATCTGCTCCAGATCGGCGAGCGGCACGGTGTTGCGGATGCCCGCCACGACGTCCTCGCCCTGCGCGTTCTGGAGGTAGTCGCCGTACACGCCCTGGTGGCCGCTGGCCGGGTCGCGGGTGAACGCGACGCCCGTGCCGGAGTCCGGGCCGAGGTTGCCGAAGACCATCGAGCAGACGTTGACGGCCGTGCCGAGGTCGTGCGGGATGCGCTCCTGGCGGCGGTAGAGCTTGGCGCGGTCGGTGTTCCACGACTCGAAGACCGAGCGGATCGCGAGGTCCATCTGCTCGCGCGGGTCCTGCGGGAAGTCCCGCCCGGCCTCCGTCTTGACGATCTTCTTGAACTTGGTGACCAGCTTCTTGAGGTCACCGGCTTCGAGGTCGGTGTCGACCGCGACCTTCTTCGCCTTCTTGGCGGCCTCCAGCGCGTCCTCGAAGAGGTCGCCGTCGACGCCGAGGACGGTCTTGCCGAACATCTGGATGAGCCGGCGGTAGGAGTCCCACGCGAAGCGGTCGTCGCCGGACTGCTTGGCGAGGCCGGTCACGGACTTGTCGGAGAGCCCGATGTTCAGGACCGTGTCCATCATGCCGGGCATGGAGAACTTGGCGCCCGAGCGGACCGAGACGAGCAGCGGGTCGTCGGCCTGGCCGAGCTTCTTGCCCATCTTCTTCTCGAGGGCGTCGAGGTGCGCGCTGACCTCGTCGCGGAGCGCCGCCGGCTCCTCACCGCTGTCGAGGTACGTCTTGCACGCCTCGGTGGTGATGGTGAAGCCCGGCGGAACGGGCAGCCCGAGGTTGGTCATCTCGGCGAGGTTCGCGCCCTTGCCGCCGAGAAGGTCCTTGAGGTCCTTGTTGCCCTCGGTGAAGTCGTAAACGAACTTCACCTCCTCGGTCGCCGCGGTCGTCTCACTCGTGTGAGCTACGTGGGGATCTTTGTTTTCCGACACGGGTCTCGACTCCTCGAGGACTCGGTGGCTGCCCTGACGGCGAGGAACATACCCAGATCGAAGGCGCCTGGGTACGTCCACTTGCGCGTCATGCGGCCGTAACCACCCGTCCGCCGCTAGATCGAAAGTGACTCGGCGGTAGGGGAGGGCAGGAGCTTGTGTTCAAGTCTTGAAGTCGCAACCCCCGTAGACCCTGGGAAACGCTCAAACGAGCGAGGGATTCTCAGATGTGAGTTCACCTCCTGAATGATCGAGCATTGGCACTGAGTGCCACCCCTTGGAGAAGTGCAGCCGCCCCGAAAGCGCTCATCTGAGCGCGAGGTCGATCAGGGGTGGCGAGAATCACGCCGTTTGAAGCGGCCCGATGTCACCATCCGGACGGTCGGCGCCCGCTGCGGGAGACCCCGCCCGACGCCGCCCGCCCACCGCTACACCCCCAGTGCGGCGAGCGCTCCTCCGCCCGTCCGGGTGCGTACAAGTGCTCCACCACGAGCGTTGCCGCGCCGATCAGCGCCGCGCGCTCGCCGAGGCGGGACGTGACGACCTCCAGGTGGGCGGTGGATCGGGGCAGGGCCCGCTGGTAGAGCAGCTCGCGGACGCCCGTGAGGAAGGGGGTTCCGGCCAGATCCCCGGCGATCATGAGAACGCCCGGGTTCAGCAGGGTCACGACGGTCGCCAGGACCTCCCCGACGTGTCGCCCCGCCTCGCGCGCGAACCGTACGGCCTCGGGGTGGCCCGCCTCCAGCAGCGCCCGCACATCGGAGCCGGAGGCCGCCGCGACGCCCGCCTCCGTGAGCCTGCGGGCCACCGCGCCGCCGCTGGCCACGGCGGCGAGGCAGCCGTGAGCACCGCATCGGCACAGGGCGTCCGCGCCCTGCGGCACGCGGATGTGGCCGATGTCGCCCGCGCCGCCGTCGATGCCCCGGTAGACGGCGCCGTCCACCACGACGCCCGCGCCGATCCCGGTGGAGACCTTGACCAGGGCGAAGGCCGCGCAGTGCGGGTAGTGGGCGCGTTGTTCGCCGTACGCCATCAGGTTGGCGTCGTTGTCCACGTGGACGGGGGAGGTCGGGGAGGACGGGGG
>RBWT01000131.1 GCA_004010275.1 Streptomyces huasconensis
CCCCGCCGGCGTCGGCGACCGCGTCCGCACCGCGGCCGACCCCGTCCTGCCCGAGCACGGCACGGGCCCCGAAGCGGCCCTGCGCGCCTCGTCCTCACGCGCTCGCCGAAGGCGCCGCCGACCCGCCGACCCGCTCTGCGCCGCCCACCTGCACTGCCCGCCGCTCGCCGTCGCGGCCGCCGCCGACCTCGCCGCCTCCGCACTCAACCCCTCCATGGACTCCTGGGACCAGCACCCGCCGCCTCCGCCCTCGAAGCCCTCGTGGCGCGCCCTCGCCGCCGAGCTCCACCCCGCCGCGGACGCCCTCGTCACCACCGGCGGCACCGAGTCCAACCAACTCGCCCTCCTCCTCGCCCGCGAGCCGCCGCCCCCCGCGGCCCCCTGCGCCTCCTCGTCGGCGAGAACGCCCACCACTCCCTCATCCGCGGCGCCTGGCTCCTCGGCCTGCCGGGACCCGTCACCGTGCCCGCCCCCGCCGGCACCCTCGACCCCGCCGCCCTCGACGAAGCCCTCAACGAACTCGGCGGCCCCCACACGACCTTCCTCGTCGCCGCCACAGCAGGCACCACCGACGCCGGCCTCATCGACCCCCGGCGACGACATCGCCGACGTCTGCGCGCCCACCGCGCCCGCCTGCACATCGACGCCGCGTACGGCGGCGGCCTCCTCTTCAGCGACGTACGCAAACACCTCCTGCTCGGCATCGAGCGCGCCCACACCGTCACCCTCGACCTGCACAAACTCGGCTGGCAACCCGCCGCCGCCGGACTGCTCGCCGTACGCGACCCCCACGACCTCGCCGCGCTCACCCACCGCGCCGACTACCTCAAGCGCCGACGACGACACCGACGCCGGCCTGCCCGACCTCCTCGGCCGCTCCCTGCGCACCACCCGCCGCCCCGACATCCTCAAGATCGCCGTCACCCTCAAGGCACTCGGCCGCACCGGACTCGGCGCACTCGTCGACCAAGTCTGCGACCAGGCACGCCAGTTCGCCGCCCACATCGAAGCCCACCCCCGCTTCGAGCTGTACGACACCCCCGCCCTCAGCACCGTCCTGTTCCGGCCCACCGACGCCGACGACACCACCTCGCCCACGTACGAAGGCGGCTGCTCACCGACGGCACCGCCGTCCTCGGCCGCGCCGACCTCGCCGGCCGCAGATGGCTCAAGGCCACCCTCCTCAACCCGCACACCCGCCCCACCGACCTCGCCACCCTCCTCGAACTCGTCACGAAGGCGAGCGAAGAGGTGAGTGAAGAAGCGAGCGGAGAGGCAAGCGGAGAGGCAAGCGGAGAGGCGAAGGAACGGGTGAACGAACCGGTGAACCAACACGCCACCCCCGACCTCCTGGAAGGAACCACCCCCCGATGACCGGCACGCCCGACCACCCCGGCCCCACACCACGCAGCACCCCCGAAAACCCCCGCGACCTCGTCGGCATCGGCATCGGCCCCTTCAACCTCTCCCTCGCCGCCCTCGCCGCCCCCCTCGCCGAACTCGACACCGTCTTCTACGAACAACGCCCCGGCTTCCACTGGCACCCCGGCCTCCTCATCGAAGGCGCCACCCTCCAAGTCCCCTTCCTCGCCGACCTCGTCACCCTCGCCGACCCCGCCAGCCCCTGGTCCTTCCTCAGCTACCTCAAGAGCCGCGAACGGCTCTTCCCCTTCTACTTCGCCGAGCGCTTCCACATCCACCGCGCCGAGTACGACGCCTACTGCCGCTGGGTCAGCGAACACCTCACCGGACTCCACTTCGGCCACCAGGTCGACGCCGTCCGCTGGAACCCCGAACGCGACCTCTTCGAAGTCGACCACACCCAACTCGACACCAACGGCGAAGCCGAAGCCCTCGGCCGCACCTACACCAGGAACATCGCCCTCGGCGTCGGCACCACCCCCTACATCCCCGAACCCCTCAAACCCCTCGCCGAAGCCCCCACCGTCCCCGTCATCCACTCCGCGGACTACCTCGACCACCGCGAACGCCTGCTCGCCGCCGAACACATCACCGTCATCGGCTCAGGACAATCCGGCGCCGAAGTCTTCCTCGACCTGCTGCGCGCCCGCCCCACCGGACACGAGAAACTCCACTGGCTCGCCCGCACCGAGGCCTTCGCACCCATGGAGTACTCCAAACTGGGCCTCGAACACTTCACACCCGACTACACCCGCTACTTCCACGCCCTGCCCGAAACCGTCCGCGACGACCTCGTCCCCCACCAGTGGCAACTCCACAAAGGCATCGACGCCGAGACCATCGCCGCCATCCACGACGAGCTGTACCGCCGCACCCTGCACGGCGGCTGGCCCGACGCCGTCCTCACCCCCGGCGTCCGCGTCCGCACCGCCGGCCGCGTCGCCAGCACCCGCGTCGAACTCCACCTCGAACACATCCAGCAGGGCACCCGCTCCCGCCTCACCACCGACGCCGTCGTCCTCGCCACCGGCTACCGCGAACGCCCCACCGAACGGCTCCTCGCCGGCCTCGACCCCTACATCCGCAAGGACTCCTCCGCCCGGCCCCGCGTCGACGAGCACTACCGCCTCGTCCTCGACCCCTCCATCACCGCCACCGGCGCCCACATCTACGTACAGAACGCCGAACGCCACACCCACGGCGTCGGCACCCCCGACCTCGGCCTCGGCCGCCTGGCGCAGCGCCACCATCCTCAACGCCCTCACCGGCAAGGACCCCTACCCCCTGCCCCACCGCACCGCGTTCACCCGCTTCGGCCTCCACACCCCCACCGGCCCCGGACAGCCCACCCCCCGCGTCGGGGAACAGCGCGGCAACCTCGTACGCCTCAAGAACTGACCCCCACCAGGCCACCCCGGCCTGCGACAGACACCCACCGGGGTGGCACAGAAGAACTCGGCTCAGAACACCGGCACACCCTCCCGCGTCAGCCTCCAGCCCACCGAGGCGAACCGCGCCGGATCGACCGTCCCCTCCGCCTTCACCCAGCCGATGATCGTGTTACGGATCTCCTCCGAGTTCGCCCACACCTGCTTCGCACCCGCCACATGCGGGAAATTCCCCCCACCACTGGCCCGGTAATTGTTCACCGCCAGCACGAACTGAGCCTTCGGGTCGATCTCCTTGCCCTCGAAGGCCAGCTTCACGATGCGCGACCCCACCGGCTGCGCGATATCGATCTCATACGTCACGCCATACACCGCGTCATAGTTGTAATCCGGGATCTTCTCCGCGTTCGTCAGCTTCGCCGGGTCCACCGGAGCACCCGCCGGCGTCCGCACGTAATAGCGCGCCGAGAACTCCAGATACTCCTTCAACTGCGCACCCGTGAGAATCCGCGCCTCCAAGGTGTTCTCGAACGGATACAGCCCCGCCGCATCCTTGAGCGTCACCTCACCCGCCGGTATCCGCGCCGTCCGCGAGAAACACGACGCCTGCGACAGCACCGGCAGCCCCGCATACGCCCCACCCGCCAGCGCCCGCGCCACCGTCTCCTGCTGCACCCGATTGATCAGATCGATGATCGCGACATCCTTGTACGGGCCCTCGGCCGTGCTCATCGCCTCCGTGGACGTGCCGATGACCTGATTGACGTACGCCACGACCTTCTTGTGCTCATCGGCCAGCAAACGCGTGATCTTCTTGTCCTCCGCGGCCGTATTGGAGTTCAGGACCTTCGCCCCCACCCTCTCCACCGTCCAACGGCCCTTCGCCCACACCAGATCGAAGTCGAACAACGTCAGCCGCTGCCCCCACTTCAACGGCTCGGACAGCACGACCTTCTTGCCCGTCGCCTTGTTCTCCACGAAGTACTCGGGAATCTCCGTGTGCGCGTGCCCCACCAGAATCGCGTCGATCCCCGGCACCTGCTCCGCCACCAGCCCCGCCGCGTTCTCCACATACGGCAACTGATCCCCGTACGACGACGTACCACTGGAACCCGAATGCGCGGACACGATCACCACATCCGCACCCATCGACCGCAGCCTCGGCACCCACTTCGCCGCCTGCTCCTCCAGACCCGGGAACGTCATCTTCCCCTGGACATTCGCCTTGTCCCAGATCGCGATACCCGGATTCGTCAGCCCCAGCACCGCCACCCGCACATCACGACCATGCGGAGTACGCAACCGCTTCATGACATACGGCGGAAACGCCGGCCGCTGCGTCTTCGCATCCAACGCGTTCGCCCCCAGCAGCGGAAAGTCACACTGCTCCTCGAACTTGCGCAACACCGGAATGCCGTAATTGAACTCGTGGTTGCCGAGCGCCGCCGCGTCATAACCGATCGCGTTCATCGCCTGCGCCATCGGATGCACCGGACCACGAGCAGCCGTGATCGGATCGACCTTCGCGTAGTAATACGACAGCTGCGTGCCCTGGATGGTGTCACCCGCGTCGATCAGCAACGTGTTCCGGCGGCCCTTCTCGGCCCGGACCTCGTTCACCAGCGTCGAGATCTTCGCCAGGCCCACATCGTTGTGATCCTTGTCGTCGAACTCCTTGTCCGTGAAGTAATCCCAGTTGAAGACATTGCCGTGCAAGTCCGTCGTACCGAGCACCGTGAATGAATACCGCTTCTCCCGCCGACCGGGCCTCCCCTTCGCCTCGGCCACGGACGGCGCCACAGCACCACCCGTGAGCGCCACGCCCACGCCGGAGACGGCGGACGTGCCCAAGAACTTCCTGCGGTTCAGCGGCATTTCTGTACTCCTCGGTCGACCGTAGTAACGCGCGTAGATTCTGACCCCCGCGCCCCCACCCGCAACAGACCCCCCAGGTTGCGATCCGATGACCTTCAAGGCGCGCCCACAGCTGACGGGCGACCCGGCACGGTGCGACAGTGAGCCCATGGACACCACCGCCACACCCCCCCACCACCCCGCACACCCCCTACGGAACCCCCGACGCCCCCCGCCTCGCCGTCCGCGGCGAAGCACACCTCGAAGTCGACCCCGAGATCGCCCGCATCGGCATCACCGTCAACGCCCGCGGAACCGACCGCCGCCACGCCCTCGACGACCTCACCCGCCGCAACACCACCACCCTCGACCTCATCAAGAGCTACGGCGACACCGTCGAACGACTCGAGACCGGCGCCTTCTCCATCACCCCCCACCTCACCAAACACGGCCGCGGCGAACGCGTCCGCGCCTACCACGGCCGCGTCCACATCACCGCCGAACTCACCGACTTCACCGCCCTCGGCGAACTCACCAGCCGCCTCGCCGACCTCGACCTCACCCACATCGAAGGCCCCTGGTGGGCCCTGCGCCCCGACTCACCCACCCACCGCCACGCCAGACAACAAGCCGTCCGCGAAGCCGTCCAACGCGCCCGCGAATACGCCGAAGCCCTCGGCACCCAACTCGCCGCCCTCGTCGAACTCGCCGACCTCGACGCCGAGAACACCCCCACCTACGGCCACAACGGCCCCGCCCTCATGCGCACCGCCGCCTACGGCGAGCCCCCCGACCTGCCCACAGAACCCGCACCCCTCGACCTCGAACCACAACGCCAGCACGTCTACGCCCAAGTCAACGCCCGCTTCACCATGACACCCCCACGACTGAACCCCTGACAGCCGAAAAACCGCTCATCGGAGCAACCGCCCGCACACTTCAACACTTGTCAACACCCCTTCATCCAAAGGTTGTTGAGTAGTCACGCGGGCCCCATTCCCTACTGACCGGTAAGCCCTAGGCTCGAACCATGCGCCGAGCCAAAATCGTCTGCACCCTGGGACCCGCCACCCACTCGTACGACCAGATCAAGGCATTGGTCGAAGCCGGAATGGACGTGGCCCGCTTCAACCTCAGCCACGGCACCCACGCCGAACACGAGGAGCGCTACCAGCGCGTGCGCAAGGCCGCCGAAGAGACCGGCCGCAGCATCGGCATCCTCGCCGACCTTCAGGGCCCGAAGATCCGCCTCGGCCGCTTCCACGAAGGCCCCGTACTCCTTGAACGCGGCGACGAATTCACCATCACCGTCGAAGAAGGCGCCCAAGGCGACCGCCAGAGCTGCGGCACCACCTACCGCGGCCTCGCCCAGGACGTCACCTCGGGCGAACGCATCCTCGTCGACGACGGCAAAGTAACCCTCCAGGTCACCCGCGTCATCGGCCCCCGCGTCGCCACCACCGTCCTCGAAGGCGGCCTGGTCTCCGACCACAAAGGCCTCAACCTCCCCGGCGTCGCCGTCTCCGTCCCCGCACTCTCCGACAAGGACGAAGAAGACCTCCGCTGGGCCCTGCGCACCGGCTTCGACGTCATCGCCCTCTCCTTCGTCCGCAGCGGACGCGACATCGAAGACGTCCACCGCATCATGGACGAAGAAGGCCGCCGCCTCCCCGTCATCGCCAAAGTCGAAAAACCACAAGCCGTCGACAACATCGACGACATCGTCGCCGCCTTTGACGGCATCATGGTCGCCCGCGGCGACCTCGGCGTCGAAATGCCCCTCGAACAAGTCCCCATCGTCCAGAAGCGCGCCGTCAAACTCGCCAAACGCAACGCCAAACCGGTCATCGTCGCCACCCAAATGCTCGACTCGATGATCGACAACTCCCGCCCCACCAGGGCCGAGGCCAGCGACGTCGCCAACGCCGTCATCGACGGCACCGACGCGGTCATGCTCTCCGGCGAGACCAGCGTCGGTAAATACCCCGTCGAAACCGTCAAGACCATGGGCCGCATCGTCGAGGCGGCAGAGGAAGACATCCTCGCCAAAGGCCTGCCCCCACTCACCGAGCGGAGCAAACCCCGCACCCAAGGCGGCGCCGTCGCACGAGCCGCCGCCGAAATGGGCGACTTCCTCGGCGCCAAATTCCTCGTCGCCTTCACCCAGTCCGGCGACACCGTCCGCCGCCTCTCCCGCTACCGCTCACCCATCCCGCTCCTCGCCTTCACCCCCGACCCGGCGACCCGCTCCCAGCTCAACCTCACCTGGGGCGTGGAAACCTTCCTCGGCCCGCACGTCGACTCCACGGACGCGATGGTCGACCAGGTCGACGAACTGCTGCTGAAGATCGGCCGCTGCCAGAAGGGCGACATCGTGGTGATCACGGCCGGCTCCCCGCCGGGGGTGTCGGGCTCGACGAACCTGGTCCGGGTCCATCGCATCGGCGAGAACGACGACCACGAGTAGCCTCCGGCGGTTCGGTCAGTACTTGGGGCCGATGTGGGCGTCCATGAGGGCGACGTCGGCTTTGCGGGCGACGGAGATGTTGTACGGGTTGCCGTTGCGGGTGCAGTGCGTCCAGGTGATGCCGAGCTTGTCGAGGGTGCCGGTGAAGAGTTCCCTGATGTCGTCCGACTTGTTGGTGAAGAAGTACCGGGGGTACTCATAGCGCTTGCGCTCGCCGCGTACGAGACGGGTCGTCCAGTTGGTGATACGGCACCCGTCGGAGTGGATGAGCCCCCGGACGAACTCCCAGGGGTGCGTGTCGACGATCTCCTGCTGCCAGGGTTCGAGGACGATCTTCCGGTCGTGCTTCTTGCCGGGGCCGTGCTGGGGGAACAGGCAGGGCAGGTGCTTGAAGTACACCTTGATGTTGTGGGCGCCCACGGTGCGTACGCGGCACGTGGCATTGTGCGGAAAGACGGCTCTGAGTGCGGACTCGGCCTGGTCCTGGATGCCGGGCCAGCTGTCGTCCAGGGTGATCAGGAGGCTGGGAACTTTGTGCTTGGCGTAGTGGCTGATGTGGCCGTCTCCCAGATAGAGGCCGAGCAGGTAGGAGTACGCCACGTCGTCGAGTGGGCGCCCCTCGCACCGGGGGCAGAAGAGCGATGGCCGCGTCGCAACTGGTTCTCCGCGCTTGGCGCGATCCTCGTGCTTCCAGTAGCTGATGGTGCCCAGGGGGACGCTCAGCTGACGGGCCACCTCAACGTTTTTGGTGCCGTTGCGTAACAAGGTGAGCGCTTGCTGTCGTACCTCTGTGCCGTGGAAGTTCATACGCACACTGTGCGTAGGTGCGGATGGCTTCGAGTAGCAAAAAGCGGATGTTCACGAGAACGTGAACATCCGCTTCAGCCTGTGGTGCCGGGTGCGGGATTCGAACCCGCAAGCCCTCTCAGGCAGAGGTGTTTGAGACCTCCGTGTATACCGTTCCACCAACCCGGCCAGGTGCTGCCGGAAGTGTACCGGGTCACCGCGCGCCACCGCAGCTAGGTACCCTGCTAGGGCAGCGCACCTGCCATAACGAGGAGCCCCCGTGACCGCCCCCGAGCCGCCACAGCCCACCGAAGCGTCGGACGACGACCAGTCGCACGTGCCTCCGCTGACGACCCGCGTCGTCATCGCCGAGGACGAGGCCCTGATCCGGCTCGACCTCAAAGAGATGCTGGAGGAAGAGGGCTACAGCGTCGTCGGCGAGGCCGGTGACGGCGAGAAGGCCGTCGAGCTGGCCCGTGAGCACCGGCCCGACCTCGTGATCCTGGACGTGAAGATGCCCGTCCTGGACGGCATCTCCGCCGCCGAGAAGATCGCGGAGGAGTCCATCGCCCCCGTGCTGATGCTGACGGCGTTCTCCCAGCGGGACCTCGTCGAGCGGGCGAGGGACGCGGGCGCGATGGCGTACCTGGTGAAGCCGTTCAGCAAGAGTGACGTCGTCCCGG
Organism: Streptomyces huasconensis; assembly: GCA_004010275.1. Taxonomy (GTDB): domain Bacteria; phylum Actinomycetota; class Actinomycetes; order Streptomycetales; family Streptomycetaceae; genus Streptomyces; species Streptomyces huasconensis. The sequence goes on from RBWT01000131.1 coordinate 8,601, forward strand.
CGATCGAGATGGCCGTCTCGCGGTTCACGGAGCTGAAGACGCTGGAGAAGGAGGTCGCGGACCTCTCGCAGCGGCTGGAGACGCGGAAGCTGGTGGACCGCGCGAAGTCGATTCTTCAGACGGAGTACGGCCTGACGGAGCCCGCCGCGTTCCGTTGGATTCAGAAGACGTCGATGGACCGGCGGCTGTCGATGCAGCAGGTAGCGGAGGCGGTCATCGAGGACGCCGCGGAGAAGAAGGCGGCGAAGGGTTAGCCCCGGAGCCGGCTTAGGCGCGTACGTACGACAGGGCCCGCACCCCGAAGCCGGGGGTGCGGGCCTTGTCGTATGCAGGGCGGGTGGGGCGTCTCAGTCCTCGCCGAGGTACGCCTTGCGCACGGATTCGTCGTGGAGCAGGTCGCCGCCGGTACCGGAGAGGACGATCTTGCCGACCTCCATGACGTGGCCCTCGTCGGCGAGGGAGAGCGCCGCCTGGGCGTTCTGTTCGACGAGGAGGATGGTGGTGCCCTGGGATTTCAGTTCGGCGATGGTGGCCATGATCTTCTGCATCATGATCGGGGAGAGGCCCATGGAGGGTTCGTCGAGCATGAGCAGTTTGGGCTGGGACATGAGGGCGCGGCCCATGGCGAGCATTTGTTGTTCGCCGCCGGAAAGGGTGCCCGCTGCCTGCTTCCTGCGTTCTCCGAGGATGGGGAAGAGGTCGTAGGCGCGGTTGATGTCTTTCTCGATGCCTGTTCTGTCGGAGCGGAGGTAGGCGCCGAGGCGGAGGTTGTTCTCGATGGTCATGCGGGGGAAGATGTGGCGGCCTTCGGGGGAGTGGGCGAGGCCGAGGGCGACGATTTGGTCGGCGCGGTATTTGCGCAGGGTTTTGCCGTTGAATTTGATGGTGCCGCCGACTGGCTTGAGCAGGCCTGACAGGGTGCGGAGTGTGGTGGTTTTGCCCGCGCCGTTGGTGCCGATGAGGGTGACGACTTTGCCGGCTTCGACGGTGAAGGAGATGCCTTTGACGGCTTCGATCTTGCCGTAGGCGACGCGGAGGTCTTCGACCTCAAGGAGTGCGGTCATCAGTTGTTCTCCTCGAAGGGTTCGCCGAGGTAGGCGGCGATGACGCGGTCGTCCTGCTGGACCGTTTCGCTGCTTCCTTCGACGAGTTTCTCGCCCTGGACGAGGACGGCTACGCGGTCGCAGAGGTTGAAGATGAAGCGCATGTCGTGCTCGATGACGAGGACGGCGATACCCATGTCGCGGATGGCGAAGACGAGTTCTTCGGTGGCGCGGGTTTCTTGGGGGTTCATGCCGGCGGTGGGTTCGTCCAGGAGGAGGAGTCCTGGTTCGCTGGCGAGGGCGCGGGCGATCTCCAGCTTGCGTTGTTCTCCGTAGGGGAGGTTGCGTGAGAGGTGTTCGGCTTTGTCGGCGAGGCCGACGAACTCCAGGAGTTCCATGGCGCGTGCTTTGGAGGCGGCTTCGGCGCGGTGGAAGCCGGGGCCGCGGAGGAGGGCTGACCAGAGGCCTTCTTTGGTGCGGGTGTGGCGGCCGACGAGGACGTTTTCCAGGACGGTCATGTTGGCGAAGAGCCGGATGTTCTGGAAGGTGCGGGCGATGCCTGCGGCGGTGACCTTGAAGGATTTGGCGGGCAGGATGGCGCCTTTGTACCGGACTTCGCCTTCGGTGGGGGTGTAGAGGCCGGTGAGGCAGTTGAAGAAGGTGGTTTTGCCGGCGCCGTTGGGTCCGATGAGTCCGACGATTTCTCCGCTGTTGACGGTGAGGTCGACGGAGCGTACGGCGGTGAGGCCGCCGAAGCGCATGGTGACGTTGCGGGCGTCGAGGACGGTCTGTCCGGCCGGGGTGTCGGGGGCCTGGCCTGCTGTGGTGGTGTCGGTGGTCATGGGTCAGGCCCCTGTCTTGCTGAGGACTGTGGGTGGTGGTGTTTCGCCGGGTTCGAGTTCGGCTTCGTGGAATTCGAGTTGGCGGCGGCGGTTGGGGATGAGGCCTTCGGGGCGGAAGCGCATGAGGAGGACGAGTGCGAGTCCGAAGGCGAAGAGTTGGTAGTCGCCGAGGAAGGCGAGTTTGTTGGGGATGAGGTAGAGGAGTGCGGCACCGACGAGGGGTCCGCTGATGGTGCCCATGCCGCCGAGGACGACGGCGGCGAGGAGGAAGGCGGAGTTGGGTGGGACGGTGTTGGCGAATTGGTATTGCTCGGGTGTGACGGTGTAGGTGACGTGTGCTTGGACGGTGCCTGCGAGGCCGGCGAGAGCGGCGCCGAGGGCGAAGGCGATGAGTTTGACGCGGAAGCCGTTGATGCCCATGGCGAGTGCGGCGGTTTCGTCTTCGCGGATGGCGACCCAGGCGCGGCCGATGCGGGAGTCGCCGCTGCGGCGGAAGACGAGGACGACGATGAGGGTGATGAGCAGCATCAGGAAGAAGTAGTTGGCGAATCGGCCGATGGGAAAGCCGAGGATGCTGTGTTCGAGCCCGAAGTCGAAGCCGAGGATTTTGAGGTTGGGGATGGAGGAGATTCCGTTGGAGCCGTTGGTGATGTCGGGTCCGGATGCGCCGTCGCTGTTCATGGCGACGAGGCGGAAGATTTCTCCGAAGCCGAGGGTGACGATGGCGAGGTAGTCGCCGCGTAGGCGCAGGGTGGGGGCGCCGATGAGGACGCCGAAGATGAGGGAGGCGCCTGCGCCGACGAGGATGGCGGCCCAGAAGGGGAGGTGGATGTCGAAGGGGGAGGCGGGGGAGCCGGAGACCATGGATGCGGCGTAGGCGCCGACGCCGAGGAAGGCGACGTATCCGAGGTCGAGGAGTCCGGCGAGGCCGACGACGATGTTCAGGCCGAGGGCGACGGTGGCGAAGATGAGGATGTAGACGCCGATGGTGGCGTATTGGTCGTCGCTCTGGGTGAAGGGGAAGGCGGCTGCGGCGAGGAAGGCGCCGAGGAGGGTGGTGTTGCGGTGGCGTGCGGTGTAGGCGGAGAGGTGGGCGACGAGTCCGGCTTTGGCGAGGGCTGCGAAGCCGAAGGCGACGGAGATGAGGAAGCCGATGAAGAGTTCGTCGTATTCGGTGCCGATGCCGTAGGTGAAGACGAGGAGTCCGGTGGCGAGGGCGGCGACGATGATCAGGATTTCGATGTACGACGGGAGTGTGCGCGGTGGGGGTGGGGTGTCCGCGGCGAAGGCTCCCTTGAAGACGGTGAGGCCATTGCGCAGGCGGTGTCGGGTCTGCTCCCAGCCGGTGTCCTCGGGGTCGACCGGGTAGGTCTGTGGCCTGTTGAAGGGGAGGGCGAGGGCGCCGGTGAGGGCGGTGAGGGTGGCGATGGCGGCGACCCAGCCGCCGGGTTCGAGGTTGGCGAGGCCGCCGAGGTCGGTGCTGATCGCGAGGAGTGTGTACCAGGCGGTGGTGAAGGCGGCGAGGGCGGCGTATCTGAGGGCGGCGTCGGCGTTGCCGGGGGTGAGGGCGCGTAGGCCTTTGATGCCGTAGGAGGCGAGGCCGAGGAGGGTGGTGAGGGCGCGGTGATGAGGACGAGCCGGGAGGCCGCCGGGGTAGCCGTAGACGGTGAGGTCGCCGGGGAAGGCGGCGGTCCAGGTCCAGGCGAGGAAGGCGGAGATGACGGTGAGTGCGCCGCCGCCGGTGGCCATGGCGCGGGCGGGGCCGGTGGGGATGGGGAGGAGGCCTGTGGGGGCGTCTTCCTTGTGGGGGCGGGTGTGGTCGGCCGCTGTGGTGTGTGTGGTCATGGTGGTCACGCCCTGTCCGCGACGCGCTCGCCGAGGAGGCCTTGTGGCCTGACGAGGAGGACGACGATGAGGAGTACGAACGCCCAGACATCGGCCCAGGACTGGCCGCCGAGCTTGTCCATGCCGGGGATGTCGTTCATGTAGGCGGTGGCCATGGCTTCGGCGACGCCGAGGACGAGGCCGCCGATCATGGCGCCGTAGATGTTGCCGATGCCGCCGAGGACGGCGGCGGTGAAGGCTTTGAGGCCCCAGAGGAAGCCCATGCGGAAGTTGACTTCGCCGTAGCGGAAGCCGTAGGCGATGGCGGCGATGCCGGCGAAGGCGGCTCCGAGGGCGAAGGCGACGACGATGACGCGGTCGGTGTTGACGCCCATGAGTTTGGCGGTGTCGGGGTCTTGGGCGGTGGCTTGCATGCCGCGGCCGACGCGGGTCTTCATGACGAACCAGCCGAGGGCGAACATGCAGATGGGGGCGGCGACGACGAGGAAGAGGTCGCCGGGCTGGATGGTGACGCTGCCGATGTGGATGGAGTCGCCGGGGATCTCGGGGAAGGTGCGGGAGGACTTGGCGTGGGGGTACCAGGCCCAGATCGCCTGTTGGAGGGCGAGGGAGAGGCCGATGGCGGTGATGAGGGGTGCGAGTCGGGGTGCGCCGCGCAGGGGCCGGTAGGCGAAGCGTTCGGCTCCGATCGCGATGGTGGTGGAGACGATGACGGCACCGATGATCATGAGGGGGATGGCTGCCCACATGGTGGTGCCGGCGGGGAGCCAGAGCCAGACGGTGAGGGCGCCGAAGCCGCCGACCATGAAGATCTCGCCGTGGGCGAAGTTGATGAGCTGGACGATGCCGTAGACCATGGTGTAGCCGATGGCGATCAGGCCGTACATGGAGCCCAGTAGCAGGCCGTTGACCAGCTGTTGCGGCAGTTCGTGCACCGCAGGTCCTCCGAGTCTTTCGAGCGACGGATTTCGAATGCGACGGACGCGACGGACACGGCACCGCTGCGACGGTCGGGTCGTCACCGTGTCGGATGCGACGCCGCGCGGGGCGCTGTCGGGCAGCGCCCCGCGCGGCGGTGTCGTGCTGCGGGTGGTGGGTCAGCCGGTGTAGGTGCCGGACTCGACGGGCTTCCAGCCCTTGGTCGGGTCGGTGGTGTCCTTGACCTGGTAGACGGTGAGCTGCTTGTTCGTGGCGTCGCCGTATTCGTCGAAGGAGACCTTGCCGGTCACGCCGTCGAAGGAGACGTCCTGCATGGCGTCGACGATCTTGGCGCGGGCGTCGGAGGGCAGTTCGCCGTCGTTGTCCTCGACGACCTTCTTGACGGCTTCGATGATCGCCCAGGCGGAGTCGTACGAGTAGCCGCCGTAGGCCTCGTAGGCCTCCTTGTAGCCGGCTTTCTCGTAGTTGGCGATGAACTCCTTGGCGGAGGGGAGCTGTTCGACGGGCTGGCCGACGGAGGTGGCGTAGTCGCCCTTGCCGTCCTTGCCGGCGAGCTTGATGTAGTCGGCGCTGTAGATGCCGTCGCCGCCGACGAGGGGGATCTTGGCTCCGGCCTTCTTCATCTGCTTGCTCAGGGGGCCTGCGGCGGGGTATTCGCCGCCGTAGTAGACGACGTCGGCGTCGGAGTTGCGGATCTTGGTGGCGACGGCGCCGAAGTCCTTGGTGTCGGGGTTGACGTGTTCGGTGCCGGCGACCTTGCCGCCGAGCTTGGTGAACTCGTCCTTGAAGGTGGCGGCGAGGCCCGCGCCGTAGGTCTTCTTGTCGTCGATGACGAAGACCTTCTTCTTCTTGGCCTTGTTGTACAGGTACTGCGCCGCGAAGGGGCCCTGGATGGCGTCTGTGGTGGCCGTACGGAAGTAGGCCTTGTAGGGGCGTACCTTCTTGCCGCCGTTCCAGTCCGGGCCCTGGGTCATGGCCGGGTTGGTGTTGGCGGGGGAGACCTGGACGAGTTTGGCGTCGTCGAAGACCTTCTGCATGGACTCGCCGACGGAGGAGTTCAGGGGGCCGACGGCGCCGAGGAGCTCCTTGTTGGCGACGAACTTGGTGGCGTTGGTCTGGCCGGAGGAGGGCTGTCCCTGGTCGTCGGCGGCCTGCATCTTGAAGGTGATGCCGTCGACGTATTTCTTGGCGTTGGCCTGCTTGACGGCGAGGTCGACGGAGTTGCGGATGCCGAGGCCCAGCGCGGAGAGGTCACCGGTCAGTGGCGCGTCGACGCCGATGACCACGGTGGTGCCGCCGCCCCCGGCGTTCTCCTTGTCCTTGTCGTCGCGCGAGCCACAGGCGGTGAGGGTGAGAGCCCCCGCGGTGAGTGCAGCGGTGATGGCTATGAGCGAACGTTGACGCACGATCAGTCCTTTCCCCTGGCACGGCTGTCCCTTGTTGGGATGCCGAGTCGAGCGCGGAACCGAACTGACGGGAATCCGGTGGGCGCGGTGACTGGCCGTGACTCTAAGGGCGCCTTTGTTCCAGGTGGAGTGGTCAGACCAAGGCTGTGACGCTCTTGTTATGCCACGGAGTATTCCGGGGTGGAACGCAGGGGGCGTTTGAGGCCGAATATGACCTTGTTCGGGGGATCTCGACGTATCCGCATGCTGAGAATCTCCAGGACAACCGGCAGGAGTGTAAAGGCGTTTGGGTCATGACACGCGTGTTCGTGGGCATGCGGCGGTCAGCGCCCCGGAAAGATCATTCGCGTATTCCGGACCCAGGATGTAACTCTGCCGCTCGTTTGCGCGCGCATTACGCAGTGTTACTTCGAGGAATGGGAGTCCAGCATTCCGTGGCACTTTTCCGCATTCGCGAATGTGCATCGTGATGATCAACTTCCGGAGTGTTCCCGATTTCAACGTGAATGGGGTGGCAGGGGACGCGCGCACCGAAAGCGCCGCCGAGGGCTGGGCGATCCGGCGTACGGACACCGGGGGACCGGCCTCCTGGGTGAAGGTGACGGCGAAGGTGAAGTCCCGCTGCCCGGCCCGCGGGCGCGACATCTCGCCGCGTACGTCACCTCGATACTCTGCGACGGCCAGGGCGGGCGTGGCGCGGGCGGCGGGGGCGGGGGCTGCGGGCGGGTCAGGTGGAGGCTCAGCCCGGCCGCGCCGAGGACCACAGCCGCGGCGGTGGCGAGGGCCGTGGCGGCGGTCGGCGGAGCCGGCGGGGGGCGCGCCAGGCCGCCTCCGAAGCGGCGGCTTCCTTCCGGCCGTGGGTGGGTTCGCGCCCGTAGGTGTCCTCGCCCGGCTCGACCGGACCGATGGCGTTCACAGCCGCGGCCCGCCGTTGGGCACGCGGAGCCCGGCGGACGAGGGGGTGGAGGTGCGGGAGGAGGGGGCGGGACCGGTGGTGTCCGGCATGGCGCGGCCGGGGCCGAGGTCGGGCGGGAGCGCGAGGCCGAGCGCGTGGAGCCGTACCCGGTGCTGTGTCCGGTGCCTCATGCGCCGACGCTAGACCGGAGGCACACGCCCCGACAATGCGTGTGCGCCGCCTCCGGCCACGTGTGAGCCCGTGCCTTGTGACGCGTGTGCGCCCGCCCCCTGCGATGCCTGTGCGTCCGCCCGCCCTCCTGCGATGCGTGCGCGTCCGCCCGGCGTCAGGTCAGCCGGTCGCGCCGCCCGAGCCCGTCGCGCCGTCCGATCCGGTCGTGGCGCCCGCGGGGGCGTCCCGCAGCATGCACGTCAGGCGGGCGCTGCACACCCGCCGGCCTCCTCGTCGCTGATCACGATCTCGTACGTGGCCGTGGAGCGGCCCCGGTGCACCGGCGTCGCCACGCCCGTGACCAGGCCGGAGCGGGCCCCGCGGTGGTGCGTGCAGTTCAGTCGACGCCGACCGCGAGCTTGGTGACCGCGCCGTGCAGCATCGCGCCGACCGAGCCGAGGGTCTCGGCGAGCACCGCGGAGGCGCCGCCGTGCAGCAGGCCGTACGGCTGGGTGTTGCCCTCGACGGGCATGGTGCCGACGACGCGCTCCGCCGAGGCCTCGCGGATCTGCACGCCCATGCGGGTGCCGAGGTGCCCCGCGGAGAACAGGGCGGCCAGGTCGACACCGAGGGCCGCGTACTCGTCGATGACCTCCTGCGGGAACTTCACGCTGTGCTGCTCACCCATGGGGCCCGGCTCCGTTCGTTCGTCCGTCGACACACTCGTCGGCTGTCGCTGTCTGTCGCTGAGCAAACGCTCAGTCGAGCGAGGATTGTTCCAGGCGTACGACAACGGACTTGCTGGCAGGGGTGTTGCTGGTGTCGGCGGTGGCGTCCAGCGGCACCAGGACGTTGGTCTCCGGGTAGTACGCGGCGGCGCAGCCCCGGGCCGTCGGGTAGTGCACGACGCGGAAGCCCGGCGCGCGGCGCTCCACGCCGTCCCGCCACTCGCCGACCAGGTCGGCGTACGTGCCGTCGGCGAGGCCCAGCTCCGCGGCGTCCTCGGGGTTGACCAGGACGACGCGGCGTCCGTTCTTGATGCCGCGGTAGCGGTCGGTCGAGGCCGTAGATGGTGGTGTTGTACTGGTCGTGGGAGCGCAGCGTCTGGAGCAGCAGGCGGCCCTTGGGGACGGTGGGGTACTCCACGGGGGCGGCCGTGAAGTTGGCCTTGCCGGTGGCGGTGGGGAAGCGGCGCTCGTCGCGCGGGGCGTGCGGCAGGGCGAAGCCGCCGGGGTGCCCCACGCGCGCGTTGACGCCTCGAAGCCGGGGATGACGCGCGCGATGCGGTCGACGCACGGTGGCGTAGTCCTTCTCGAACTCCTCCCAGGGGGTGCGGGAGGCGGGGCCGAGGACGCGGCGGGCCAGGCGGCAGACGATGGCGGGTTCGGAGAGCAGCTGGTCGCTCGCGGGTGCCAGGCGGCCGCGGGAGGCGTGGACCATGCCCATGGAGTCCTCGACGGTCACGAACTGCTCGCCGCCCGCCTGGCGGTCGCGTTCGGTGCGGCCGAGCGTCGGCAGGATCAGGGCGCGGGCGCCCGTGACGGCGTGCGAGCGGTTCAGCTTGGTGGAGACGTGCACCGTCAGGCGGGCCTTGCGCATCGCCGCCTCGGTGACGTCGGTGTCGGGGGAGGCCGACACGAAGTTGCCGCCCATGGCGAAGAAGACCTTCGCCTCGCCGTCGCGCAGGGCGCGGATGGCGCGGACGACGTCCAGGCCGTGGTGGCGGGGCGGCGCGAAGCCGAACTCCTTCTCCAGGGCGTCGAGGAAGGCGGGCGCGGGCCGCTCGAAGATGCCCATCGTGCGGTCGCCCTGCACGTTGGAGTGGCCGCGCACGGGGCAGACGCCCGCGCCGGGGCGGCCGATGTTGCCGCGCAGCAGCAGGAAGTTGACGACCTCGCGGATCGTCGGCACGGAGTGCTTGTGCTGGGTGAGGCCCATCGCCCAGCACACGACCGTGCGCCGGGAGGCGAGCACCATGGCGAGGGCTTCCTCGATGCGCGCGCGGTCCAGGCCCGTGGCCTTCAGGGTCTCGTCCCAGTCGGCGTCCCGCGCGGCGGCGGCGAACTCCTCGTACCCATGGGTGTGTTCGCGGACGAACTCCTCGTCGACCGCGCCCTCGGTCTCCAGGATCAGCTTGTTGAGGAGGCGGAAGAGGGCCTGGTCGCCGCCGAGGCGGACCTGGAGGAAGAGGTCGGTGAGGGCGGTGCCCTTGAGCATGCCCTGAGGGGTCTGCGGGTTCTTGAAGCGCTCCATGCCCGCTTCGGGCAGCGGATTGACCGTGATGATCTTCGCGCCGTTGTTCTTGGCCTTCTCCAGGGCGGAGAGCATGCGCGGGTGGTTCGTGCCCGGGTTCTGCCCGGCGACGATGATCAGGTCCGATTTGTAGAGGTCCTCCAGGAGGACGCTGCCCTTGCCGATGCCGATCGTCTCCGTCAGGGCGGAGCCGGACGACTCGTGGCACATGTTGGAGCAGTCGGGGAGGTTGTTCGTGCCCAGCTCGCGGGCGAAGAGCTGGTAGAGGAACGCCGCTTCGTTGCTGGTGCGGCCCGAGGTGTAGAAGACGGCCTCGTCCGGGCTGTCGAGTGCCGCAAGCTCCTCGGCGACGATGTCGAAGGCCCGCTCCCAGGAGACGGGTTCGTACTTCCGCGCGCCGTCCGCCAGGTACATGGGGTGGGTGAGGCGGCCCTGCTGCCCCAGCCAGTACCCGCTGCGGGTGGCGAGGTCGGCGACGGGGTGCGCGGCGAAGAAGTCGGGGGTGACGCGGCGCAGCGTGGCTTCCTCGGCGACCGCCTTCGCGCCGTTCTCGCAGAACTCCGCCTTGTGGCGGTGCTCCGGCTCGGGCCAGGCGCAGCCGGGGCAGTCGAAGCCGTCCTTCTGATTGACCCGCAGCAGGGTCAGCGCGGTGCGGCGCACACCCATCTGCTGCTGCGCGACCCGCAGCGTGTGGCCGATGGCGGGCAGCCCGGCGGCGGCGTGCTGCGCCTGCTCGACCTGCGGCGCGTCCTGGACCGGATCGCCCTTGGGCGGCTTGCTTGCCATGGTCGGCTCCCCTTCGAGCACCTACGTGAGCTACGTCTCCGATCCTCCCACGCACCGGTGACAATGCCGGGCTCAGGGGCGGGACGGGACGGGACTGTCAGTGGGGCGTGGCAGGATCGGGGACGTGGCAGAAACAGCATCGAAGAAGAAGTCCGAGACCGTGGCGGCCAAGGCCCCGAAGACGGGCGGTGAGCAGCGCCCGCGCCTGCTCCTCATGGACGGGCACTCCCTGGCGTACCGGGCGTTCTTCGCGCTGCCCGCGGAGAATTTCACGACCGCCACGGGCCAGCCGACGAACGCGATCTACGGCTTCGCGTCGATGCTGGCGAACACCCTGCGTGACGAGGCGCCCACGCACTTCGCGGTGGCCTTCGACGTCTCGCGCAAGACGTGGCGCTCCCAGGAGTTCCCCGACTACAAGGCGAACCGCTCCAAGACGCCGGACGAGTTCAAGGGCCAGGTCGAGCTGATCGGCGAGATGCTCGACGCGATGCACGCGGTGCGCTTCGCCGTGGACGGCTATGAGGCGGACGATGTCATCGCGACGCTCGCCACCCAGGCGGAGGCGGCCGGCTTCGAGGTCCTGATCGTCACCGGTGACCGCGACTCCTTCCAGCTGATCACCGACCACGTCACCGTGCTCTACCCGACCAAGGGCGTCTCGGAGCTGACGCGCTTCACGCCGGAGAAGGTCGCCGAGAAGTACGGCCTCACGCCCAGCCAGTACCCCGACTTCGCGGCGCTGCGCGGTGACCCGTCGGACAACCTCCCGGGCATCCCCGGCGTCGGTGAGAAGACCGCCGCGAAGTGGATCAACCAGTTCGGTTCGTTCGCCGACCTCGTCGAGCGCGCCGAGGAGGTCAAGGGCAAGGCCGGGCAGAACTTCCGCGATCACCTGGAGGCGGTCAAGCTCAACCGCCGCCTCACCGAGATGGTGCGCGACGTCGAGCTGCCGAAGACGGTCGCCGACCTGGAGCGCGCTCCGTACGACCGCACGGCGCTCGCCATGGTCCTGGACACCCTGGAGATCCGTAACCCCTCGCTGCGCGAGCGTCTGCTGGCCGTCGACCCGGGCGCCGAGGAGGCCGAGCAGACCCCCGTCGCGCCCGGCGTCGAGCTGGACGGCGCGGTCCTCGCGCGGCGAGCTGGCCCCGTGGCTGGCCGAGCACGGCAAGGCGGTCCTCGGCGTCGCCACGGTCGACACCTGGCAGCTCGGTTCGGGCACGGTCACCGAGGTCGCGCTCGCCGCGGCCGGGGGAGCGGCCGCCTGGTTCGACCCGACGGCCCTGGACGAGGCCGACGAGAACGCGTTCGCGACCTGGATCGCCGACCCCGCCAAGCCGAAGGTGATGCACAACGCCAAGGCCGTCATGCGGGTCTTCCCCGAGCACGGCTGGTCGGTGGACGGCGTCACCATGGACACCGCCCTGGCCGCCTACCTCGTCAAGCCCGGCCGCCGCTCCTTCGCGCTGGACGCGCTCTCCCTGGAGTACCTGGGCCGTGAGCTGGCGCCCGCCTCCGCCGCCGACGGACAGCTCGCCTTCGGTACGGAGGAGGACGAGCGGGCCGAGGCGGACTTCCTGATGTCGCAGGCCCGCACCGTCCTGGACCTCGGCACCGCCTTCGGCGAGAAGCTGCGGGAGGTCGGCGCGAGCGACCTCATGCAGGACGTCGAGCTGCCCACCTCCACGCTCCTGGCCCGCCTGGAGCGGCACGGCATCGCGGCCGACCGCGCCCATCTGGAGGCGATGGAGCAGCAGTTCGCGGGTGCCGTGCAGCAGGCGGTGAAGGAGGCGCACGCCGCGGCGGGCCACGAGTTCAACCTCGGCTCGCCCAAGCAGCTCCAGGAAGTCCTCTTCGGCGAGCTGAACCTCCCCAAGACGAAGAAGACCAAGACCGGTTACACCACGGACGCCGACGCGCTGGCCTGGCTGGCCGCCCAGACGGAGAACGAACTTCCGGTCATCATGCTCCGCCACCGCGAGCAGGCGAAGCTGCGCGTGACCGTCGAGGGGCTGATCAAGTCGATCGCCCCCGACGGCCGCATCCACACCACCTTCAACCAGACGGTGGCCGCCACGGGCCGTCTCTCCTCGACCGACCCCAACCTCCAGAACATCCCGGTCCGCACCGACGAGGGCCGCGCGATCCGCCGCGGCTTCGTCGTCGGCGAGGGCTTCGAGTCGCTGATGACGGCGGACTACAGCCAGATCGAGCTGCGCGTGATGGCGCACCTCTCCGAGGACGAAGGCCTCCTGGAGGCGTTCACCTCCGGCGAGGACCTGCACACCACCGTCGCCTCCCAGGTGTTCTCCGTGGACCGCTCGAAGGTCGACGCGGAGATGCGGCGCAAGATCAAGGCCATGTCGTACGGCTTGGCGTACGGCCTGTCGGCGTTCGGCCTCTCCCAGCAGCTGAACATCGACGCGGGCGAGGCGCGGGCCCTGATGGACACGTACTTCGAGCGGTTCGGTGGCGTACGGGACTATCTGCGCCGCGCGGTCGACGAAGCCCGTGCCACGGGCTACACGGAGACGATGCTGGGCCGCCGGCGGTATCTGCCGGACCTCAACAGCGACAACCGCCAGCGCCGCGAGATGGCCGAGCGGATGGCGCTGAACGCCCCGATCCAGGGCACGGCCGCGGACATCGTCAAGATCGCCATGCTCAACGTCCACGGGGCGCTGACGGAGGCGAAGCTGGAGTCCCGCATGCTGCTTCAGGTCCACGACGAAATCGTCCTGGAGATCGCGCCGGGGGAGCGGAAGAAGGTGGAGGAGCTGGTCCGCCGGGAGATGGCCGGCGCGGTGTCCCTGCGGGCGCCGCTGGACGTCTCGGTGGGCGTGGGCCCGAACTGGGAATCCGCAGCGCATTAGCCTTCCGGGGGCGGGGCGGTGGGGCGCGGCGTGGGTTGGCGGTGTCTTGTCGGCTGCGGGCCCGGTGGTGGCTTGTCGCGCAGTTCCCCGCGCCCCTGAC
>RBWT01000132.1 GCA_004010275.1 Streptomyces huasconensis
GGCGGAACGGTGGGGCGCGGGGGTGGTGGTGGCCGTGCCGGAGCGTGGGGGCGGGGTACTCATGGGTTCCACGACGGCCTCGATGATCTCGTAGCACAAGCGATATTTGTTGCCCGGTATCGCTTAGCGCTGCTTACATGTGGGGGACTGCCTTACACGTCGGGGGCTGCTTCCAGTGGGGCCTGCTCGCAGGTCCGGGCCGCTTACATGCCGATACATGCCGAGCGCGGGAGTTCCCCCGGCGTTTCGCCCCAACCCCTCGCCGACCCGGGAGTGTGCCCATGCTGAACCTGGAGCGCCTGCGCACGCTCGACGCCCTCGCCCGGCACGGCTCGGTCGGCGGAGCCGCCGCCGGCCTGCACGTCACGACCTCCGCGGTGTCCCAGCAGATGGCGAAACTGGAGCGGGAGGTCGGCCAGCAGCTGCTGGCCAAGAACGGCCGGGGCGTACGCTCACCGACGCGGGCGGCTGCTCGCCGAACACGCCGCGCGGATTCTCTCGCAGGTCGAACGCGCCCAGGCCGACCTGGAGGAGCAGCGCGGCAAGGCGGTCGGCGAGCTGCGGATCTCGGCGTTCCCCACGGCCATGCGCGGCCTGCTGCCCGCCGCGGCTCGCCGCGCTGCTGACGCACCCGGGGCTGCGGGTCGGCTGCCACGAAGTGGAACCGGCGCCCGCGGTGGCGGCGGTGGTGCGCGGTGACATCGACATGGCGGTCGTCCTCGACTGGTACAACAAGCCGCTGCCGATCCCGGACGGCCTGGTCAAAGCACCTCTCCTCGACGACCCCGCCGACATCGCCATGCCTGCCGCGCACCCCCTCGCCGACCGGTCCGAAGTGGACCTGGAGGAGTTCGCGGACGACGAGTGGATCACCTGGGGAGAGGGCGAGTTCTGCCACGAGTGGCTGCTGTTGACGCTGCGCGGCAAAGGCATCGAACCGCGCGTCGCGCACCGCGCCCAGGAGCACCACACCCAGCTCGCCCTGGTCGCGGCCGGCCTCGGCGTCTGCGTGGCCCCGCGGCTGGGTCGCGACCCGATGCCGGTCGGCGTGCGCGCGGTTCCGGTACGGCACCGGGTGCGGCGCCACGTGTACGTGGTGTGGCGGGCGGACGCGGACCGGCGCCCGTCGATCAGGGCCGCGGTGGAGGCGCTGCGCGCCGGCCGGGGCGGGGCTGGGCTAGGGCTCGCCCCGCTCTTGAGCGGGCGTCGGCACGGAGAGGCATCCCGTAGCTACCTCTACGACCTCCGAGCTCAGCCCGCCAGCTTGCGGAAGTCCCAGGACGCGATCGCGTCCGGTGTGAGCCGGAGCCATGCGTGGCGGCCGTCGTGCGGCATCGCGTCCAGGCCGAACAGCTTGCGGGCGAACAGCCGCTCAGCGGCGTCCAGTTCGGGGCACGGCTCACCCGTGCGCGGCGCCTCCCCGACGAACTCCACGGTGCCGGACAGCTCGGCGCCGCGCAGCTCGCCGTACTCCTCGCCCGCGTCGACCACCACCGCGATCCGCTGATCCCGGCGCAGATCGGCCCAGCGTTTGCTGCGGGTGACCGAGTACATCCACAGTGATGTGCCGTCCCAGACGAACCAGAGGGGGCTGGCGTGCGGGGCGCCGTCGGCGGAGACCGTCGCCACCCGGCAGGTGCGCTCCGTGGCGAGGAACGCGTCGAGTTCGTCCGGCGTCATCATGATCCTGCGGCCCCGGCGCTGTGTCACGGTCATGTGTCCTCCCGAGTGGTGTCCCCCTGTCGCCCGCCCGTAATTGACGAGGCGTCAGCAAAGAATGAGGGCTCTTCCATCGTGGCGCAATGGCCGTTAGCCTCGCGCGGACTCCGGGCAGCGGCCGCCGTCGGGGACCGGACTGTCCGGGCGCTCACGACAGGGAGAGTCATGCCGTCGTACGAACAGCTCAGGGAGATCGTCGACCCGGCCACCACCGTTCTGCTGACCGTCGAGTGCCAGCAGGGCGTCGTCGGCACCGAGAGCGCGCTGCCCGAACTCGCCGAGGAGGCGGAGGCGTCCGGTGCCCTGGCGAACGTGGCTCGGTTGGTGTCGGCGGCCCACCACAGCGGCGTCCAAGTCGTGCACGCGGTCGCCGAGCGGCGCCCCGACGGGCGCGGGGCCAACAGCAATGCCCGGATCTTCCGCGCCGCCGAACGGCTGCCCGTACGGCAGCTCTGCGGGACGAAAGCCGTGCGGATCGCGCCGCCCGTCGAAGTGGCCGAGGAGGACCTCGTCGTACGCCGCCTGCACGGCCTCTCGCCGCTCGCGGGCACCGACGTCGACCCGCTGCTGCGCAACCTCGGCTGCCGCACCCTCGTGGTCACCGGCGTCTCCGCCAACGTCGCGATACCCAACGCCGTGTTCGACGCGGTGAACCTCGGCTACACCGCCGTCGTGCCCGCCGACGCCATCGCGGGAGTTCCCGCCGAGTACACGCCCGCGGTGGTCCGCAACACCCTCGCGCTCGTCGCCACCGTCACCAGCACGCGGGACGTGCTGGGCGTGTGGCGGCGGCCGCGCGGGGCGTAGGCGCGGGGGGCTTCGACCAGCCGGTCGTGGGCCTCGCCATGACACGCGCGGACGCGGCCCTCCGCATCCGTACGGCGTCGGCGGACGGCAACGCCGCCGGATCGTCCGCGCCCTGGAGGTCATCGATGCGCCCGGCTTCGCGGCCGTCGAGGAGTCGGTCGCCGCCTGCCTGGACGCCGAGGTCCGGCACGGACGGCTCGCGGCGGCCACGGTGTCCGTGGCCGCCGCGCTCGCGCTCGCCGGTACCGTCCACCCTCTCCTGATGACCGGGCGGGGAGGTTCCCGGGCCCCCAGGCAGAACGTGGAGCGGCTGGCGGCGCTGGTCGTCGGGTCCGGCTCGGCGACCGGACCTCTCAGGCAAGCGTGATCGAGTCGCCGTCCACGGTGATCTCGGCGGCCGGCAGCGGGCTGGTCGCCGGCTTCTGCTCGACACTGCCGTCGGCGATGGAGAACTTGCTCCCGTGGCAGGGGCAGTTGATAGTGCCCCCTTCGACGCTCGTCACCGGGCACTGCTTGTGGGTGCAGAGGTTCGAGAACGCCTTGAACTCGCCCTTGGTGGGCTGGGTGACCACCACCCCCTCGTCCTTGAAGATCTTGCCGCCGCCCACAGGGATGTCCGCCGTCCTGGCGAGCACCGCCCCGGTGGCCCCGTCGCCGCCACCGGACGACTGCGCGCCCGCCGGGGCGGTGGAGTCGTTGGCGCCGTCGCCGCTGTCACTGTCGCCGCCGCACGCGGTCAGAGCGGCGGCGAGCCCCACGCCACCGATCGTGGCCACGACGGTGCGGCGGCGGGGCCCGGAGAAGGGTTCTTCGGAAGTCGTCATGCCCGGTGGTACGGCCCCGCGCGCCGCCGCGTTCAAACGCCCGCGGACTTCGTGCGCGTCGGGGCTCAGCCGGGAACGGTTGCCCCCGGGGTGCTGATGAGGTCACTCCAGGCGTCGGCGGTCCTCCTCGGTCCACTTGGTGGTGTCACGCGGTTCGACGTACGGCTCCTCGTTCTCCGGATGGCCGCCCTCTATGGCCCGCTGACGGGCCATCTCCGCGTCGAACTCCAGGCCCAGCAGAATCGCCAGGTTGGTGATCCACAGCCACACCAGGAAGATGATGACGCCGGCGAGAGTGCCGTAGGTCTTGTTGTACGAGGCGAAGTTGGCCACGTACAGGGCGAAACCGGCCGAGGCGATCATCCAGATCAGCAGGGCGAGGAGACTGCCGGGGGTCACCCATTTGAAGCCGCGGCCGCGGGCGTTGGGCGCGGCCCAGTACAGGATCGCGATCATGATGATGACGAGCAGGACCAGGACCGGCCACTTGGCGATCGACCACGCCGTCATGGCGCCGTCCCCGATCCCCAGCGCGGAGCCCGCCCGCTGCGCGAGGGGGCCGGTGAACACCACGATCAGCGCACTGATGACCGCCAGCACCATCAGGATGACCGTCAACGCCAGGCGCAGGGGCAGCACCTTCCACACCGGGCGGCCCTCCGGCATGTCGTAGACGGCGTTGGAGGTCCGGATGAACGCCGCGATGTAGCCGGAGGCCGACCACACCGCCAGCACCAGACCGACGATCGCCATGAGCGAGCCGGTCCCACCATTGCCCTGCAGTTGCTGAACGGCATTGGAGATTATGTCGCGGGCCGGGCCGGGGGCGAGCTTCTGCAAGTTGTCCATGACCTGCTGCGTGGCCGACTTGCCCGCGATACCGAGCAGTGACACCAGCACCAACAGGGCCGGGAAGAGGGAGAGGACGCCGTAGTAGGTCAGGCTCGCGGCCCGGTCGGCGAGTTCGTCGTCCTGGAACTCCTTCGCCGTGCGCTTGAGCAGCACCCACCAGGACCTCCTGGGCATGGCCGTCGGCTCATCGGGCGCGTTGCGTTCCACTTCCGGGTCCGGACCGATGTTCTCCGATCCGCGTGTGGCCTCGGATTTGCCGTTCGCACGGTCGTCGTGGCGGCCGGTGCCGCTGTCGCCGCTGGGTTCGTTTCGACGCTGAGGTGATTCCGGGGTCGGTGCCATGCGAGATGGGTAACCGGACCCGACAGTACGGAAACAGATTCCGTTTGCATGCACTCGCGATGTTTCGTCCGGTCTGTGGCGGTGAGTCGGAGGGGGAGCCCAACACCGAGGAAGAAGGAGGGTCACGATGATCACCCGAGAGCAGATCCCGACCGTGCTGGACCACCCGGTCCACGACGCCGAGGGCAACAAGATCGGCGAAGCCAAGCACGTCTTCCTCGACGACGTCACCGGTCACCCCGCGTGGGTCAGCGTCAAGACCGGCCTTTTCGGCACCAGCGAGTCGTTCGTGCCGATCCAGGACGCCACCGTGGTCGAGGATCACCTTGAGGTGCCGTACGCCAAGGACACCGTCAAGGACGCACCCAACGTCGACGTCGATTCCGGCGGACACCTGTCCGAGACCGAGGAACACCGGCTCTACGAGCACTACGGCATCGCCTGGGAAGAGGCCTGGCACGAGGCCAACCAGCCCGGAGAGGGCGGCTGGGCCCGCGGTGACACCTCGACGCCGCGTTCCGGGGACGAGGCCATGACCCGCTCCGAGGAGCGGATGCACGTAGGCACCGAGCGCCGGGAGACCGGCCGTGCCCGTCTGCGCAAGTACGTGGTGACGGAGGAGGTCCAGCAGACCGTCCCGGTGCGGCACGAAGAGGTCGTCATCGAGCGCGAGCCGATCACCGACGCCAACGCCGACCAGGCCCTGTCCGGTCCCGAGATCTCCGAGGCCGAGCACGAAGTCACCCTGCACGCCGAGCGTCCCGTCGTGGAGACGGAGGCGGTCCCGGTGGAGCGGGTGCGCCTGAACACCGAGGAACACGTCGAGGAAGAGACGGTCCGCGGCCGGCTCCGCAAGGAGCACATTGAGGCGGACACCCCCGGCCGGGACCGGGACACCGGTCGCTGACGGCCGGCTCCCGCCGTATGACGGAGAAGGAACCGATCGCCCGGACGGCCACCGAGCCCGAGTCCGAGCCACGTACCACATCATCTGTTGGACGAGGAGAACGCATGCCCAGGGTCAAGCAGCCGCTCACCGACGACAGCATCAAGGTCCGCCAGGTCAGCCACTACCAGTTCAGCTGGGTGGCCGGTGAAGCCGGCGCACGCGGCACCTTCACCCTCCAGCTCGTCCTGGACGAGGGCGCGTGGGAAGAGGTCCTGACCGTGGAGGCCGACGACGCCGACGTTCTGCAGGACCTGCTGGAGAACACCGGAACAGTCCATTACGACGTGACCCGCCGCACCCTGATGTTCGGCGTCACGCCCGCGGGCAGCTGACCCGACCCATGGATCGCCCCGCTGCCGGTTCTCGTCAAGGGACCGGCAGCGGGGCGTTCGCGTGACGCGCTCGCATTCGCGCTGCCCTTGTCGGCGCCTTCGGTGTACGCGACATCGGCGGAAGGCAAAGCGACGGTTTTGGCCGCGAGTCAGGGGTACGCGTTGCAGCGTACGACGAAATACAGGCACCACCGCAGGAGGCAGGTTATGGGCAAGCTCGGCGATATGGCGAACAAGGCCAAGGAGCTGGCCAAGGGCCACCCGGATCAGGCCGACAAGGGTGTCGAGAACGTGGAACGCGCGGTCGACGAGCGTACCGGCGACAAGTACGACGCCCAGACCGACAAGGCAGCCGATGCGGCCCGTCGTTCCTACGGAGGGGGCGGCACGGCGGCCGGCCACTGAGCAGCGCCAGCACGGCGAGGTGCACAGCGCCCGAGCTGTGCACCTCGCCGTGGTGTGTCATGGGCCGGTCGAGGCGCCGCTGAGTATCGGCGAGTAGCCGTGAACTGCGGGCGCGGGGGTCAGGCCGTCATCTTGGCCGGAGTACGGGTGGCGCCGAGAATCTCGGTGAGAGGCAGCCGCAAGGCCACAGCGATTTCGGCCAGTTCCCCCTCGGTGGGAAGAATGGGCCCCTGGGCACCGTCTTCCATAAAGGCCCTGATGCGTGGAGTGCGAATACCGGTTCGCTCCGCGAGAGCCTGAGCAGTCATGTGGCGGCGGTGCATGGTTACTTGCAGAAGTTCTCCAAGGTCGGCCATACGCGTCGCCTGCCCCCACCTATCACCGCCATTCGTCGGGCCACTCTTTCGTGGGAGCACCCCGGTCCTGAGTGGGACGAAAGCCGCGTCGGCCGTTGCCCGCATCCTCCCGCGATCACCCTCGGTTACTATGCTCACTTCACGCCGGAGCCGGAGTGGGCGATTCCCACTCCTCCGCCCCTCCAAGGTTGGCCGTGGATCGCTAGGTTGTGCGAGCTTATGCAGCTGATTCTCCTCAGCCGCTCCCTAGGAGGCTCAGTTCCCCCAGATCCTCCCCAGCGAACGGACCTGGTAAGGGCTGCCCACGGGGCTGAAAGGGGTGGCCCGCTTGGCAACTCTATGTGCTGAACAGGTTGAGGTTCGACGTCTGTGGTGCATGTATCACCCTGGGCCGTTGCAGGGGTGTTGGAGGTGTCCCGACGTGTTGTCGATGACGCATCATGTGGAGTGCGTGGCGATCCTCGAGCCCGCCGGTAAGGGCCGCTGACCTGCAGTTTCGCCTGGTGCGCGGCTGCTTCCCCAGACAGGCCTGTGCGATGGTCGGCCGAGTGCCGCGGGCTGGGCGGGTTGGTGCCCTGCACCGAACTCACCGACCGCGTCGACTACGCGGCACAGCGCGGCGTGGAGCGGGGCCGGGTATCGCGTCCGGTCTGATCAGGAGAGCGCCTGGTGGTAAAGCCGTGCCGCGGCAACCGCGAGAATCTCTCGGTCGTAACCGTCCCGCGCGTGCATTGGGGTTATCTCCCTGGTGGTCATGCTGTACCACGGTGCGTTCAGTTCGTTCTCCTTGCGTTTGTCGGCGTTCTTCGATGCCTTCCCGGGGTCGGCGCGCCAGCGAGCCTTCCACTGCCCACGGCGCTTCTTGCCGTAGTTGCGGGGTTCGGGGAACAGGAACCAGGGGTGGCCACAGGGCCGGGCTTCCGGGTAGTAGAGGTCGCTGGAGGTCTTGAGCGGGACGGTGTTGCCGTTCTTCTGCTTCTCGGTGACAGCAACCAGCCGGGGCATTTCCGCCTGCGCGCAGTTCATGCGGATGATGCTGACCGGGTTCCAGGACGGGGGCAGTCTGGTTGTGAGGAGCCAGAGGCGCGCGTCGCCGGGATCTCCTCCGAGGCCCTGTTTGTTCTGTGGAGGCCGGGCCATATGCGGCGGTCGGCGTGGCGCCGATCATCAAGGCGTAGGGCAGACCGTCGAGCTCGTCGTGGAGCTCCAGAAGGGCGGGGCGGACGTCTTCACCGGCCTGCGCCCAGCGCTGGATTTCGCCGTCACCGTTTTCCGTGGGAAGAGGGTGGTTGGCGGCGTGAACGTTGCTCAGCGCGAGGGCGTAGTGCTCCCACGGTGGATGTTGCTCCAGCCGATCATGCGCCACGGGCCGCCGGGGAGAGGGGGCGATCATGCTGGCGGTGATGATCCTTTTGGGCCGGCCCTTGGCGTCGCTCCCCGCCAGGGCGGTCTCGCCACGGAAGCGCGCGTGCCAGAGGACCGCGCTTCGCGGCGAACCGGGCGTGGGGCACCTCACACAGGAGCCCCGTGTTCGTGTGGTGACGGACTGTTAAGCTTCCGTGGCTGCTGATCATGGACATGCGCTTAACGGCAGCATACAAACGGGAGGACATAAGTGAATCGGAAGTTGGTAGTCGGCGCGCTTAGTGCTGGGCTCTTCTTCGCCGGGACAGGGGCCGCATTCGCGGGGGCGAGTGGTGACGTCGAGGCGACCGCGTCGTGGCACAAGATTTCGACACGCAAGAGTGCCGGCGTCTCGTTCCACTCGGGTAAGTACAAGTGGGAGCCCGCCGGGCCCAGGACACACGGCGCCTTCCACTTCAAGGGCTGGCTCAAGGACACCAGTGCCGGTGATGGTCACAACGTCTACGTCCAGGTGAAGGCGGAAGGCCACGACTGGAACCGTTTCAACGGCAAGCAGCGGAAGTCGGTGTGGAAGGACTATCTCGTGTGGGCCCCGGCCGACCGATACACGGACGACGCCCGGATACGCGCATGCCGTGACCGAGGCTCGTTCCACCCGGACAACTGCTCGCCGACCAAGCGGTACCGGCGATAAGCGCTACCGGCGACAGTCGCACTACCTTGTGGGCCCCGGTCCTTCGACCGGGGCCCATCCGGCCCATTGGGGGGAAACAGTGAGTACGTCGGAAGTCCTGGCCGCGGAAGGAGTTGACCTCTCCTACGGCTCCACTGCCGCCGTGCGCGACGCTCATCTAAGCCTCGCCCGCGGCGAGGTCGTAGCGATCACCGGGGCCAGTGGGTCCGGCAAGTCGTCGCTTCTGTACTGCTTGGCCGGGGTGCTGCCGGTGGCCCGTGGACAAGTGCGCTTCGAGGGACGGGCATTCGGAGACCTCGGCGACGAGGAGATCAGCACGCTGCGGCGTGAGCGATTCGGATTCGTGTTCCAGTACGGCGAGTTGTTGCCCGAGCTGACCATCGAGGAGAACACGGCGCTGCCACTGCGGCTGGCGGGCGTTCGCAAGCGTCCCGCGCTGAAGGCCGCTGCCGAGGTCCTCGACCGCCTCGGCATCGCCGAGCTTCGCGAGCGGCGCCCGTCGCAGGTGTCCGGCGGGCAGAGCCAGCGCGTGGCAGTCGCCCGTGCGCTGGTGCACCGGCCTGCCGTCGTGTTCGCGGACGAGCCCACCGGCTCACTCGACAGCGCGAACGCGGACGCCGTGCTGAAGGAGTTCTTGTCCCTGGCCCGCTCCCAGGGCACCGCTGTACTCCTGGTGACGCATGACCAGACGGTTGCCGCGCAGGCGGACCGCCGCTGCACGATGGCCGACGGTGTCCTCACCCTCAAGGGAGCCTCGGAATGAGGGAGTTCTTGCTCGGGCTGCGGCTGCTCCTCGGCTCCGGGCGCGGCACCCGGGCGCGCTTTCTGCTGATGACCGTGGGTGGGTCGCTCGGCGTGTGCTGCCTCGCGCTCGTCCTGACGATCCCGGCGATCCTCGACGCGCGGGACGGTCGGGCCGCCGACCGCGCCACCGTCGTCTTCCCCGGCAAGCCCGAGCGTGACCGGACGCTGGTACTGGAGCGGTCCGACCCGCACGGCTCGAAGCCCTTTCACCGTGTCTTCCTCGCCCGCGGCACCAACGACACTCCAAAGCCGCCGCCGGGTCTGAGTGAACTCCCGTCGCCGGGTGAGGTGTTCGTCTCCCCGGCTTTGCGCGACCAGCTCAAGCGTGAGCCAGCCTTGAAGGGGCTGCTGCCCGGCCGGCAGAAGGGGACCATCTCCCCGGCGGGACTCACGGACCCCAACGAGCTGTACGCGTACGTCGGCACCGACCGTTTCAAGCTCACCGGCTTCGGTGCGACCCGCGCCCTCAAGAGCTTCGGTACCGGCTACGCGCCTGTGCCCGCCATCGAGCCTTCCACCCTCGACATTCTGCGCTTCACGCTGGGCACGCTGGTTCTCCTGCCGCTCGCGGTCTTCCTTTCCGTATGTGCCAAGCTCTCCGCCGCCAGCCGTAACCGCCGTCTCGCCGCGCTGCGCCTGCTCGGCCTGAGTGCCAAGGGCACCCAACGAGTCAACGCCGCGGAGACCGTCGTCGCCGCACTGCTCGGCGCCCTCCTCGGCCTCGGTGAGTTCTGGCTGCTCAACCAAGTCATGGCCAGGACCGGGCTGCCCGGTCTCAAGTGGTACCCGGCCGATGGGGCGCTGTCTGCCTCCACCCTCGCTGTCTGCCTGCTCGGCTGCCCGGCCCTGGCCTGGTTAGTCGGCCGCCGCGAGCGCACCGCGGCGTCCGCGAGCCCCGCTCAGCACACGTCGCACGGCAGCCCCCCCGCGCGCCCCGCGCCTGGGGCGGCCTCCTGCTCGTCACCGGCCTCGGTATCGTCACCGGCTACTGTCTGACCGGCCTCACCGACCGTCCGGCTCAGACGACGGGCATCAACACGCTGCTGGTCCCGCTCGGTGTGCTCCTCACCGGCCTCGGTCTCGTCCTTACGATGCCGCTCCTGTCGTACCTCCTCGCCAAGCGCCTGGCCCGCTCTTCCTCTCTCACCCTGAATTTGGCCATGCGCCGCAATGAGGTCGAGCCCGGCAGTGCCATGCGCGTCGTCACCGGGCTGGTCCTCCTGGTCTTCTCCGCATCCCTGGCTCAAGGCGTCCTCGTCGAGGAGGACCAGATCCTGCGGCCCAGTTCACCCTCCCAGGAGTACGGCCTGTCCCTGTCGGGCCTCAGCGAGGACCAGCAGAACAGGCTGCGCGAGCTCCCGGAGTTGCGCGCACACGCGATGGTGATGGAACCGCCCTTCGACCCCAAGGCAGAGGGCCCGCGCATTCCCGCACGTGCCCTGGTCGCGACCTGCGGCCAGCTCGCGAAGATGGTGCGCAGCCTGGAGGGTTGCGTGGACGGCACGCCGCTCCGCCTCACCGACCCCGCGGTCACCGAGGAGCCCGTCGCCCCCTCCACCGTCCACCTGCGGCAGGGCGACCGCCGCACGTCCCTGGAGGTCTACGTGCCGCGTCGGCAGGCCCTGTACTCCGGCTATGACATCACCTCTGTCGACGCGCCTGTCCTTTACCCGCCGTCCAAACTGCCGTCCGGTGCCCTCCCCACGGCCGGCAGCCTGATCCTCGCCAGCGCGTCCGACCCCGAGACCGTCAGAACGGTGCTCGACCGCATCGGCGCCATCGCGCCCACCGCCGATGTCGACCCCGTCGGCATCAACATCGACGCGCTTCAGCAGATCACCGTCATCGAGACCCTGCTCGCTGTCGGCATGATCATGGGCTTGGTGATCGGCGTCGCCGCCTTCCTGGTCTCCGTCACCGACCGTGCGGTAGAGCGCCGTGCGCAGGTCACCGCCCTCTCCCTCATCGGAGCCAGGCCACGTACGCTGCGGCTCGTCCAGTGTGCCCAGGTGGTTCTGCCCCTGGCCCTCGGCCTGGTCCTCGCGCTGGTCGCGGGAAAGCTGGCCGAGTCCTCATACCTCGTCACAGGCGGCGGAGAGGTCCTCTGGGACGGCGCGGGCATCCCCTTGCTCGCCTTGGCTGCGCTCGCCGTCCTGATCGTGGCGGTGCTCGGCACGCTGCCCCTGGTCGGACGTCACATCAATCCCGAACTGATCCGACGCGACTAGGCCGTCTCCGGTGGGTCAGGTGACGGGCGCGCTCCGGATCGTTCTGTCCCACATGGGGCGGGGCGATCTGACAGACCTGGAGTGGGCTCGACTGGAGCCGCACTTGCTGAAGAACGCAGGACGGGGTGGGCGGTGGAAGAGCCATCGTGTGATCATTGACGGCATTTTCTGCCGGCAACGGACGGGCAGCCCCTGGCGGGATTTGCCTGAGCGTTTCGGGAGTTGGAAGACCGTGCACGACAGGCACGCCGCTGGTCGGCGGACGGCACGTGGGACGGGATACTGCAGGCCGTCTTGACCGTTGCTGATGCCGATGGCCGCATCGACTGGTCCATGGTGGGCGTGGATTCGACGGTGTGCCGTGCACATCAGCACGCGGCGGGCGCCGCAAGGGGCCTCCACGGGTTCCGGGTAGACGGGCCCGGCCTGCCCATCATCGGGAAGACGAGGGGCTGGGCCGTTTCCGAGGAGGGCTGACCTCGAAGATCCGCTGGTCGGGCGAAGGCGGTCGGCATCCGATGGCCATCTTGGTCACATCCGGCCAGACTGGCGACGGGCCCTGATCCCTGTACTGGGAGCGCATTCGCGTACCGCGCCCGGCCAGTGGCCATCCTCGCACTCGGCCCGCATACCTGAGCGGCGACAAGGCGTATAGCTCCCGTCGCAACCGACGTTACCTGCGTCGCCGATACATCAAGCACGCCATTCCCGAGCGCCGGGATCAGCGAGACCATCGACAGAAGCGTGGCAGCAAGGGCGGGAGACCTGCCGGGTTCGACCGGGCCAGTTTTACGCCCGCAGGAAAGAGGTAGAACGAACGATTAATGCCCTCAAGGATCACGCGCCGTGGCGACACGCTTCGACAAGCGCGTCTACGTCTTCCACGGCACGGTCACTGCCGCAACGATTCGGCTCTGGCTCCATTGACGAGGCTCAGTCGAGAAGGCGCATCACATGCCCGGAGCCAGCAGCCCGTCCGCGGTGCCGAAAAGCAAAGGACTGCCCTTCCTCCAGGGCAACAGGCCGTTCAAGCGTGATCGTCACGTCACCCCGGTGGAGCGGATGCAAGACATCCAATCTCCCGGTAAGCATCACGTCACCCGCTACAGCGGCAGTGCCGAAGTGGAAGCGGAGTCGCTCACCAGTGCGCACTTCAGCAGCGACGTGTTCCTCGGACAAGAGCGTGATGTCCGCAGCAAAACGGGCGTGTCCACTGATTGAGCCAGGTGCCGCCAGCACCTGCCCCCGCTCCACCTCGCCGGCCGCCGTCCCACGTATCAACAGGCCCACGCTCATGCCTGCGCTCGCCTTGTCGACATACCGATGAAAAGCTTCGATCCGTTCGACGCCGACGAGTGCGGTCCCACCGAAACCGACGATCTCCACCGCGTCGCCCTTACGAACCCGCCCGCGCTCGATCAGGCCGGTCAGTATGACCACCCTGCCCTGGTTCTGCCAGAAGATATCTCCGATATGCATCAGGAATGGTTTGCCCGGTGCTTCCATCTGGGCTCCCTTCCCAACGACCAGCCATTAACAGACTGCTGAGGCTAACAGCGATCAGCGGCCACCCTGTGCCCGATCGGTGCTGCGTCCCATCGGCCAGGCCCTAGCTTGATCTTTAGGACCGGCTCGAAGCTGCCTACCGCCTTCCCGACCTGCCGAGTGAGCCGATCCCGGCTGCGCACCGCCTGGAGCCGCTGCTCGGAGCTGCGATTCGTCCGCGGGTTCCCAACCGGCGGGCGAGAACCGGCTCTCCGCCCACCGGGCCCACTCCCTCACGTGCCTCCCAGAGACCTCCCTATGCCTGTTCGACCTTCCCTTGTCCCCTCTCATTCCCCGGCCGCCGTACGCACTGCCTTCCTGACCGTCAAGGACGCCGCCGACTACCTCGGCCTGTCACCGCACACCCTCTACGTCTGGCGCCACGGGCGGCAGGGGCCGCCGAGCTTCCGCATGGGTCCACGCGGCCGCGTCATGTACCGGCTGGAAACCCTCGATGCCTGGATTCGTGATCAGGAGCAGGCCGACTCCCGTTCCAACCTGACGCTGAATCTGCTGGGCGCTGTTCCGCAGCAACGGCTCAACACCCCCACCGCCTGACACACCATCCGCCGTTAAGGGCGGTCTCACCCCCTTGCAAAGGAGACTCACCTGGCCGGCTACATCGAAGACCGGTGGATCAAGAAGAAGGACCCGGTCACAGGGAAACGAGGGCGCACCGCCCGCTACGGCAAGGGCAGCGATACAAGGTCACCGGTATGCCCGGAGTCCGGGATTGCTCATTCAACACCCTGGAGGACGCCAAGGCGTGGCTTCTTCGAGCGGCCACGGACGAAGAGCGGGGTGAGTTCGTGGACCCGCGCGACGGATCCATCACACTTGCCGACTACATCGCGATGCACTGGGCGCCGGGCAGGGGGGCGGAGTTCCGAAGACCCAGGACAACCAGGAGCGGAGAGCACGCCTTCACATCATTCCGCATCCGGGTCAACTCCCCCTCAGGAGCATCACGGCGGCGGATCTGCGCGCTACATAGCCAAGTTGTAGTCAACCGTTTCTTCGGTCGACTACCGGCGCGGCATCATGTCCGAGCTCTCCTCCATTTTGGAAGCGGCTGTCGACGACAAGCGGCTGGCCAGGAACCCCATGCACGCGAAGTCCGTGCGGTGGCCGAAGGCACCGCAAGAGCGACGCGGCGCGTGGCCGTTGGAGACGGCGCTGCGAGTTCGCGACGTCATCAGCGCACGAAACCGGATAGCCGTCGTGGTTGGCCTGGGATGCGGGCTCCGTCAGGGCGCGGTGTTCGGGCTGAGCCCTGAGGACATCGATTACGCGCGAGGCGTCCTCCACGTCCGCCGCCAAATCCAGGCGATCGGTGGAAGGTTGTACTTCGCCCTGCCGAAGGGGAATAAGACTCGTACTGTCGACATGCCCATCTACACCTGGAAGCCCGCGCTGGCCGCGGTCGGCAGCATCCCGCTGCGAGCCGAAGGCGCGAAACCCTGGCAGTGGGCGGCGGCCCCAAAGGGCGGCTTCCACGTACTGCGGCACACCTACGCCTCGATCATTCTGGAGGCCGGAAGAGTCTGTCGTGACCTTGGCGCGGTGGCTCGGGCACTCCTCGCCAGCGATCACCCTCGGTTACTATGCTCACTTCATGCCGGAGGCCGGAAGTAAGGGGCGCACCGCCATCGACGGATCGCTTGGGGAGCGGGGAGATCGGCATGCCGCTCGAGACTCCCCAGATTCTCCCGAGGCTCGTTGACGGGTGATTCCCGCTACTGCGCCCCTCCACCGCCGACCGCTGATTGCAAGGTCAAATAGATAGGTGGCCTAGGATAATGCTGAAAGAGGTCACCGCGACCCGCTACATCACGCCCCTGCGTGAGGGCGGCTCGCTGCCGGGACTCGTCGAGGCCGACGACCTCGCGACGTACGTCATGAAGTTCACCGGCGCCGGGCAGGGCCGCAAGACGCTCGTCGCCGAGGTGATCTGCGGGGAGTTGGCGCGCCGCCTGGGGCTGCGCATGCCGCGGCTCGTCCAGATGCTGCTGGACCCCGTGATCGGCCTCGGCGAACCCGACCAGGAGGTGCAGGAACTCCTGAAGTCCAGCGGCGGCCCCAACCTCGGCATGGACTTCCTCTCGGGCGCGCTCGGCTTCGACCCGCTCGCCCACGACGTGGACCCGGCCGAGGCGGGCCGCGTCGTCTGGTTCGACGCCCTGATCAACAACGTCGACCGCTCCTGGCGCAACCCCAACCTGCTCCTGTGGCGCGGCGACCTGTGGCTCATCGACCACGGCGCCAGCATGATCTGGCACCACAACTGGCGCACCGCCCAGGCCGCGGCCGCCAAGCCGTACGACGCCTCCGACCACGTCCTCGCCCCCTACGGCCCCGACGTGGCGACGGCCGCCGCCGAACTCGCCCCGCTCATCACCGAGGACCTGCTCACCGAGGTCACCGCGGAGGTGCCCGACGCGTGGCTGCTCGACGAGCCGGGCTTCGCGGACCCGGACGACGTACGCCGCGCCTACGTCTCCGTGCTGCTGCCGCGCGCGGGGTCCATCCACGAACGGATCGCCCTCGGCGAGCCGCGGCCGAAGAAGGGTGCCACCACGTGACGCAGCGGGACGTCTTCGAGTACGCGCTGGTGCGCGTGGTGCCGCGCGTCGAGCGCGGCGAGCAGTTCAACGCGGGCGTCGTCGTCTACTGCCGCGCCAAGGAGTTCGTCGCCGCCCGCACCCACCTCGACGAGGGGAAGCTGCGGGCGCTCGACCCCGCGGCCGACATCGACGGAATCCGGGCCGCGCTCGGCGCCGTCGAGCGGATCTGCGCGGGCGGCGAGGCCGCGGGCCAGGCCGAGCGGGACGACGCGGGCCGCCGCTTCCGCTGGCTGATCGCGCCGCGCTCCACGGTGGTGCAGCCGGGCCCCGTGCACACCGGCCTGACGGCCGACCCCCGGGGGCGAGGTGGACCGCCTCCTCGACCTGCTGGTCAGGGTGAGGTTCGGCGGGGGTTAACGCGTCACAGCTCGGCTGTGGGCCGTTGACACCCGGTGCCAGGGCTTCTAGCGTCTCGTCCAGCTGAAGGTACTAAGCGGTCGCTCACCAGCGGGGCGTACCGTGGAGCCGCACTACGCAGAGCCGCATCCCAAGGCGAGGAGAACCAGCATGTCCACCACTGAGCAGCGCGTCGCGGTCGTGACCGGAGGAGCGCGAGGCATCGGTGCGGCGACCGCCGTACGGCTCGCCGCCGAGGGCCGTGCCGTGGCCGTCATCGACCTCGACGAGGCCGCCTGCAAGGACACCGTCGAGCGGATCACCGCCGCCGGCGGCAAGGCGCTCGCGGTCGGCTGCGACGTCTCCGACGAGGCCCAGGTCGAGGCCGCGGTTCCGCCCGCATCGCCGAGCAGCTCGGCGCGCCGACGATCCTCGTCAACAACGCCGGTGTGCTGCGCGACAACCTCCTGTTCAAGATGAGCGCGGGCGACTGGGACACCGTCATGAACGTGCACCTGCGCGGCGCGTTCCTGATGTCGAAGGCCTGCCAGAAGCACATGGTGGACGCGGGCTTCGGCCGGATCGTGAACCTCTCCTCGTCCTCCGCGCTCGGCAACCGCGGCCAGGCCAACTACGCCGCGGCCAAGGCCGGACTCCAGGGCTTCACCAAGACCCTCGCCAAGGAACTCGGCAAGTTCGGCGTCACCGCCAACTCCGTCGCCCCCGGCTTCATCGTCACCGAGATGACCAAGGCCACGGCCGACCGCGTCGGCATGGACTTCGAGGAGTTCCAGGCGGCGGCCGCCACCCAGATCCCGGTGCAGCGCGTCGGCCGCCCCGAGGACATCGCCAACGCCATCGCCTTCTTCACTGGCGAGGACACGGGCTTCGTCTCCGGACAGGTCATGTACGTGGCCGGCGGCCCGCTCAACTGACCCGGAAGGCGAAGATCATGGCAGCGCAGGACAGCGCAGCGCGGGACGGCGCGGTGCGGGACAGCGGGAAGGCCGCGCTCATCACGGGCGCGAGCCGCGGCATCGGCTACGGCATCGCCGAGGCCCTGGTCGCCCGCGGCGACCGCGTCTGCATCACCGGACGCAACGAGGACGCCCTCAAGGAGGCCGTCGAGAAGCTCGGCTCCGACCGGGTCATCGGCGCGCGGGCAAGGCCCACGACGAGGCCCACCAGCGACCGCGGTCGCACGCATGATGGAGGCCTTCGGCAGGGTCGACTTCCTGATCAACAACGCCGGTACGAACCCGGTCTTCGGGCCGATCGCCGAACTCGACCTCAGTGTGGCGCGCAAGGTGTACGAGACGAACGTCATCTCGGCGCTCGGCTTCGCCCAGCAGACCTGGAAGGCCTGGCAGAGCGAGCACGGCGGCGCGATCGTCAACATCGCCTCCGTCGCCGGCGTCTCCGCCTCGCCCTTCATCGGGGCGTACGGGATGAGCAAGGCCGCCATGGTCAACCTCAGCCTCCAGCTGGCCCACGAGTTCGCGCCGAAGGTGCGCGTGAACTCCATCGCGCCCGCGGTCGTCAAGACCAAGTTCGCCCAGGCGCTCTACGAGGGCCGCGAGGCGGAGGCCGCCGCCTCCTACCCGCTCGGCAGGCTCGGCGTGCCCGAGGACATCGGTGGCGCGGCCGCCTTCCTCACCTCGGCCCAGTCCGACTGGATCACCGGCCAGACACTCGTGGTCGATGGCGGCATCTTCCTCAATGCGGGCGTCGGCTGACGAAGCCCGCACAACCATCGGCTACGCCGCCAAAAGCGACGTACGCACGCATCAAGTGCCCTGTCGGCGCAGTGGGTTGGCCCGGCGGGGCACTGCGATATTGTCTGCCGATCCCATGGCATGGCCGATCGAGGAGCGTGCGCGTGTTCAGTGAAGTTCCCCTTGCGAAGCGTATGAGGGGTATGCGTCCGGTGGCGGCGCTCGCGTCCATGTCCGTGCTCGCGGGCTGTGGGCTGCTGTCCTCCGAGGGGCCGGACGAGGAAGAGCCGATCACCGTCGGCACGATGAGCGCGCCCAGCACCCTGGACCCGGCCAAGGCCTGGGACAGTTCCTGGGAGCTCTACCGGAATGTCTTCCAGACCCTGCTCAGCTTCCCCTCGGGGGCCACCGAGCCGGAGCCGGACGCGGCCGAGTCCTGCGAGTTCTCCGACGCGTCCAACAAGGTCTTCACCTGTGAGCTGCGCGAAGGGCTGAAGTTCTCCGACGGCGACACACTGGACGCGGCGGCCGTCAAGTACTCCTTCGACCGGATGCGGACCCTGGAGTCCAAGGGCGTGGTCAAGGGCGGTCCCGCGGGGCTGCTCGGCTCCCTCGACACGGTCACGGCCAAGGGCGACCGGACCGTCGTCTTCCGCCTCAAGAAGGCGGATGCGACCTTCCCGTTCGTGCTGGCGACGCCCGCCATGTCGATCGTCGACCCCGGCGACTACCCGGCGGACAAGCTCCGCACCGGGGACCAGATCACCGGCTCCGGGCCGTACTCCCTGAAGGCCTACACGGCGGGCCAGAAGGCGGAGCTGGTCAAGAACAGCCACTACGAGGGCGCGGCCGACGTCAAGAACGACGCCATCACCATCCGCTATTACAAGAAGTCGTCGGCGATGGTCGACGCCCTCAAGAAGAAGCAGATCGACGTCACCTTCCGCGGCCTGGCCGCCGAGGACGTCATCGCCATGCAGAACAGGGGCCGGCGCGAGCAGGACATCGAACTCGTCGAGGGCGCGGGCACCGAGATCCGCTACCTGGTGTTCAACACCAAGGACGCCTGGGCGCGCAAGCTCCCGGTCCGTCGGGCCTTCGCGCAGGTCGTCGACCGTGCGGCCATCGCCCACAAGGTCTACAAGGACACCGTCGAACCGCTCTACTCGATGGTGCCGAGGGGCCTCACGGGCCATGCCACCGGGTTCTTCGACGACTACGGGAACCCCAGCTCGGCCAAGGCCAGGAAGATCCTCACCGACGCGGGCATCACCGCGCCCGTCCCGCTCACGCTCTGGTACACCACCGACCGTTACGGATCGGCCACCGCGCTGGAGTTCGCCGAGATCAAGCGGCAGCTGGAGGCGTCCGGCCTCTTCGAGATAACGCTCAAGAGCCGACCGTGGACCGAGTTCCAGGACGGCTACAGCAAGGGCGAGTACCCGGTCTTCGGGCGAGGATGGTTCCCGGACTTCCCCGACGCGGACAACTTCATCGCGCCGTTCGTCGGCCCGAAGAACGTGCTCAACACGCCGTACGTCTCCAAGGAGATCACCGACGAGGTGCTGCCGCGCGAGCGCAGGGAGACCGACCGGGGCGCGGTGATCGACGACTTCGAGCGGGCCCAGGAGATCCTCGTCGACGACGTCAGGCTGCTCCCGCTCTGGCAGGGCAAGCAGTACATCATGGCCAGCGAGGAGATCGCGGGCGGCGAGCGCGCCCTCGACCCCTCGGCGATCATGATGATGTGGGAACTCCAGCGCAAGACGAGCTGGTAGGCAAGGGGTGTCGGGCCGGGGGAGACGGGGTTCCGGTCGGATTGTCAGTGGGCGCCGGTAGGTTCTTCCGTGAGAAGTGACCGCACACCGGAGGTTGTTCACGTGACCGACATCGCCATGCTGCCCGCGTCCTGGCGCGGAGTCCTCGGCGAGGAGCTCCAGAAGCCCTACTTCAAGGAGCTCACCGAGTTCGTCGAGAAAGAGCGGGCGATGGGCCCCGTCTACCCCCCGCGCGAGGAGGTCTTCGCCGCCCTCGACGCGACGCCCTACGAGCGCGTGAAGGTCCTGGTCCTCGGCCAGGACCCCTACCACGGCGCGGGCCAGGGCCACGGCCTGTGCTTCTCCGTGCGCCCCGGCGTGAAGACGCCGCCCTCCCTGCGGAACATCTACAAGGAGATGCAGGCGGAGCTGGGCCACCCCGTGCCCGACAACGGCTACCTGATGCCGTGGGCCGAGCAGGGCGTCCTCCTGCTGAACGCGGTGCTCACGGTCCGCGCCGGCGAGGCCAACTCCCACAAGGGCAAGGGCTGGGAGAAGTTCACCGACGCGGTGATCCGCGCGGTGGCCGAGCGCCCCGACCCGGCCGTCTTCGTGCTGTGGGGGAACTACGCCCAGAAGAAGCTCCCCCTCATCGACGAGGAGCGCCACGTCGTCGTGAAGGGCGCCCACCCCTCGCCGCTGTCCGCGAAGGCGTTCTTCGGCTCGCGGCCCTTCACGCAGATCAACGAAGCGGTGGCGGCACAGGGACACGAGCCGATCGACTGGCGTATCCCGAACCTCGGCTGACTGACTCAGCCCAGGACGCCGAGCGTGTGGTCGAAGGCGTACGGGGTGGACTTCTCCCCGTGCCGCGCGGTGGACGAGCCGGTGCCGGAGCCGGGCGGCACGGTGAAGGCGCACGCGATGCCGTCGTCCACGAACGAACCGCGCTGCTCGATGACGAACGACCCCTTGCGCCCGTCGAGCGTGCCGTCGATGAACTGGTAGCCGACGTACGCGGCCGTCGTCGTCTCGCTCGTGTACGCGATGGAGTACGGGGGCGAGGCGTCGCGCAGTCCGGAGGCGCGGGTGTTGCGGAGCACCGCGCGGCTGAAGGTGTCCCGGTCGGCGCGGCGGGGCGCGGGCGAGGCTGACGTGGTCGGCTGGACGGAGGTGGGCCTCGACCTGGGGGAGCTGCCGGTGGCCGCGAGCGACGTCCTCCGGCTCGGCCTGGAGGCGGAGGTGCTCTCGGGCCGCCCGGACTCCGCGCCGAGGTGGCCAGGAGCGTCACCGGGCTGGCCCAGCGGTACGCGTGAGCGCCGCCGTCGCCGAACGTGCCTGACCGCGATTGTCAGTGGTGGCCGCTAGCGTCGTGAGGGATGGGGGCGATGGCCGTACGACCACGGAGGACCCGGTGACGGAGCAGCAGGAGCAGACGGCGGAAGACGCGATGATGACGCGGATCGGGCAGGCGGTCATGTTGCATCACGGCGGCGACCGCGAGGAGGCGCAAGGCCGCTTCCTCGGTCTGTGGGGGGAGATCGGCGAGGACGGTGACCCACTGCACCGGTGCACCCTCGCGCACTACATGGCGGACACCCAGGAGGACCCTTCGGCGGAACTGGCCTGGGACCTGCGGGCGTTGTCGGCGGCGGACGAGCTCACGGACGCCCGGTTGCACGAACACCACCGGTCGCTCGCGGTGCGCGGCTTCTACCCCTCCCTGCATCTCAACCTCGCCGCGGACTACCTGAAGCTGGGCCGCCCCGAGGCGGCCGCAGCCATCTGCGCCGGGCCCGCGGCGCGGTCGGCGCACTGGAGACGACGATACGGCGACGGCATCAAGGCGGCCATCGCGCGGCTGGAGCGGGAGGTGGGGGAGGGCGGCGGAGGGAGGAGTGGACGGGGGGCGCGCGGCGGCGCGCAGCCGGTGGCTACGGGGTGTCACCGCCGCGCGCCGCCCGGCTCAACGCCCATACGTGTCCCGGCAGATGACCGCCTCGGGGCTGCCCGGCCGCCAGCCTCCGTAGGTCTCGCCGAGGGCGCAGACGTCCGTGGT
>RBWT01000133.1 GCA_004010275.1 Streptomyces huasconensis
CGCGGGGAACGGGCGCGAGCAACCCCAACGCACCCGCAGCGACGCACCGGGGTCAGCCCCCGTAAGGGGGGCGCGGGGAACGGCGCGAGCAACCACAACCAACCCGCAGACGCCACCCACGCTCACCCCACCCCCGCCCTGCACCCCCCACACTCACCTCACCCCAAAAACAAAAAACGCCCGCCCCGGCCCGAAGGGCAAAGCCCCCCACACCGACGCGGGCGCACAAACCAAACCGCCCAAGCCCCGCAGGGCTACGCCGCCTTCGCCTTGGTGGCGTACATGTCCACATACTCCTGCCCGGACAGCCGCATGACCTCCGCCATCACGGAGTCCGTCACCGCCCGCAGCACATACCGGTCCCGGTCCATCCCCTCGTACCGAGAGAACTCCATCGCCTCACCGAACCGCACCGTCACCTTGCCCGGCCGCGGCAGCCCCTTGCCGCCGGGCTGCAGCTTGTCCGTGCCGATCATCGCGAACGGCACGACCGGCGCCCCGGTCATCAGCGTCAGCCGCGCGATGCCCGTACGCCCCCGGTACAGCCGCCCGTCGGGCGACCGCGTGCCCTCGGGGTAGATGCCGAAGACCTTGCCGTCGTCGAGAATGCGCCGCCCGGTCATCAGCGCCGCGACACCGCCGCGCCCGCCGTCCCGGTCCACCGGGATCATGCCGACGCCGGTGAAGAACCACGCCATCAGGCGGCCCTTGAGACCCTTGCCGGTGACGTACTCGTCCTTGCCGATGAAGAACACCGGACGGTTGGTCACCAGCGGCAGGATCATCGAGTCGATGAACGTCAGGTGGTTCCCGGCCAGAATGACGGGCCCGGTCCCGGGGATGTTCTCGGCGCCTTCTACCCGTGGGCGGAACATCAGGCGCAAGATCGGTCCGAGCACTGCCTTGATGAGCGCTAGACGGGACAACAGGCCCTCCGGTGTCAACGGGTCGACGGCGAGTAGGTGACGAGTAAGTGCAGGTGAGGACGATACTCGCGGGTCACCGCCGTTTGCACATCGGGTTCACGCACCCGATACGCAGTGTTGACACGGCTCTGCGCCACGTCGCTCCGGGTCGTGGCCCTTGCGACGACCGTATCCCCGTGGGAACGGTGTGGCCCGAAGTAGTGGTGCTTGTCACCCACACACTTCTCTCTGCGTAGCGGCCGTTCCGCACGGACCGGGCCCGGCCGCAGCCTCCATGGTGCGCCCACTCGCCATGTCGCGTCACCCCGCCGTTCGGTCCAGGGTCTCCCACCCGTCACTCGCGGCCACCTACGATCAGTCCCGCTTTGTCAGGTGCAAGGCGGATGCACAACGGGAGGAACGCCAATGGCGACGCAGGAGTCGGGTCAGCAGCAGCCGGGGACGGGCCGGGGACGCCGAGCGGTACTGGGAGCGGCGCTCCTCGGCGCGGGCGCCGCCGCGGTCGGCCTGCCGGGAGTGGCGAGAGCCGACGAGCGGCACGGGCCGGGGCGCGGACACGGGCACGGCTACGAGAGCCTGCCGAAGCCGACCGTCGTCGCGCACCGGGGTGCCAGCGGCTACCGGCCCGAGCACACCCTCGGCTCGTACCAGCTCGCCCTGGACATGGGCGCGCACGTCATCGAGCAGGACGTCGTACCCACCAAGGACGGCCATCTCGTATGCCGTCACGAGAACGACATCACCGGGACGACGGATGTCGCCGCGCGCCCCGAGTTCGCCTCCCGCAAGACCACCAAGTCCGTGGACGGCGCCAAGCTGACCGGCTGGTTCACCGAGGACTTCACGCTCGCCGAGCTGAAGACGCTGCGCGCCAAGGAGCGCATCCCGGGCACCCGCCGGCACAACACCCTCTACGACGGCCGCTGGGACATCCCGACCCTCGAAGAGGTCTTCGAGTGGGCCGAGAAGGAGGGCCGCAGGCGCGGCCGGCAGATCTGGCTGCACATCGAGACCAAGCACCCCACATACTTCCGCCAACTGGGCCTCGGCCTCGAAGAGCCGCTCGCCAAGCTCCTGCGCCGCTACGGCCGCCACAAGAAGAACTCCCCGAACTTCCTCCAGTCCTTCGAGCCCGGCAGCATCCAGCGCCTGGCCAAGCTGGTCGCCGCGCCCCGCGTGGTGCTCCTGTCCAGTGCGAACTCCCGGCCGTGGGACTTCGTCGAGGCGGGCGACCCGCGCACCGTCGCCGACCTGATCAAGCCCGAGGGCCTGGCGTGGCTGGCGCGCTTCGCACAGGGCATCGGCCCGACGCTCGACCTGATCATCCCGAAGAAGGCCGACGGCAGCCTCGGCACGCCGACCACGCTCGTCGAGGACGCGCACGAGGCGGACCTCATCCTGCACCCGTACACGATGCGCAACGAGAACACCTTCCTGCCCGCGAACTTCAGGAAGGGCACCGACCCGGCCGCCTACGGAGACGCCTTCGGCGCCTTCAAGGCCTACTTCGAGACGGGCATCGACGGCATCTTCTCCGACAACCCGGACACCGCGCTGCTGGCCGCCGCGGACTTCGCCAAGGACTGAGCGACGCCGTCAACGGCCGCGGGAACGCCCCCGGTTGGGGTGAGAGACGGCCGCTCCGGAAACCTTCCCCGGAGCGGCCGCGTCCCGTCGTGCATGACGTACGAGCCCATCCCCACGCTCATCCCCACCCTCATCCCCACGCTGCGTCCGCTGCTCGCCGCCGAGCTCCGCGGAGGCCCTCGACTCCGGTGCCGACGCGGGCGACCTCGAACAGGCCGTCTGGCTGCGCCTGCTGGAGCGCCTGGAGTCCGACGGCCCGCCCACCGACCCGGCGCTGTGGCTGCGCGGCGCCGTCCAGTCCGAGGCGCGCCGCTCCCGGCACGCCAGCCGGCGCGAGGTGGCGTACGCGGCCGAGCCCGCCGACGACGCCGACCGCGGCCCCGAGCAGCGCGCCCTGACCGCCGACCGGCACCGCACCCTGCACGCCGCGGTCCGCAGGCTGCCCGGCCGCTGCCCCCGTCTCCTGGCGGCGCTGCTGTCCCCCGAGGACCTCACCTACCGTGAGATCGCAGGGGAGTTGGGAATGTCACAGGGAAGTCTGGGACCGGAACGTTCCCGATGCCTGGGATGCCTGCGCAGAATGCTGGCGGCGGAGGTTGCGGCTCCTGCACCGCGGGGAAGGGAGCGTTAGACAACCGGTGGAGCAGGTGAGCGGGAGGCATGCACACATGGGCATGAGCGTGACCATCTCGGAGGCGCGTCCGAAGCGGACGCCGAACAGATCCTCAAACTGCAGTACCTCTGCTACCAGAGCGAGGCCGAGCTCTACGGCGACTACTCGATCGAGCCGCTGACCCAGTCCCTGGATTCCCTCAAAGCCGAAGTCGCCTCGGACACCGTCCTGGTGGCCCGGCTCGGCGACGAGGTGGTGGCCTCCGTGCGCGGCACCGTCGACACCGACGGCACGGCGCGGATCGGCAAGCTCATCGTCCACCCCCGCCTGCAGCGGCACGGCCTCGGCGGCCGCCTCCTCAACGCCATCGAGCGACAGCTCGGCGCGAACAGCGCGACCAAGAGCTTCCAGCTCTTCACCGGCCACCGCAGCGAACAGAACCTCCAGCTCTACCGCAAGCACGGCTACGCCCCGGTGAAGACCCAGCGGGTCAACGACCGGCTCACCGTCGTGACCCTCGCCAAGGACTCCGACGCCCGCGCGTACGCGGCGAGCGCCTGACGCACCCCGGCCCGGCGGCGCAAGCCGCGGCCCCGGCCGTCGGCGTGCTCACGGTCGGCTTCCCGCGATGTCAGTGGCGGCTGCCAGGATGACCGTCATGACGATCAAGGACGTAGCCCGGCATGAAGTGAGTGAGCCGCGGATCGAAGAGGCGCTGGAGAACATCCGCGGCGGGCCCGCCGCCCGCTGGCACACGATGCGATACGACTGCTACTCCGACGAGGAGATGCAGGCACTGCGCGACGATCTCCTGGACCACATAGCCGCCCGCACGGTGGCGGACGCCGAGCCCGGCACCGCCCCCTCGGACGTCGTTCTGCGCACCGCGGCCGAGTGCGCCCTCGGACTCCTGAGCCTGGGCTGCTACCCCAACGGCGACCAGGAGATCTCCTTCAGCCTCATCGACGAGGAGCTGAGCAGCGAAGACACGGACTTCGAGGCCGTGGTGGAACATGCGGCCACCGCGAGGACCTGGCTGGACGCCTTCGCGTTGTCCGTGATCAGCGGCATGATCCGGGAACGCGGCCTGGTCATCGGGCTGCTGCTGCGCGGCGACTACGCCCCCGACATCCGTAACGGCGTGCCGTACTCGAAGCGGGAATCGGTGTCGGACCCGGGCGAACTGGCGGAGATGGACGCCCTGTGCGGCTACCTCACCCAGGCCGAAGGGCATCTGCCCCGGCACTGGCCGTCGGTGACGCTGTGCAAGCCGAATGACGGCGAGCGCACCGACGCGCAGCGGCAGCTGGACGCCCTCGACGCGCTGACGCCGGATCAGCGCCTCCTGCGCGTGCTTTTGGAGGATGACCAGGTGGCCTTCGAACGGGCCCTGGAGCACCGTCTTGTCCAGCACCGGGAGAGCGCACCCTCCGACGCGGCGCCCCGCAGCCTCCTGCCCCACAAGACCATCGCCCTGGCCGCCCTCGCCGTCCACGTGCACGGCTGGGACCTGCGCGTCCGGTCCGGCTACCTGCCGGAGGCCATGCTGAGCGCCCCCGAAGGCACGCCGTCGGCCGGCGGCTGAGACCGGCGCTCTCACCGCGCGCGGCGCCGGGACGCGACGAGCGGCCCCGCTAGCGTCCCGTCCGCCGCGCCCGGACCAGCCAGAAGATCGCCGTCACCGGCAGGATCACCGGGATGAACAAGTAGCCCATCCCGAAGTCCGACCACACCGTGGCGTCCGGGAAGGCGGACGGCTCCGCCAGCGTCCACGTGCCGACGGCCAGTACGCCCACCAGCTCGGCGGCGCAGCACACCAGCGCCGCCTTGCGGGCCGTGTCGCCGCCGCGCACCAGGGAGTACGTGATGAAGCCGTAGACGAGGCCCGCGAGTGCCGAGAGGGAGTACGCGAGCGGGGCCTTGTCGAAGTCCGTCGAGATCTGTACCGCCGAGCGCGACACGGCGCCGACGACCATCACGCCGTACAGCCACAGCAGCAGGATGCCCGGCCCGGTGATCAGCTTCTGGCGGCCGCCGGCAGGCGCGCTCTTCTTGGTGTCCGTCACCTCAGCCACCCCAGATGTCGTAGAGCCGTACCTGGAGCACGGCGAGGACCACGCCGCCCGCGGCGACCGTGAGCGAACCCCAGCGCGTGCGCTCGGCCAGCGACATGAAGCCCGCCACCGGTACGCACGCGAAGGAGCCCAGCAGATACGCCACGAAGATCGTCGTGCCCTGTTCCGGGTCCTCGCCGCGCGCGAGCTGGACGATGCCGACGACCAGCTGGACCAGCGCGAGCAGCGTCACCACGCCCATGCCGATGAAATGCCAGTCCTTGGTCGGCTGGTCGCGGTAGGCGGCGAAACCGCACCAGGCGGCGAGGGCGAGCGCGGCCACGGCGGTCGCGATCGTCAGGGCAACAAGCATGTCCGTGACTTTATTACGGGCCCTTTGACCCGATGCGCCTGCCCCCGCAGTGCCCGGACCGCGGGGTGCAGCATGCCCGGGCCGCCTCCCCCTGGAGTGCCCGGACCGCCGGGCCCAGGGTCCCCGTACCGCGCCCCGGGGCGACCCGTACGCTCGGACACCATGAAGATCCAGGCTGAAGCGCTCCTGTTCGACAACGACGGCACCCTCGTCTCCTCCCTGGAGTCGGTGTACCGCTGCTGGACGCGGTGGGCGCGGGAGTACGGGATCACCGCCGAGGAGTTCGCCCGCGTCGAGCTGCTCGGCCGCCCCGCCGCCGAGATAGCCGCCGACCTGCTGCCCCCGGAGCAGGTCCCCGGGGCCGTCGCCCGCATCGACGAGCTGGAGGTCTCGGACGTGGCCGGCGGTGTCCGCCTGCTGCCCGGCACCCGCGAGCTGCTGGAGTCGCTGCCCGCGGACCGCTGGGCCGTGGTCACCTCCGCGACCCGCGTCCTGGCCGAGGCCCGGCTCGCCGAGGTCGGCATCCGGCCCGGACTGCTCATCGCCGCCGACGACATCACGCGCGGCAAGCCCGACCCCGAGCCCTACCTGCTCGCCGCGGAGAAGCTGGGCGCCGACCCGGACTGCGTGGTCTTCGAGGACGCCCCGGCAGGCCTGCAGGCCGGGCGGGCCGCGGGCATGACCACCGTGGCCTTGACCACAACCCACGCCGCCGCCGAGCTGTCCGCGGACGTCCTGGTCAAGGACCTCTCCGCCGTGTCCGCGCAGGCCACGTCCGGTGCGGTGGAGATCACCGTCGCCGGCTGACCGTCCGGCGCGCACGGCCCGGCCCGGTCCCACCGCTGTCCGCTATACGGACAGCGGTGGCGGACGGCGACCTCACGCGTGTTTTACTTGGGCCCATGACCACGACGAGCAGCCGCACCCTTGCGACCGAGGCGACGATGACGCCCGGTGCTCGTTGTATGTGTCGAATGTGCGCCTTCTGAGGGCCCCCGCACCACGAAGAGCATCGCGCCCCGAAGCGAAGCCGCTGTGCCCCGCCCCCGCACGACGTACGCGACGAAAGCCGTACTGACGCAGGAAGCGAGCCTGCCCCGCGCACACGTCCTCCGGTTCCTTTCGCCACCGCGAGAACCGTGCCGCGTTCCGAACGAATGCCCCGTGCCCGGCGACACCCGCGCCGCGCACTCGACAGTGACGGAATCCCCTGTGATCACCACTTCCGGCCTCACCAAGGTCTACCGCTCACGCGGTCGTGAAGTAACCGCCCTCGACGGAGTCGACCTGCACGTCCGCGAGGGCGAGGTGTACGGCGTCATCGGCCAGTCCGGCGCCGGCAAGTCCTCCCTCATCCGCTGCGTCAACCTCCTGGAGCGCCCCACCTCCGGCACCGTGACCGTCGCGGGCCAGGACCTCACGGCCCTCGCCGGACGCGGCCCGCGCGCGGGCCAGGAGCTGCGCCGGGCGCGCAGCCGCATCGGGATGGTCTTCCAGCAGTTCAACCTGGCTGTCCTCGCGCACCGTCCAGGACAACGTCCGAACTGCCCCTGGAGATCCTCGGCCTCTCCGGCCAGGAGCGCTCCCGCAAGGCCCTCGAACTCCTCGACCTCGTCGGCCTCGCCGACAAGGCGAAGTCCTACCCGGCGCAGCTCTCCGGCGGCCAGAAGCAGCGCGTCGGCATCGCCCGCGCGCTCGCCGGCGACCCGAAGGTGCTGCTCTCCGACGAGGCGACCAGCGCCCTGGACCCGGAGACCACCCGCTCCATCCTCCAGCTCCTGCGCGACCTCAACCGGCAGCTCGGCCTGACCGTCCTGCTCATCACGCACGAGATGGACGTCGTCAAGAGCGTCTGCGACTCCGCCGCCCTCATGGAGCGCGGCCAGATCGTCGAGTCCGGCACCGTCAGCGAACTCCTCGCGACGCCCGGCTCCGAACTCGCCGCCGCGCTCTTCCCCGTCAGCGGCGACACCACCGGCGAGAACCGCACGGTCGTCGACGTGACGTTCCTCGGTGAGGCCGCGACCCGGCCCGTCATCTCGCAGTTGTCGCGCACGTACAACATCGACATCTCGATCCTCGGCGCCGCGATGGACACCGTCGCGGGCAAGCAGGTCGGCCGCATGCGCATCGAACTGCCCGGCCGCTTCGAGGACAACGTCGTCCCGATCGGGTTCCTGCGCGAGCAGGGCCTCCACGTCGACATCGCGGGCGAGGACCCCGTGCCCGCGCCCCGCAACGAGACGCTGCTGGTCAAGGAAGGTGCCAAGTGACCTGGTCGGAGATGCGTCCCCTGCTGGAGCAGGCGTGTTGGGACACCCTCTACATGGTGGGCTGGTCGACGCTGATAGCCGTCGTCGCCGGACTGCCGCTCGGCATCCTGCTCGTCCTCACCGAGCGCGGCGCACTGCTGCAGAACGCCGTACTGAACAAGGTCATCGGGCAGATC
Source organism: Streptomyces huasconensis (assembly GCA_004010275.1). Taxonomy (GTDB): domain Bacteria; phylum Actinomycetota; class Actinomycetes; order Streptomycetales; family Streptomycetaceae; genus Streptomyces; species Streptomyces huasconensis. The sequence continues at coordinate 8,003 of RBWT01000133.1, forward strand.
GTGAACATCGCCCGCTCGATGCCGTTCATCATCCTCATGGTCGCCCTGATGGGCTTCACGCGCTGGATCACCGGCACCACGATCGGCCGCGAGGCCGCCCTCGTGCCGCTCGCCGTCGGCGCCATCCCGTTCTTCGCGCGGCTCGTGGAGACCTCGATCCGTGAGGTCGACGGCGGGCTCGTCGAAGCCGTGCAGTCGATGGGCGGCTCCACCTGGACCGTCGTACGCAAGGTCCTCGTCCCCGAGTCGCTGCCCTCGCTGATCTCGGGCGCCACCACCACGATCGTCGCCCTCATCGGCTACTCCGCGATGGCGGGCACGGTCGGCGGCGGCGGCCTCGGCGACCTCGCGCTGCGCTACGGCTACCAGCGCTTCGAGACCGAGCTGATGTGGATCACCGTGGCGATCCTCGCCGTGGTCATCTCGATCATCCAGTTCGCGGGCGACTACGCCGCCCGCAGGCTCCACAAGCGCGGCGGCGGCTCCGGTCCGCTGCTGCTGTTCCGGCCGCTGCGCGGCGTGCTCCCCGGCACCGCCGCCGCGGAGTCGCACACCAAGACCGGCTGACCTCCCCGCCACCCACGCGGGGCCGCACCACCGGCACCACCGGCACCATCCATGGAGAAAGGCACTTTTCGTGCGTAACACCGCCAAGATCACCACCACTGTCCTCGTCGCCGGAGCCCTCACCCTCGGGCTCGGCGCCTGCGGCTCCGACAAGGGCTCCGCGGGCGACAAGGACGGCCCGCTCGTCGTCGCCGCCACCCCGACGCCGCAGGGCCAGATCCTGGACTACGTCCAGAAGAACCTCGCCAAGAAGGCCGGCCTCGACCTCGAGGTCCGCGAGTTCACCGACTACGTCACGCCGAACACCGCCGTCCAGCAGGGCGAGGTCTTCGCGAACTACTTCCAGCACAAGCCGTACCTGGACGACTTCAACAAGAAGAACGGCACGGATGTCGTGCCCGTCCCGAACGGCACCGTGCACCTGGAACCGCTCGGCGTGTACTCGAAGAAGGTCAAGAAGCTCGGCGAGCTGAAGGACGGCGCCACCGTCGCCGTCCCCAACGACACCACGAACGAGGCCCGCGCCCTCAAGCTCCTCGCCGACAACGGCCTCATCGAGCTCAAGAAGGGCGTCGGTTACGAGGCGACCCCCAAGGACGTCGCCAAGAACCCGAAGAACCTCAAGTTCAAGGAGCTGGAGGCCGCCCAGCTGCCCCGCTCCCTGAGCGACGTCGACGCCGCGGTGATCAACGGCAACTACGCCCTGGAGGCCGAGCTCAGCCCCGCCAAGGACGCCCTCGTCGCCGAGAAGGCCAAGGGCAACCCCTACGGCAACTTCCTCGCCGTGAAGAAGGGCGACGAGAACGACCCGCGCGTGAAGAAGCTGGCCAAGCTCCTCACCTCGCCCGAGGTCAAGAAGTTCATCGCCGACAAGTACGACGGCGCCGTCGTCGCCGCGTTCTGATCATGCGTACGTCCGTCATCGCCGCCGCCGCGGGCACCCTCGCCCTCACGCTGGGGCTCACCGCGTGCGGCGGCGGCTCGGACCGGGGCTCCGACGACGGCCGGCTCGTCGTCGGGGCCACCCCGACCCCGGCCGGCGAAGTCCTCGCGTACATCCAGGACAACCTCGCGAAGAAGGCGGGGCTCGACCTGGAGATCAAGGAGTTCACGGACTACGTCACGCCGAACACCGCGCTCCAGGAGGGCTCGCTCGACGCCAACCTGTACCAGCACGCCCCGTACCTCAAGGACTTCAACGCGTCCAAGAAGACGGATCTGGTGCCGGTCGCCGAGGCCTACCTGCCGCCCATGGGCGTGTACGTGAAGAAGGCCGGGGACGCCAAGGCCGCGAAGGACATCGGGAAGCTGCGGACGGGCGCGACCGTCGCCGTCCCCAACGACACGACCAACGAGGGCCGGGCGCTCCAGCTCCTCGCCGCCAAGGGAGTCATCGGGCTCAAGAAGGGCGTCGGCGGTACCGCGACGCCCGAGGACATCACGTCCAACCCGAAGAAGCTCACCATCAAGCCGCTCGACCCGGCACAGCTGCCGCGCTCGCTCGACGACCTCGACGCGGCCGTCATCAACAACAACTACGCCCTGGACGCCGGACTCAGCCCCAAGAAGGACGCCATCCTCCTGGAGTCCCCGAAGGGCAACCCGTACAACAACGTCCTCGTCGTCAAGAAGGGCGACGAGAGCGACCCACGGGTGAAGAAACTGGCGAAGCTGCTCACCTCGCCCGAGGTGAAGCGGTTCATCGAAAACAAGTACAAGGGCTCGGTCCTGCCCGTCGAAGAAGCGGCCGGCGAAGGGAACTGACGCACAGTCCGCTCCCGCCCGCACCACGGGGTCCCCTCCTGAGGAAGGAGCGGACCCCGTGGTGCGTCCACGCGCCGACATGCTGCATGCTGAACACTTCAGCAGGCCCCGAGGGTTCCAGGTTACGGAGCGGCGCATGACAACCACCTTCCCCGACATCTCCATCAGCACGGAGCGGTTGGTGCTGCGCCCGTTCGAGGACGCCGACGTCCCCGCGTACGCCGAGATGATGAACGACGAGATGGTCACCGCCTGGACCTCCGTCCCCCAGCCCTACACCGAGGCCGACGCCCGCGACTGGATCACCCGCCTCGCCCCCGCCGAGCGCACCGAGGGCCGCGGCATCGCCCTCGCCGTCACGGAGTTCCTCACCCAGCGCCTGGTCGGCGTCGTCCACCTGCGCAACACCGACTGGCGGGTGCGCGCCAGCGAACTCAGCTACGTCGTCGCCCCCTGGGCCCGCGGCGAGGGCTACGCCTCGGAGGCCGCGCTCGCCACCGCCCAGTGGCTCTTCAGGGACCAGGCGTTCGAACGGATCGAGCTGCGCACCGCCGCCGACAACACCGCCGCCCAGCAGGTCGCCCAGAAGATCGGCTGCATCAGCGAGGGCGTCCTGCGCGGCGCCTGGATAGCGCGGATGAGAAACGGCGGCGACCCGTTCGGCGGCTGGCTGGAGGTCCGCACCGACCTCATCGTGTGGAGCCTGCTCCCCGAGGACCTCGAAGGCGTCAGCGACAACCTCGCCGACAGCGGCTTCTCCGCCTACTCCGACTGGAACTGAGCCGGGCCCGCCACCCTCCGGGCACCCCCGAGTAACACCAGGTACGCTCGCCCCTGGCCGCGTGCGCGGTCGCTCCCGCAGCCACCGCCCCGCACTGAAGACCCGCGAGAACCCAGGAGACAGACGACGATGGCCGACCGGGTCACGGTGATCGGCTGGGACGGTACGCCGCTGACCGCCGCGGCACGCTCCGCGCTCAGCGCCGCCACGATCGTGGCGGGCGCCGCCCACCACCCTGGCACTGGACGAGATCCCCGCCCGCGCCGAGCGCATCCGCCTCGGCAGCGTGGGCCTCGCCGCCCGCCGCATCGCCGCCCACCGCGGCACCGCCGTGGTCCTCGCCGACGGCGACCCCGGCTTCTTCGGCGTCGTACGCACCCTGCGCGCCCCCGAGTTCGGCCTCGAGGTCGAAGTGGTGCCCGCCGTCTCCTCCGTCGCCCAGGCCTTCGCCCGCGCGGGCATGCCGTGGGTACGACGCCGAGGTCGTCGGTCGCCCACCGCCGCACCCTGCGCCGCGCCGTGAACGTCTGCCGCGCCCACACCAAGGTCGCCGTCCTCACCTCGCCGGGCGCCGGCCCCGCCGAGCTGAGCCTGCTGCTCCAGGGCGTCCACCGCACCTTCGTCATCTGCGAGGAACTCGGCACCCACCGCGAGCGGGTCACCGTCGTCACCTCCGACAGGGCCGCCGACCACACGTGGCGCGACCCGAACGTCGTCATCGTCATCGGCGAGGACCGCCGCCGCGTCCGACACCGGCTGGATCGCCGGGCGCGAACCGGCGGCCTCCCCGCGCGGCTGGGCGCTGCCCGCCGCCGAGTACGGCGGGGACATCTGGCTCGGCGAAGGGGAGAACGACCGGCTGCGGGCCGCCCAACTCGCCCGGCTCGGGCCGCGCGTGGGGGACCTCGTCTGGGACATCGGCTGCGGCAGCGGCGCCTTCACCGCGAAGGCGGCCCGCTTCGGGGCCGCCGTGATCGCCGTCGACCACGACGCCGACGCGCTCGGCCGGACCACCGCCGCCGTGCGCCGCTTCGGCGTCCAGGCGCAGACCGTGCACGGCGTCGCGCCGCACGTCCTCGAAGACCTGCCCGAACCCGACGTCGTACGGGTCGGGGGCGGGGGAGCCGCGGTCGTCTCCGCGGTCGCCGACCGGCGCCCCGAGCGCATCGTCACGCACGCCGCGACACGCGACGCGGCCGAGCTGATCGGCAGGGATCTCTCCGAGCACGGGTACGCCGTCGAGTGCGCCCTCCTCCAGTCCGTGGAGCTCGACACCCGCGCCTGGCGGGAGGAGAAGCGGACCGTGGCATTCCTGCTCTCCGGGCGCCTCCCGGACCGTTCCCCGTGACCCCGGCGCGGCAGGGCGCGAGGTAGGCTGGCCGATCGTTGTACCGCACCCGGGTGCCCGGCACTTCGTTGGTCAAGGTCCGGAAGGTCCACCCGTTTTGGGGGGCCTGTGTGGTACGGCAGGACCGGAGGGACGCGCAACGTGGCGCAGTCCACAGCGGGCCGTGGCCGATCAAGCTGCCGCGGCGGCGGACCGACCGGGACAATGCCAGTTGTCCGGTAAGCGGTTCGTGCCGCGCGGCGCGCACGCTCGTTGAGGATGACGGGCGGTTGGTGCGCCGCTCCGGTCAATGGGGCCTCCCCGGCCGAAGGCTGAGGGGCGGTCGAAGAAGCACTAACCGATGGGCGAGGGGTTACGCATGACCGACACCGGCCAGGTCCCGGGCGAGGGGCTGCCGGAGGGCGCAGGCAACAGTGTGCCGTCCGGGCCCGTGCAGGGCATGGGGGCACAGCAGCCGAACGCTCCGGGTGCGTATCCCTTCGTGGACCCCGTCGACTCCACCGACCCCTCCGATCCGTCGGTGAACCCCGCCGAGGACGACGACCTGCTGCTGATGCCGAGCGCCCAGGGGGCGTGGAGCGAGGCCCAGGCGGCGCAGGCGGCCCAGGCCGCTCATCAGCCGGGGCCGCACGAGACGGCGGGCCGCGACAGCGGCTCGCGTCGACCTCACCGGCGTCCGCATGCCCGGCGCGGCGCACCCCGGCTCCTCCCGCAGACCGCTGCACCACGGGCCCTCGGGCCCCGCGGTGCCCGACAGCTCCGGCAGCCCCGTGCGCTCGCTCGCCGACCGCGGTCCCGCCGGAGCGGTGACTGCCGTCGGTGCAGCACAGCAGGCCGCGGCGGCCCGGCACGCGGGGCCGGCGACCATCGGGCCCGAGTACCTCGACATCCCGCGCGACGACGCCACCCCGCCGGGACCGCGTTCTCGGAGATCCCGCCGCAGGGCGGCGCGCCGTGGTCCCAGCAGGAAGCACAGCCCCAGCTGCAGCAGGCGGCCCACGCCGCACCAGCAGAAACGGTCGTCCCAGAGGCCGCGGTCGCCCCTGCCGACACGGCTGCCACTGACGCCGCAGCCGTCACAGGGGCCCCGGTCGCCCCGGCGGTCGAGGCGCAGGCCCCGGAGGCCGTGGCCCCGGAGGCCCCGGCGCACGAGGCCGCGCACGGCGCCGAGGCCGTGCAGGCCCCTGCCCCGCAGGAGCCGCAGACCGCGCAGGACCCGCAGCTCCCCGAAGCACAGCCGGTGGCGGAAGCCCCGCAGACCGCCCCCGAAGCTGCGCAGGCGCTGATGGCTTCCCGCAGGGCGTGGATGCCCCGCAGGCACCGGAAGCCGCCCCCGCCGAGCAGCCCGAGCAGCCCGGGCAGGCCGTCCAGCTTCCCCCAGAGGGCGCCGCCTTCCCGTACGCCGCCGAGGCCGGACAGGTCCCGGCGCCGGCGGGGGAGCAGCCCGCCTTCGCCGAGGCAGGGCCCGCTGTCGCCGCTCAGCCCCCGTTCGTCGTCGCCTCCGCCCAGCCGTGGGGCGACAGCGCCCCGGCTCCGCACACCGGCGAGGCCGATCAGCCCGGCTTCGCCCCGGACACCGCCCAGGACGCGTACGCCGCAGCCGTCGGCGCCCACCCCGGCCACGCGCCGCAGGGCGGCGACCCGGCCGACGCGGTGCACGCCGCCCCCGCCCCGCACCACCAGCCCGAGCCGCAGCCCACCCCGCAGGACACCGGCGCCCCGGAGTACGCGTCGCCTCCCGGTGGAGCCCCGGCGCCCATGCCCATCGGCCAGTTCGTGCCCGTCGAGGGCTCGGTGCCGACCACGCCCCACCTCGCGCCGACGCCCCCGCGCCACCTCGCCGAGCCGCAGGACGAGCCCGACCGCCGAGGCCGCCCCGGAGATCGCGGAGGCCGCCCCGGAGGCCCCGGAGGCCGCCCCGGCCGCCGAGCAGCCCATGGCCCAGCAGGTGCCCGCACCGGCCGAGCCCGCGGAGCCCGCCGTCGCCCCCCACGTCGTACCGCCGACGGAACCCGTGGCCGGCGAGCCCGCACCCGTCGAGGCCCCGCCCGCCGACGAGATTCCCGAGGCCTCGCAGCCCGCCGTCACGTCCCGCCCCGCGCCGACGGGACCGAGCCCACGGCGACGGTCGCCGAAGCGGCTCCCGCGGCGACGCCCGCGCCGGACACCGTGCTGCCGCAGCCCGAGGCGAGCGAGGCGACGGCCGAAGCCGCACAGCCCTTCCCGGAGGCGCCGGTTCCGGCCGCGCCCCCGGTGGAGGCCCCTGTTGCCGCTGACCCCCCTGTTTCCCCGGTGGTGGCCCCGGCCGAGTTCCCGGCCGCCCCCGACACGGCCGACCAGGCCGACGAGTTGGACGAGGCCGACGAAGTCATCTCGTTCGAACCCATCGAAGCGAACGAAGTGACCGAAGTGGCCGAAGCACCTGAGATGGCCGAAGCGCCTGAAGCACCCGAGACGCCGGAGGGCCCCGAGCCGCTCACGGCCGAGGACGCCCCGGCGGCGGAGGAGACACCGCCCGCCGCCGCGGCCCCGGGACTCCTCGTCATCGAGGACGACGAGCCCGACGTACCCGGCGCGACCGGCGAGCACGACGAGGCCGGGAACAGCGACCGGCCCGCGGCCGCCGAGCCCCTGACCTCCCCGGGCACCCCCGCCCCCGGCTACGACGACGCCGAGGCGCGAGCCGTCCTGCGCGTCATGCGCGAACGCCGCGACATCCGCAACGGCTTCCGCTCCGACCCGATCCCGCACGAGGTGCTGCTCCGCGTCCTGGAGGCCGCCCACACGGCGCCTTCCGTCGGCCACTCGCAGCCCTGGGACTTCGTGGTCATCAAGTCCGCGGAGACCCGGCGCACCATGCACGAACTGGCCATGCGCCAGCGCGACGCGTACGCCAAGTCCCTGCCCAAGGGCCGCGCGAAGCAGTTCAAGGAACTGAAGATCGAGGCCATCCTCGACACCCCGGTGAACATCGTCGTCACCGCCGACCCCACCCGCGGCGGCCGCCACACCCTCGGCCGGCACACCCAGCCGCAGATGGCCCCGTACTCCTCGGCGCTCGCCGTCGAGAACCTCTGGCTCGCCGCCCGCGCCGAGGGCCTCGGCGTCGGCTGGGTCAGCTTCTTCGACGAGCGCGAGATGGTCCGCGCCCTCGGCCTGCCCGAGCACCTCGAAGTCGTCGCCTACCTCTGCGTGGGGTACGTCGACGAGTTCCCGGAGGAGCCCGAGCTGATGCAGGCGGGCTGGTCCAAGCGCCGCCCGCTCTCCTGGGTCGTCCACGAGGAGACGTACGGCCGCCGCGCGCTGCCCGGCGAGGACCCGCACGACCTGCTCGCCGAGACCGTCACCAACATCCGCCCGCTGGACGCCAAGGCGCTCGGCGAGGCATGGGAACGCCAGAAGCGGATGACCAAGCCGCCGGGCGCCCTCGGCATGCTGGAGATCATCTCCGCGCAGCTCTCCGGCCTGTCCCGGATGTGCCCGCCGCCGATCCCGGAGCCCGCGGCCGTCGCGATCTTCGCGGGCGACCACGGCGTGCACGCCCAGGGCGTCACCGCCTGGCCCCAGGAGGTGACCGCGCAGATGGTCGCCAACTTCCTCGGCGGCGCGCGGTCTGCAACGCCTTCGCCAACCAGGTGGGCGCCGAGGTCTGCGTCATCGACGTCGGCGTGGCGAGCGAGCTGCCCGCCACGCCGGGCCTGCTGCCCCGCAAGGTGCGCGCGGGCACGGCCGACATGACGACCGGCCCCGCCCTGACCCGCGAAGAGGTCAAGGCCGCGCTCGAAGTCGGCATCGAGACCGCCCGCGACCTGGTGGCGGCGGGCAACAAGGCCCTGCTCACCGGCGAGATGGGCATCGCGAACACCACTGCCTCCGCGGCCCTGATCTCCGTCTACACGGAGACGGACCCCGCCGAGGTCACCGGCCGCGGCACCGGCATCAACGACGAGATGCACGCCCGCAAGGTCGACGTGGTCCGCCGCGCCCTGGAGCTGCACCAGCCCGACCCGGCGGACCCGATCGGCGTCCTCGAGGCGGTCGGCGGCCTGGAGCACGCGGCCATGGTGGGCCTCCTCCTCGGCGGCGCCTCCTTGCGTACGCCGGTGATCCTGGACGGTGTCAGCGCAGGCGCGGCCGCCCTGGTCGCCCGCGCCATCGCCCCCGAGGTCCTCGCGGCCTGCATCGCGGGCCACCGCAGCGCGGAGCCGGGTCACGTGGCGGCCCTGAACAAGCTGGGCCTGCGGCCCCTGGTCGACCTCGACCTGCGGCTCGGCGAGGGCACGGGCGCGCTCCTCGCCCTGCCGATCGTCCAGAGCGCGGCCCGCGCGATGCACGAGGTGGCCACGTTCGACTCGGCCGGCGTCACCGAGAAGTAACTGCCGAGGGGCGAAGCCCCGGACGCCGGCACCGGGCGGGGCTGGGGGGAGACCTCCGGCCCCGCCCCCGCCATACTGAACCCGCACGTCAAGCAGCCGCGCCAGCGCAGCAGCGGTGACGCACCACGAAGACTCCGCCCGCACGAGGAGCCGCACAGCCATGGCCGAACACCCCGCCTACCCCGTAGGCCTCCGCCTCGACAGCGCCGCGTCGTCGTCCTCGGCGGCGGCCAGGTCGCCCAGCGCCGCCTCCCCGCACTGATCAAGGCGGGCGCCGACATCCTCCTCGTGTCCCCCTCGGCGACCCCCTCCGTGGAGGCCATGGCCGACGCGGGCGAGATCACCTGGACCAGGCGCCGCTACGAACACGGCGACCTCCAGGACGCCTGGTACGCCCTGATCGCCACCAGCGACCCCGAGGCGAACACCCGCGCCTCGGCGGAGGCGGAGGCAGGCCGCGTCTGGTGCGTACGCTCGGACGACGCCGAGGCGGCCACCGCCTGGACCCCGGCCACGGGCCGCTCCGAGGGCGTCACCGTGGCGGTGCTCAGCAGCGACGTGCACGACCGCGACCCGCGCCGCACGGCCGCTCCGCGACGCGGTCGTCGAGGGCCTGCGCGATGGCAGCCTCGTCGCCCCCCACCTGCGGACGCGCACTCCGGGCGTCGCCCTGGTCGCGGCGGACCCGGCGACCCCGACCTGATCACGTCCGCGGCCGCCGCCTGCTCGCCGCCGCGGACGTCGTCATCGCCGACCGCCTCGGCCCCCGCGACCTCCTCGACGAAGTGCCGCCGCACGTCGAGGTCATCGACGCCGCGAAGATCCCGTACGGCCGCTACATGGCCCAGGAGGCGATCAACGCCGCCCTGATCGAGCACGCCAAGCAGGGCAAGGCCGTCGTACGCCTCAAGGGCGGCGACCCCTACGTCTTCGGCCGCGGCATGGAGGAGGCCCAGGCGCTCGCCGAGGCCGGCATCGCCTGCACGGTCGTCCCCGGCATCTCCAGCTCGATCTCCGTGCCCTCGGCCGCCGGCATCCCGGTCACCCACCGCGGCGTCGCCCACGAGTTCACCGTGGTCAGCGGCCACGTGGCGCCGGACGACGAGCGCTCCCTCGTCGGCTGGGAGTCCCTCGCCAAGCTGCGCGGGACCCTCGTGATCCTCATGGGCGTCGACAAGATCGGCAAGATCGCACAGGCCCTGATCGCCCACGGCAAGGCCGCCGACACCCCGCTCGCCCTGATCCAGGAGGGCACGACGGCCGCCCAGCGCCGCGTCGACGCGACCCTCGCCACGGTCGCCGAGGCCGTCCGCACCCACGAGGTGAAGCCCCCGGCGGTCCCCTCGTCATCGGCGACGTCGTACGAGTGGGCCCGGAGCCCGTGGCCTAGCGGCCCGCCCGCCCCCGACACCACCCGAGTAACCAGCGGTAACGGAACACGCCCCCGGCCGTTGGCACCACACCCAGGACAAGGCAGTATCACCCTGTGGCTGATCTCATCACCGTCGACGACCCCGACGACCCCCGCCTGTGCGACTACACGGGCCTGACCGACGTCGAGCTGCGCCGCAGGCGCGAGCCGGCCGAGGGCCTCTTCATCGCGGAGGGCGAGAAGGTCATCAGACGGGCCAGGGACGCCGGCTACGAGATGCGCTCGATGCTGCTCTCCGCCAAGTGGGTCGACGTCATGCGCGACGTCATCGACGAACTCCCGGCCCCGGTGTACGCGGTCAGCCCCGACCTCGCCGAGCGGGTCACCGGTTACCACGTGCACCGCGGCGCCCTCGCCTCCATGCAGCGCAAGCCGCTGCCGACGGCCGACGAACTCCTCGCGACCACCCGCCGGGTGGCCGTCATGGAGGCGGTGAACGACCACACGAACATCGGTGCGATCTTCCGCTCTGCGGCGGCCCTCGGCATGGACGCGGTCCTCCTCTCCCCGGACTGCGCCGACCCGCTCTACCGCCGCTCGGTGAAGGTCTCGATGGGCGCGGTCTTCTCGGTCCCGTACGCCCGCCTGGAGTCCTGGCCCAAGGGTCTGGAAGGCGTGCGCGAAGCCGGCTTCAACCTCCTCGCCCTCACCCCCGACGAGAAGGCCAGGTCCCTGGACGAGGCGGCCCCCCACCGCATGGACCGCGTCGCGCTGATGCTCGGCGCGGAGGGCGACGGCCTCTCCAGGCAGGCGCTGGTCGCGGCCGACGAATGGGTCCGCATCCCGATGGCCCACGGCGTCGACTCGCTCAACGTGGGCGCGGCGGCGGCGGTCGCGTTCTACGCGGTGGCCACGGGCCGCCCGCAGGACTGAGGGAAACCGGACGCGCGCGTTCAGCCGCGCGCCGCGTCCTCCGGCCCGACCTGCCGGCTCTGCGTCTGCTGCCCACGGTGTACGTCCAGGTCGCCGAGGCTCTTCGCGGGCCCCTGGCAGCCCTGCGCCGCCGCGATGCCGAGCGCCACGAGCAGCGCGACGACCACGAACACGAAGAGGCGCTGCCGCAGCAGGCGTGGGTTGGCGGGCATCATCCGTCGGCCCGTGCCCGTGGAGCGCGGGCCCTGCCGCCCCGTGCCGCTGCGCGGGGCGGTCCTGCCGCCGGAGCGCGAGGTGTCGCGGCCCCCGGCGGGCCGGGCCCCTCGCGGGCGCCGTCCTCGACGAACCGGTCCTCGAAGAACCGGTCCTTGACGACCCGGTCCGAGAAGAGCCCGTCCTGGAGGCACCGGTATTCGACCCTCCCGTCCTGGCCGGTCCGCTCCTGGAGCGCCTCGGGGCGGGGGAGTGGCGCCGGGGGCGGGCCGCCGCTGGGTGCGCTGATCCGCGTAGCTCTCGGCGAGCCGCCCCGTGGGCCGGTCGTGGTCCTGACGCGGCGCCGGCGGCCGTACGTCACCGAGACCCTGGGCCTCACGCGCGGCGATCTCCTTGAGCCGCAGCGACAGCTGCAGCGTGCTCGGCCGCTCCTCCGGGTCCTTGGCGAGACAGGCCCGGATCAGCGGGGCGAGGGCGTCCGGGACGCCGTGCAGCTGCGCCTCCTCGTGGACCACGCGGTAGAGCATGACCTCGGAACTGCCCTGCCCGAAGGGTGAGTCCGCCATGCCCGCGTACGCGAGCGTGGCGCCGAGCGCGAAGACGTCGGTGGCGGGCGTGACAGCCGCACCGCGCACCTGTTCGGGCGCGAGGAAACCGGGCGAACCGACGGCCGTACCCACATGGGTGAGCGTCGAGGCGCCGGTGGCCCAGGCGATGCCGAAGTCGATGATCCGCGGCCCCTTCGGGGACAGCAGGATGTTCGACGGTTTCAGGTCGCGGTGTACGACACCGGCCTCGTGCACGGCCACGAGCCCCTCGGCCAGCGCCGAACCCACCACGGCCACGTCGGCCGCGGAGAGCGGCCCCTCCGCGGCGACCTTGTCGTGCAGCGAAGGGCCGGGAACGTACTGGGTCGCGAACCAGGGCCGGTCCGCCTCGAGGTCCGCGGCGACGAGCCGGGCCGTACAGCCGCCGCGGATGCGCCGGGCGGCCGAGACCTCCCGCGCGAACCGCGACCGGAACTCCTGATCCTCCGCCAGGTCGGGCCGGATCACCTTCAGGGCGACGCGCTGCCCTCTCCGGTCCGACCCCAGATAGACGACCCCCATGCCGCCGGCGCCCAGGCGCCTGTGCAGCCTGAACGAGCCGACGACACGCGGGTCCTCGCGCCGGAGCCGCATCATCGCCATGTCCATCCCCGCTACCCGGTCCGTCTGACGAGCCACAGCTTACGTTTCCACGGGCGGCACGTGCAGAGGCCGCGCCCTCGCGGGGCGACCGATTGTCAGTGCCGGGTGGGAAAATCGAAGAGTGGTCAGGGAGCGGGGGGCCAGAGGCCGTTGACGCCACCCCCGGTGCCAACCATCCATCGCTGAAGGGGGATTGGTCCCGTGAAGGGTGATCGTGTGGAGATAGTCGTGGACGCCGGGGACACGACGAGGACGTACGAGGTGGTGGCGAGCCGGGCGGGGCGCCGCGTGGAGACGGCCGTACGCAGGGGAGTGGTGGAAGTGAGCGAAGTCACCCGTACCGGCACAGTGGTGCGCACGGCCCGGTTCATGGCGACCCGCGTCCTGGCCCTGGTGGAACAGCCCGTCCCCAGGGAGGACGCCTCCGAGGCGACGGCCCGTCCCCTCCGGGAAGACCCTGAGTCCTAGGCCCCCGTCTCCACCCACGGGAGTACACGCGCGGGGGACGCTCATCCTCCGGGAGGCCAGCCAATCGGTACGAGGGCATGACGCCAGGGGCTGCCCGCCCGCCTAGATTTGAGGTCAAGCGGCGGGTGCAGCACTCGTCCCCCGAGGTCAGACACCCGCCGCTTGCCAACACCACATCGAGACCGGTCAGGAGAGGAACCATGGCGGACACGGCACCGCGGACCCTGGTCCGCACGCAAGGGCGCAGGTTCTCCGCGTTCGGCGTCCGCCCGTCCGGCACGCGCCACCCCCTGGTGGCGACGGCCATGGTCCTCCCGCTGGCCGCCCTGCTCGTGGTCGTCTTCGGCGGCTGGGAAGCAGTGGTCACACAAGCGTCGTCCGTAGGCGTGATGCTGGGGCGCTGAGCGGCGCCCCAGGCCCGGAAGAGCGGTCCGGGCGGGGACATCCGGCCAGGAAACCCCGTGGGGACGGGGGTGCGGCGGACGGCAAAAATGCCCGCGCAGCTGGGGAGCTGCGCGGGCATTGCCATGCCCCGCCCCGTCAGGGGCGCGGGGAACTGCGCGCCCAGCCCCGACAAGCCCGCACCCACCACACAACCCAAGACAC
>RBWT01000134.1 GCA_004010275.1 Streptomyces huasconensis
GCGCCGCCCGCGGACGGCCGGCGCCGCGGCCGCGGACCTCGCGCGCTCGACGAGGCCACCGAGTGGCGCTGCGCGTCCACCGCACCCTCGGCGCGCACCGCCGCCGCGAGGCCGAACTCACCGCGCTGTTCGACACCGCGAGCGACCTGGCCGCGCTGCGCGACCCGTCGCGGTGCTACGGGCCATCGTGCGCCGCGCCAAACTGCTCCTGGGCACGGACGTCACGTACCTCTCGCTCAACGACGAAGCCGCCGGCGACACCTACATGCGGGTGACCGACGGGAGCGTCGCCGCGGCCTTCCAGCAGCTGCGGCTCGGCATGGGCGAGGGCCTCGGCGGCCTCGTCGCCCAGACCGCCCGCCCCTACGTCACCGGCGACTACCAGCACGACCCCCGCTTCCACCACACCGATGCCATCGACAGCGCCGTCCGCCAGGAAGGACTGCGGGCCATCCTCGGTGTCCCCTTGCGGCTCGGCTCCCGCGTCATCGGCGTGCTGTACGCCGCCGACCGCGCCGCCCGCGAGTTCGCGAGGGAGGAGATCGTGCTGCTCTCCTCCCTCGCCGACCACGCCGCCATCGCCATCGACGGGGCGCGCCTCCTCGAGGAGACCCGGGCCGCCCTCGTCGACCTGAACGCCGCCACCGAGACCATCCGGGCCCACAGCCAGGCCATGCGCCGCGCGGAACAGGCCCATGACCAGCTGACCGACCTCGTCCTGCGCGGCGGCGACACGGGCGACGTGGCCGACGGCATCGCCGCCCTCCTCGACGGTGGCGTCCTCATCCACGACGTGGACGGCGTCGAACTGGCCCGCACCGCGGCCGCGCCGCTGCCCCCGCCCGCCCAGGCCGTCGCCGCGTCACGCGCCAGCGGACGCGCGGTCCCGCAGGACGGCACCCTGGTCTGCGCGGTCCTCGCCGGACCCGAACTCCTCGGCAGCATCGCCCTGACCGGACGCCCCGAACTCGCCGACGCCGACCGACGGCTGTTCGAACGCGCGAGCGTCGTCACCGCCCTGCTCCTGCTGCTGCGCCGGTCCGTGGCCGAGACCGAGGACCGGGTGCGCGGCGAACTCCTGAACGACCTGCTGTCCCCCACCGGCGACCCGGTCAGCCTGGCGGGCCGCGCCCGCCGCCTCGGCGTCCGGCTCGACAGCGGGCACGCGGTGTTCGTCACCCACAGCGCGAGCGCCTCCCGCAGCGGCTGCTCGCCGCCGCCCACCGCGTCGCCCGCGCGCGCAGCGGCCTGGCCGGACTCCACCACGACGATGTGGTGCTCGTGACTCCCACCGGCGCTCCGGGCGACGACGCCCGTACGCTCGCCGCCGAGCTGGGCCAGGCCGTCGGCGCTGCGGTCACGGTCGGCGCCGCCGGGCCCGCGCAGGATGCCGCCGGGCTGCCCGGCGCCCACGCGGAGGCGTCACGCTGCCTCTCCGCACTGCGGGCGCTCGGCCACGCCGGTCATGGCGCCGCCCTCGCCGACCGCGGCTTCGTCGGGATGCTCATCGGTGAACAGGCCGACCTCGGCGGCTATGTCCGGGCCACGCTCGGTCCTCTCCTCGACTACGACGCCGAGCGCGGCACGGAGTTGGTCCGCACGCTGGAGGCATATTTCGGGGAGGACCGCAGTCTTACGCGGGCCAAGGCCGCGTTGCATGTGCATGTGAACACGGTGGTGCAGCGGTTGGAGAGGGTCGGGCGGTTGCTGGGGGGTGACTGGAACAGTCCTGCGCGGAGTCTGGAGGTGCAGCTTGCGTTGCGGCTGCACCGGTTGACTCCGTCGGCTTGACGGGGCTGTTGCTTGGGGGCGGTTGCTTCGGTGCGCGGTTGCGTCTGCCGGGGGTGGGTTGTTGGCGGGTGCGGGTTGGGTGTGGTTGGGCGCGCAGTTCCCCCGCGCCCCCTGGCAGGCGTGCGTTCTTGGCTGCGGGGCGGTAGGGGGCTGGGCTTTTTTGCGCAGTTCCCCGCGCCCCTGAAAGGCTTCCTCGGGCTGTTAGGTTCGGCCCTCTTTTTCCTGGGCTGATTTCAGGGTCTCGGAGGTGTGGGACCAGTCGGCCCGGACCACCGTGAAGCCCGCGCGCACCGCCTCGTCGCAGACCAGTTCGTCGTCGTCCACGAGCATGCGGATCTCCCGCTTGCGGGCCATGTTCCGCAGGATCTCCAGCTTCGTGCGGCGCGCGGGGCGGCGGTCGTCGTTGCGGCGCATCCAGATCCGGCCGGCGGGCAGGCCCTGGCGGGCGAGCCAGGCCTCGGTGTCCGCCCGGCAGCGCTCGGGGCGTCCGGTGAGGTAGACGACCTCGCACTCCTCCGCGCTCCGCCGGGCCAGGTCGATGCCCTGCGCCAGCGGCGGATCATCGGGCGCCGCGGCGAAGAACGCGTCCCAGCGCGGGGCCTGCGCTCCAGGTACCGCTGCCGGTGCGCGGTGTCCGCGAGGGTGCCGTCCAGGTCGAACACGGCCAGAGGTCTGCTGTCGTGGGTCACGTCAGCAGCGTAATCAGGACGGCTGACAGCAGGCGGGAATCCTGGCGGCTCGCCGGTGTTGAAACGTGCGTGAGCTCAGTGATCGCGGCAACCCGGTTCTCCGTCCTCGACCGCTCGCGCACCCGTGAGGGGCACGACGGTCCGGCCGCCCTGCGCGACACCGTGCGCCTGGCCCAGGAGGTGGAGGCTCTCGGCTATCACCGGTTCTGGGTCTCCGAACACCATGGGGTGCCGGGCGTCGCGGGCTCGGCGCCCACCGTTCTCGCCGCGGCCGTCGCGGCGGCCACCCGCACCATCCGGGTCGGCACCGGCGGGGTGATGCTGCCGAACCACCAGTCGCTGGTGGTGGCGGAGCAGTTCGGCGTGCTGGAGTCGCTCTTTCCCGGCCGGATCGACATGGGGCTCGGCCGTTCCGTCGGGTTCACGGACGGGGTGCGCAAGGCGCTGGGGCGCGACAAGCTCGACGAGGAGGACTTCGCCGCGCAGCTGACGGAGCTGCTGGGCTGGTTCCGCGGCACGTCGGACACGGGCGTGCGCGCGCGTCCGGCGGAGGGGCTCACCGTCCCGCCGTACGTCCTCGCGGTCGGTGAGGGCGCGACGATCGCGGCCCGGGCGGGGCTTCCGCTGGTCATCGGGGACCTCAAGGACCGCGGGAAGATGCTGCGCGGCATCGACACCTACCGCGGCGCGTTCCGGCCCTCGCCCTGGCTGGCCGAGCCGTACGTGATGATCGCGGGCACGGTCGCCGTCGCCGGGAGCGAGGAGGAGGCCCGTCGGCTGCTGATCCCGGAGGCCTGGTCGATGGCCTACTCGCGTACGCACGGCACGTTCCCGCCGCTCCCGCCGGCCGAGCGCGTGGAGACGCTGACGATGACGGAGAAGGAGCGCGGCTTCTACGAGTCAGGGTTGAGCGGCCAGCTGCACGGTACGCAGGAGCAGGTCGCCGACGCGCTGGAGCGGGTGATCAAGGACAGCGGCGCGCAGGAGGTGCTGGTGACGACCAGCACGTACGACCGCGCGGGCCTCCTCGATTCCTTCCGGCGCCTGGCACTGGTGGCGGGGCTGACGCGCTGACCACGCGGCCCCGGCAGGGGCACCGCGGTCTCAGAGGTCGACCCATCCCCGCTTCTCGGCGAACTCCAGCACACTGGCGCGCACCCGTACGATCTGAGCACCGGTCAGCTCCGGTACGGACGTCAGCAGGACCTCGGTGATCTCGTGGGCGAACTCGTCGCGCGACAGGACGTCGCACACGCCCTCGTCACCGACGGCCCCCTGGATCGCGCCGCCCGCCGACGGCGCGACGTGGCCATTCACCGCGGAAGCGGGAGCGGGCGCGGGCGAGCCGTCCATGAGGTGCGCCGCGAACGCCTTTCGTCCGCGGTCGTTCGCGATGATCTGGAATCCGACGCGCGCTCCGGGGACGAGGGTCCCGGGATCGCCCGAGAAGACCGATGTGTGCAGAAAAACGTCCTCGCCGCCGTCATCCGCCGCGATGAAGCCGAATCCGCGCATTCCATCGAACTTCAGAATCGTGCCTGTGCCCGTGCCCGTACCCGATGTCATTTCCCCACCGCCCGACGCCCATGACAAGAGAGAGCACACCCTAACAAGGCCGCTTATCTCCAGGTAGCCCTGAACCACCGGCCAGTCGGCCCTCCCCCGCACGCCTGCCCCACGCACCTGCCCCGCTCGCGCTCCGGTCCGGGACCTAGAATCGTGGGGTTTGTCCCCGAGCCGCGTACGGAGCCCGCCCATGCACAGCCCTCACGATCCGTTCGTACGCGTCCGGGGTGCCCGGGAGCACAACCTGCGCGGCGTCGACGTGGACGTCCCGCGCGACGTCCTCGCCGTCTTCACCGGGGTCTCCGGCTCCGGGAAGTCCTCGCTCGCCTTCGGCACGATCTACGCCGAGGCGCAGCGGCGCTACTTCGAGTCCGTCGCCCCGTACGCCCGGCGGCTCATCCATCAGGTGGGCGCCCCGAAGGTCGGTGAGATCACGGGGCTGCCGCCCGCCGTCTCGCTCCAGCAGCGCCGCTCCTCGCCGACCTCGCGCTCCTCCGTCGGCACGGTGACCACCTTGTCCAACTCGCTGCGGATGCTCTTCTCCCGCGCCGGCACCTACCCCGAGGGCGCCGAGCGGCTCGACTCCGACGCCTTCTCGCCGAACACCGCGGCCGGTGCGTGCCCGGCGTGCCATGGTCTCGGCCTGGTCCACCGGACCACGGAGGAGCTGCTGGTCCCCGACCCGTCGCTGTCCATCCGCGAGGGCGCGATCGCCGCCTGGCCCGGCGCCTGGCAGGGCAAGAACCTCCGGGACGTCCTGGACACCCTCGGCTACGACGTGGACCGTCCGTGGCGGGAGCTGGTGGCCGCCGACCGCGAGTGGATTCTCTTCACGGACGAGCAGCCGGTGGTGACCGTGCACCCGGTGCGCGAGGCGGGGCGCATCCAACGCCCGTACCAGGGCACGTACATGAGCGCCCGGCGCTATGTCATGAAGACGTTCTCGGACTCCAAGAGCCCGACCTTGCGCGCCAAGGCGGAGCGGTTCCTGGCGAGCGCGCCCTGTCCGGCGTGCGGCGGGAGCAGGCTGCGGCCCGAGGCGTTGGCGGTGACGTTCGCGGGCCGGACGATCGCCGAGCTGGCCGCGCTGCCCCTGTCCGAGCTCGCGGAGGTCCTCGCGGGCGCCGCGGACACCTCCGAGACGGCGCGCGTGCTGACCGAGGACCTGCGGGCCCGCATCGCGACCGTCACCGAGCTGGGCCTCGGCTATCTCAGCCCGGACCGTGCCACGCCCACCCTGTCGGCGGGTGAGCAGCAGCGCCTGCGGCTCGCGACGCAGCTCCGTTCGGGCCTCTTCGGCGTGGTGTACGTGCTGGACGAGCCGTCGGCGGGGCTGCATCCGGCGGACACGGAGGCGTTGTTGACGGTGCTCGACCGTCTCAAGGCCGCCGGCAACTCCGTCTTCGTCGTGGAGCACCATCTCGACGTCGTGCGCTACGCGGACTGGCTCGTCGACGTCGGCCCGCACGCGGGCGAGCACGGCGGCCGGGTGCTGCACAGCGGCCCGGTCGCCGCGCTCGACGGCGTCGAGGAGTCCGCGACCGCCCGCTTCCTCTTCGGCCGCGCGCCGGTCCAGGACCGTGAAGTACGCGCCCCTGGGGGCTGGTTGAAAGTCGGTCCGGTCACGCGGCACAACCTGCGCGGGGTGACGGCGGAGGTCCCGCTCGGCGCCTTCACGGCGGTCACAGGCGTCTCCGGCTCGGGCAAATCCACGCTCGTCGGCGAGATCACCGAGGAACTGCCGGGCGTCGGCCGGCTCGTCCGCGTCGACCAGAAGCCGATCGGCCGCACGCCGCGCTCCAATCTCGCCACCTACACGGGCCTCTTCGACGTCGTACGCAAGGTCTTCGCGGCCACGGAGGCGGCGAAGGAGCGGGGCTACGGCGTCGGCCGGTTCTCCTTCAACGTCTCGGGCGGACGGTGCGAGACCTGTCAGGGAGAGGGTTTCGTCAGCGTCGAACTGCTCTTCCTGCCGAGCACGTACGCGCCCTGCCCGGATTGCGCGGGGGCGCGCTACAACCCGGCGACGCTCGACGTGGCGTACCACGGGAAGAACATCGCCCAGGTGCTCGACCTGACGGTGGAGGCGGCCGCGGAGTTCTTCGCGGACACGCCGTCCGTCGTCCGCAGCCTGCGCACGCTCCTCGACGTCGCCTCGGCTATCTGCGGCTCGGGCAGCCGGCCACGGAGCTGTCGGGCGGGGAGGCCCAGCGGATCAAGCTGGCGAGCGAGTTGCAGCGGGCCCGGCGCGGTCACACGCTCTACCTCCTCGACGAGCCGACCACGGGGCTGCACCCCGCCGACGTGGAGGTGCTCACGCACCGCCTGCACCAACTGGTCGACGCCGGGAACTCGGTGATCGTCGTCGAGCACGACATGGCGGTCGTCGCGGGCGCCGACTGGGTGATCGACCTCGGACCCGGCGGCGGTGACCGGGGCGGCCGGATCGTGGCGGCGGGCCCTCCGAAGGACGTGGCCCGGGCGGAGGACAGCCGCACGGCGCCCTACTTGGCGCGTGCGCTCGGCAGCGGAGTCCGGCCCACCGTCTGACGGCCGCCGGCAGCGGGTGCGACGGGGAAACACGGCGACGGCCGGGGCCGCCGACGAGGTGATCAGCACACGCGGCATGTTCCGCCGACGAGCGACCGGCGCGGGTGCGTGCGCGGCCGCACGTACCTGGTGCGGGGCCAGGCCGGGCGCGGCTACGCACGGGGGGGCGCTGTTCCGGCGGAACGGCAGAGCCCGCCGCCCGTGGCGAGCCGCCCCGGGTGCGCGCGTACGCGCGCCTCCTCGCGGCCTGCGGCATCGGCGCCCTGGCCGTCACCAACGTCGACGCGTACTCGCCGAGACTTGGCAGCGCGCCGACCTCGTCGCGATGTCGCGGCGGTCGCGGGGGTCGCGGGCGAGTGGGGCGCGTACGGGAATCGCGCTCATCCCTCCGTCGGCTTCGCCGGACTCGTCCTGCTCGGCGGGCTCGTCCTGCTCGGCGGGCTCGTCCTGCTCGGCGGGCTCGGCGGCGCGCCGATCCGCTCGACGGGCGCGTCCAGGACTCGTGGCGGCGCGCAACCGACCACACATACGCGCACATTCCCGGTTTCGGCGGCTTCGCCGTCAAGGCCGACTCCGCAGGGCACCCGGGACCGTTCGCGCACGGCGGCACAGTCCACCGGCGGGGCCTTCGTCTGCGACCACCGTCAGGACCACATGCCCTACGGTTTCCGGAAGACTCCCGGAGCAGTTCCGGGCGTACAGCTACGGAGGTGGGGACTGTGGCCGGGGAACGCGCCCAGCACACGACAGGATCGCGGAGTCCCGACGGGGCGGGCAAGGTGACGATCAGCGAGATCGCGCGGGAGGCCGGGGTATCCGTGCCGACCGTCTCGCGGGTCGTCAACGGGCGCTCCGATGTCTCGCCTGCCACCCGGGCCCGCGTCGAGGACCTGCTCCACCGGCATGGCTACCGCCGCCGTCCGGGGACGCCCGCGACCCGGGCGGCCCTTCTCGACCTGGTCTTCAACGACCTCGACAGCCCCTGGGCGGTGGAGATCATCAGAGGTGTCGAGGAGGTCGCGCACGAGCAGGGCGTGGGCACCGTGGTGTCCGCCATCCACGACCGGGCGGGCGCGGCGCGGCGGTGGATGACCAATCTGCGGGCCCGCGCCTCGGACGGCGTGATCCTGGTGACCTCGGTGCTCGAACCCGGGCTCCACGACGAACTGCGGCGTCTGGGCGTGCCGTTGGTGGTGATCGACCCGGCCGGTTCGCCCGCCACCCAGGCACCGACCGTCGGCGCCACCAATTGGGCGGGCGGCATGGCCGCCACGGAGCACCTGATCGGGCTCGGCCACCGCAGGATCGGATTCATCGAGGGGCCGCGCCGGCTGCTGTGCTCGCGGGCCCGCCTCGACGGCTACCGTGCCGCTCTCGACGGGGCCGGGGTGGCGGTCGACGACGAACTGGTCGTGCCGGGCGACTTCTACCACGAGTCCGGGTTCACGGCCATGAACCGACTGCTTGAGCTGGCCGAACCGCCCACCGCGGTCTTCGCGGCCAGTGACCAGATGGCGCTCGGCGCGATCGAGGCGCTGCGCCAACGCGGGCTGCGCGTGCCGGAGGACATGAGCGTCGTCGGCTTCGACGACCTTCCGGAGGTGCGCTGGTCGTCCCCGCCGCTCACGACCGTGCGTCAACCCCTGTCCGACATGGGCAAGTTGGCGGCCCGCGCGGTTCTCGACCTGGCCCGGTCCGTGGCACCGGCCTCGCCGCGGGTGGAGCTGGCGACAGAGCTGGTGATCCGGGCGAGCACGGCACGGCCGAGCACTATACGGCCGAGCACGGCAGGGCCACGACGCACGTAACGGAGCGGCATGGTCCGCGGGCAGTACCAACGGCTGGTTCTGTCAGGGCCGTTGACACCCCCCTGCGCATGCCCGTAACTTCCGTGGCCGTCTCCCGATAATTTTCGGACTGCTTCCGGAAGGTATGTCATGCCAGCCTTCGTCAGAGCCGCCGTGCCGGCCTCCGTGACCGGCGCCGTATCCACGTCCTTGTCCCGGCGCCGGTTCCTGGGGGCCGCGTCGGCGGCGGGACTCGCCACGGCCGGTCTGTCCGCCTGCTCCGACTCCGGGTCCGCGACCACCGACAGCGAGGGCCGCACCGTCGTGGAGTGGTGGAACATCCAGACCACCGAGCCGTCGAGATCCGTCTGGCCGGAGCGGGCCAAGGCATTCGAGGCCAAGAACCCCGACGTACGCATCAAGCTCGTCACGCTGGAGAACGACGCGTACAAATCGAAGATGACGGCCCTGACAAGTTCCGGAAAGCTCCCGGACATCTACCACACCTGGGGCGGCGGAGTTCTCGAGCAGCAGATCGACGCGGGGCTGGTGGAGGACATCACGTCCTCCGTCAGTACCTTGACCGGCACCCTCGTGCCGGTGTCGGTCGAGCCATACCAGTTCGACGACAAGACGTACGCCGTGCCCTTCGACATCGGTGCCGTCGGCTTCTGGTACAACAAGGCGCTGTTCGCCGACGCGGGTATCGACACGCCGCCCACGACCTGGGCCGATTACCTCGACGTGGTCAGAAGGCTGAAGCGGGCCGGGATCACGCCTGTCGCGCTCGCGGGCAAGGAGAAGTGGCCCGGCATGTACTACTGGGCCTACCTGGCCCTGCGGATCGCCGGAGTCGACGGCATGCAGAAAGCCGCGGACGCCAAGGACTTCACCGGCGACGACTTCGTCAAGGCAGGCCGGCACCTGGAGGAACTCGTGGAGTTGGAGCCGTTCCAGAAGGGCTACCTCGGTGCCGGGTACTCCACACCCAACGGCGAGGCAGCGGTCATGGGCAACGGCAAGGCCGCGATGGAGCTGATGGGCCAGTGGGCACCCGTGGTCCAGGCCGACGCGGGCAAGGGCATCGGCGATGACCTCGGCTTCTTCCCGTTCCCCACGGTCGCGGGCGGCGACGGCGCGCTCACGGACGTGCTCGGCGGAGGCGGCGGTTACGCCGTGCGCAAGGGAGCGCCACTGGCGGCCGTCGACTTCCTGAAGTTCCTCGTGACGGCGGAGTCCGACCGCGTCCTCGTGTCCAAGGCGGCCATGATGCCGGTCGTCAAGGACGCCACGAGCGCTCTGGCCGACCCCAACCTCAAGGACGTCTCGGCCACCTTGGGCAAGGCAACCGGCTTCCAGCTCTACCCCGACCAGGCGTACCCGCCGGCCGTCGGCCAGGAGGTCAACGACTCGGTCGCCGGTCTGATCGCCGGAGCCAAGTCGCCGGAGCAGGTCGCTCGTTCCATCACCCAGGTCGCCAAGAGCCAGTGAACGACGATGACTTCCACCGGCACACACCACGAGCGGCCCGTCCTTGGCGAGAAGCCGGACACGGGCGGGCCCAACCGGCGCCCGCTCGCCCGCAGGGCGCGGGACTGGCTGACCGCCTTCACCTTCACGGTGCCCGCCCTCGCCCTGTTCGGCCTGCTCGTGTTCGCGCCCATCCTGTACGCGCTGTACGTCAGCTTCTTCAACTGGGGCGGATTCGGCGCGCCTTCGGACTTCGCGGGCGCCGACAACTACATCCGCCTCCTCGATGACCCGGTCTTCCTCGGTGACCTGTGGCGTGGCCTGCTGCTCATCCTGCTCTCCGTCGGGATACAGCTGCCGTTCGCGCTCGCCATGGCTGTGCTGCTCAACCAGAAGCTGCGTGGCCGAGCCTTCTACCGGATGCTGTTCTTCGCCCCGTACGTGCTCTCCGAGGTCATCACCGGCGTCCTGTTCTCCATGATCTTCGCGCCGGACGAGGGGCTCGCCGACCGGACACTCGGCACAATCGGGCTCGACGGCCTGGGCGGGCTGTGGTTCGCGGACCAGGACAACGTCCTGGCCACGGTGTTCCTCGTCATGATGTGGAAGTACTTCGGCTTCCACATGACGCTGTACCTGGCCGGGCTGCAGGGTGTCCCCGCCGAACTGCACGAGGCGGCCCGCATCGACGGCGCGGGGCCGTGGCAGCGCTTCCGTCACATCACCCTGCCGCTGCTCGGGCCGACGATCCGCATCAGCGTCTTCCTGTCCGTGATCGGCGCGATCCAGCTCTTCGACCTGGTCTGGGTGATGACCCAGGGCGGCCCCGACCACCACTCCGAGACGATGGCCGTCACCCTCTTCCAGTTCGGGTTCAAGCGCTATCAGATCGGCTATGCCAGCGCGATCAGCATCGCGATGTTCCTCATCAGTCTGGTCTTCGCCCTCGCCTACCAGCGGTTCGTGTTGCGCCGCGACACCGAAGGAGCCCTCACCTCGATGCGAGGCAACCGATGATCCCGACACTGCGGCGCAAGAGGATGCGCTCCCTGCCCGTCCACGTCACCGCATGGGGAGTCGGCGTGGTCATGATCACGCCGTTGCTGTACGCCTTCGTCTCCGGCTTCAAGTCCACCGACCAGCTCTCCCGGAACCCCTTCGGTCTGCCCTCGCCGTGGGTCGCGTCCAACTACACGGACATCCTGGCCTCCGGCGCGTTCTGGCGGATGCTCGGCTCCTCCACCCTGATCGCGGTGGGTACGACCCTGCTGACGGTCGGCTCGGCGGCGCTCGCGGCGTTCGCGCTCGCCCGGTTCGCCTTCCGAGGGCGAGAAGTGCTGTTCACGCTCTTCACCGTCGGCCTGATGTTCCCGTTCGCGGTGGCGATCCTCCCGCTGTTCATCCTGCTGCGCACCTTCGGGCTGCTCGACGACCCGTGGGGTGTGATCCTGCCGCAGGCCGCCTTCGGGCTGCCGATGACCATCGTCATCCTGCGCGGCTTCTTCCGGGAGATCCCCGGCGAACTGGAAGAGGCCGCCACCCTCGACGGCTGCTCCCCGTTCGGCTTCTTCTGGCGAATCCTGCTGCCGATGGCCCGGCCCGCCCTCGGCACCGTCTCCGTCCTTGCCGTCGTGGCGAGTTGGAACAACTTCCTGCTGCCGCTGCTCGTCTTCAGCGAACCCACCTGGTGGACGATCCCGGTAGGCGTCCAGCAGTTCCAGGGCCAGTACGCCACCGACATCGCCCGCGTCTTCGCCTACCTGGTCCTCGCCATGGTGCCCGCCCTCGCCTTCTACGCCGTCGCCGAACGGCAGTTGATCGGCGGCATCACGATGGGCGCCACCAAGGGCTGAGCCCCCGCGGGCCGACCTCCCCGACTCGTACCGCATCCCCTGTGAGGAGTTCCATGGCCGAGCCATGGCAGGACACCACCCTGCCCGCCCACGTCCGGGCGGCGGACCTGCTCGCCCGCATGACCACCGAGGAGAAGACCGCCCAGCTGTCCAGCGTATGGATCGGCACCGAGACCGACGCCGGCGGCACCGCCGACGTAGCACCCGGGCAACACGCCTACGCGGCGCGCAGTGCCGCCCTCGACGCCTTGTTGCCCTACGGCCTCGGACATCTCACCCGCCCCTTCGGCACCGTCCCGGTCGAGCCCGCCGAGGGCGCCGCCCGCCTCGCCGACCTGCAACGCACCATCCGCACCGGCAACCGTTTCGCCCTGCCGGCACTCGTCCACGAGGAGTGCCTGACCGGCTTCACCGCCTGGCAGGCCACCATCTTTCCCACGCCGCTCGCCTGGGGCGCCACCTTCGACCCCGCGCTGATCACGGAGATGGCACAGGCCATCGGTACGTCGATGCGCGCGGTCGGCGTCCACCAGGGACTCGCCCCCGTCCTGGACGTCGTACGGGACCCGCGTTGGGGCCGTACGGAGGAGGCCATCGGAGAGGACCCGTACTTGGTCGGGACGATCGGCACCGCGTACGTACGAGGTCTCCAGGCGGCCGGGATCGTCGCCACCCTCAAACACTTCGCCGGTTACTCGGCTCGCGAGCCGCCCGCAACCACGCCCCGGCCTCGCTCGGCCGCGCGGAGCTGGCCGACGTGCTCTGCCGCCGTTCGAGATGGCGGTGCGCGACGGCGGCGCCCGCTCGGTGATGCCCGCCTACAACGACATCGACGGCCTGCCCGCCCACGCTCATGCGCGACTGCTCACCGAACTCCTCCGCGAACAATGGCAGTTCAGAGGGACCGTGGTCTCGGACTACTACGGCGTCTCACTGCTCGAGGAAGCACACCGGGTCGTCCAAGGAGAGGGCGACGCGGCGCGGCTCGCCCTCGCGGCCGGCGTCGACGTGGAACTGCCGGCGGCCCGCTGCTTCAGCCCCGCGGACCCGCTCCCCGAGGAATTGCTCGACCGGGCCGCGCTGCGCGTCCTGGCCCAGAAATGCGAACTGGGGCTGCTCGATCCGGACTGGGAACCCGCCACCAGCGGTACTCACGTCCAGCTGAACCCCCCGCACATGCGGGAACTGGCACGTGTGGTGGCCGAGGAGTCGGTCGTACTGCTCGCCAACGACTCCGGGGTGCTGCCGCTCGACGACGGGCTGCGCATCGCGCTCCTCGGTCCACTCGCCCACGAGCAGGCCGCCATGCTCGGCTGCTACACGTTTCCCCGGCACGTCGGCGTCCACCATCCCGACCTGCCGATCGGGGTCGACGTGCCGACGCTCGCGCAGGCGCTGCACGCCGAGTTTCCGGCTGCCGTGTTCGTCGAGGACCCGGCGGGAGCCGATGTGTGTCTGGCCGTGGTCGGGGACCGCTCGGGCCTGTTCGGCCGGGGTTCGTCTGGCGAGGGATGCGACGCGGAAGACCTCCGGCTGCCGTACGGACAGGCCGGCGTACTCGACGAGGCGATGGCCTGCGGCGCGCCGGTCGTCATCGTCGTCCTGGGCGCCGCCCCTACGCGCTCGGCCGTTGGGCCGGCCGGGCCGCTGCCGTCGTCGAGGCGTTCTTCCCCGGCCAGGAGGGCGGCGGCGCGGTCGCGGGTGTCCTGTCCGGGCGGGTCGAGCCGTCCGGGCGGCTCCCCGTCGCCGTGCCGCGCAGCCCCGGCGGTCAGCCCGCCCCGTACCTGGCCCCGCCACTCGGTCGGCACGGCTTCCCCAGCACCGTGGACCCGACGCCTCTGTATCCGTTCGGGCACGGCCTTTCCTACACCTCGTTCGACTGGGGCCAACCGCAATGTGCCGCACCGGAGTTCACCACCGAGGGCGACACTTCGTTCCGTATGACCGTACGCAACACCGGTGAGCGGCCGGGCACCGAGGTCGTCCAGCTCTACCTCCACCACCCGGTCGGCACCGTCGCCCTTCCCGAGGTCAGGCTCGTCGGCTACGCCCGCGTCCCGCTGGAGGCCGGCGCCTGGGCCGAGGTGCACGCGACGTTCCCCGCCGACCTCGCCGCGTACACGGGTGCGGACGGCCGTCGAGTCGTCGAACCCGGAGCCCTCGAACTACGCGTCGCCGCCTCCAGCGAACGCGTCCACCACACGGTGCCGCTCACCCTGACGGGGACGGCGCGGGAGGTGGGGCATGGGCGGCGGATGCGGTGCGAGATACGTGTGGAGCACGACGGCGTGCCGGGCGCACCACTGGGCCGGCCGGTCGGCCAGGCGCAAGGCACATCGCACGTCCTCCCTGCGCCGTAGCCGAGCGGCGGCCACGTCGTAGCCGGCCCTGGATCAGTAGCCGTAGATCATCTTGTAGGCGACCTCGGGGAGGAACTGTCCGGCCGAGGAACCCGATCCGACACCGCAGTTGCCGTCGGACTCGCCCGGTGTCTTGATCCACAGGAGCATCTCGGCGCCTCCGCCCATCCGGGTGGGGGTGCCGATCCGGCGGCCCGCGGGGTTGCACCACTGGCCGTTGGAACCGTTGCCGTTGCGGCTGGTGTCCACGACGAACGGCTTGGTGTAGCCGTAGCGGGCGCCCAGCTCCCTGTTGAGAGCGTTGCCGTAAGCGGTGTTCTCGGCCGTGGTGAAGTAGTTCGAGATGTTGAGCGAGAAGCCGTGGGCCTGTCGGAGGCCGGCTTCGTGGAGGCGCCGGGCCATGGTGGCCGGGGTCTCCCAGCCCGGGTTGCCCGCGTCGAGGTAGACCCAGGTGTGGGGGGCCTGGCGGCTGAACTCGGCGAGGGCGCCGGTGATCATGCCCTCGCGTTCGTCGATCTGGGCCTGGGTCATGCAGCCGTAGTCCCCGAGGGAGTCCGGTTCGAGGATGACGACGGCGGGGCGGTCGGCGATCCCGCCTGCGAACTGCGCGATCCAGCTCGCGTAGGCGCTCGGCGAAGCGGCACCGCCCGAGGAGTGCCCACCGCAATAGTCACGGTTGTAGATGTTGTACGCGACGAGGATCGGCAGCTTGTCCGAGCGGTCCGCCGCCCCCGCATAGGCACCTGTGGCGGTGCCGATCGTGCCGCTCCAGGCGCCGAACCAGCGGGCCATCGGGGTCTGGGCGATGGCCGTGTTGATGGCGGGCGCCCTGCCGTCGCCGGGATGGGCGGCGGCCCATCTCCTGGCGCTGGAGTCGGGGTCCATGTAGAACCCGTTGGTCATGGTCGTCGGGTCGGCCGCGTGGGCGGACGGTGCGACGGTCAACACGAGGGGCAGAGCGGCGAGCGCTGCCGCCAGGGTGCGGAATCTGCGGCGCATGACGGTACCTCGGTTTCCTGACAGAGATGTGTGGGAGTGCGGGCAGTGAGTCCGGGGAGTGCCCGCACGGGGTCCGCTCGACGAGCCAGGCAGTGCCTTGACGCCCCGTCAACGCCTTGCGCGTGGTTCGGGGCGGCCGGGGGTGGAAGAGAGTCCGAAACTTTTCAGAAGAATTCCGGATGCTGCGAGTCCCCAAGCTAGGAAGGCGAGGCCTTCCGGTCAAGCCCTTCGCTCCATCCGCCCTTAACAACGCGCACTCCAGGGCTACCCCGACCCCGCTCGACGGCAGCTGGCGACGCTGCACCGTGGATTCGGCCTCCGATCACCGGGTTTCCGGCAAGTTTCGGGCGGGAAACGGAAGCTTCTTCGGTGAAGGTATTGACGGGCACCGTCGATACCTCAATCATCCCGACCTGAGGATCGGCCAAGGTTCGGTATTTCGAACCATGTCAGCCCTGAACCATCTGTGCGCGTGATGTCTGCCTTGGAGGCATGGTCATGAGCTTGTACGCACTTCCCGGACCCGATATCCGTCGTAAGGCCCGCGGACTGCTGTTGACGCTGGTCGTCGGCGTCCTCGGCGCGGCCGCCACACTGGTCGCGCCGCCGCCCGCACACGCCGCCGAGAGCACGCTCGCAGCCGCGGCGGCGCAAAGCGGTCGGTATTTTGGCACCGCCATCGCCTCGGGCAGGCTGGGTGACTCGACGTACTCGGCGATCGCGAACCGCGAGTTCAACTCGGTGACGGCCGAGAACGAGATGAAGATCGACGCCACCGAACCCCGGCGGGGCCAGTTCGACTTCGCCGCCGGTGACCGCGTCCTCAACTGGGCGGTGCGGAACGGCAAGCAGGTGCGCGGTCACACCCTGGCCTGGCACTCCCAGCAGCCCGGCTGGATGCAGAGCCTCAGCGGCGGCCCACTGCGCCAGGCGATGATCGACCACATCAAGGGCGTGATGACCCACTACAAGGGCAAGATCGCCCAGTGGGACGTCGTGAACGAAGCGTTCGCCGACGGCAGTTCGGGAGCCCGGCGCGACTCCAACCTGCAGCGCACCGGCAACGACTGGATCGAGGTCGCCTTCCGCACCGCACGCGCCGCCGACCCGGCCGCCAAGCTCTGCTACAACGACTACAACGTCGAGAACTGGACCTGGGCCAAGACCCAGGCCATGTATGCCATGGTGCGCGACTTCAAGCAGCGCGGCGTGCCGATCGACTGCGTCGGTTTCCAGGCGCACTTCAACAACGACAGTCCCTACAACAGCAACTTCCGCACCACTTTGCGGAACTTCGCCGCTCTCGGCGTCGATGTGGCCATCACCGAACTCGACGTCCAGGGCGCCCCGGCCACGACCTACGCCAACGTGACCAACGACTGCCTGGCCGTCTCACGCTGCCTCGGCATCACCGTCTGGGGTGTCCGCGACACCGACTCCTGGCGTCCCGAGCACACACCGCTGCTGTTCAACGGTGACGGCAGCAAGAAGCCCGCCTACACCGCCGTCCTCAACGCGCTCAACGGCGGCTCCCCCACGCCCCCCTCGACATCCGGCCAGGTCAAGGGCGTCGCTTCGGGCCGCTGCCTGGATGTGCCCGGCTCCAGCACCGCAGACGGCACCCAGCTCCAGCTGTGGGACTGCCACAGCAGCGCCAACCAGCGGTGGGAGCGCACCGCCGCGGGCGAGCTCAGGGTGCACGGCGGCAAGTGCCTGGACGCCGCCGGCACCGGCAACGGCGCCAGGGTCCAGATCTACAGCTGCTGGGGTGGCGACAACCAGAAATGGCGCCTCACCTCCGACGGGTCCATCGTCGGCGTCCAGTCGGGTCTCTGTCTCGATGCCGTCGCAGGCGGTACCGCCAACGGCACCCCCGTCCAGCTCTACACCTGCTCGAACGGCGGCAATCAACGCTGGACCCACGCCGTAACTACCGGCTGACCTTTCGGGTGGCCCGCAGCCACTCCTTGTTCATCGCCGCGATGGACGGCAGCGGGATGCCCTTCGGGCAGGCGGTCGCGCACTCGCCGGTCAGCGTGCAGCCGCCGAAGCCCTCCTCGTCCATCTGCGCCACCATGTCCAGGACGCGGGTCTCGCGCTCGGGCGCGCCCTGCGGCAGGACGTTCAGGTGGTTGACCTTGGCCGAGGTGAACAGCATCGCCGAGCCGTTGGGGCAGGCGGCCACGCAGGCCCCGCAGCCGATGCACTCGGCGTGTTCGAAGGCGGAGTCGGCGTCCGGCTTGGGGACGGGAGTGGCGTGCGCGTCGGGCGCGGAGCCGGTGGGGGCGCTGATGTAGCCGCCGGACTGGATGATCCGGTCGAAGGCCGAGCGGTCCACCACGAGGTCCTTGACGACCGGGAAGGCGGCGGCGCGCCACGGCTCGATGTCGATGGTGTCGCCGTCCTCGAAGGACCGCATGTGGAGCTGGCAGGTGGTGGTGCGCTCGGGGCCGTGCGCGTCGCCGTTGATGACGAGCGAGCAGGCGCCGCAGATGCCTTCGCGGCAGTCGTGGTCGAAGGCGACGGGGTCCTCGCCCTTGACGATGAGTTCTTCGTTGAGGGTGTCGAGCATCTCCAGGAAGGACATGTCCGAGGAGATGTTGTCCACCTCGTACGTGGACATCGTGCCGTCGGCGTCGGCGTTCTTCTGGCGCCAGACGCGCAGGGTGAGCTTCATGCGTAGCTCCGCTGGGTGGGGTGGACGTACTCGAAGACGAGGTCTTCCTTGTGCAGGACGGGGGCTTCGCCGGTGGCGGTGAACTCCCAGGCGGCGGCGTAGGAGAACTCCTCGTCGCGGCGGGCGGCCTCGCCGTCCGGGGTCTGGGACTCCTCGCGGAAGTGGCCGCCGCAGGACTCGGCGCGGTGCAGGGCGTCGAGGCACATCAGCTCGGCCAGCTCCAGGTAGTCGACGATGCGGTTGGCCTTCTCCAGGGACTGGTTGAACTCCTCGCCGGTGCCGGGGACCTTGATGCGGCGCCAGAACTCCTCGCGGATCTGCGGGATGCGCTCCAGGGCCTTGCGCAGGCCGCTCTCCGTACGCGCCATGCCGCAGAACTCCCACATGACTTCGCCGAGTTCGCGGTGGAAGGAGTCGGGGGTGCGGTCGCCGTCGATGGCGAGCAGGAGGTTCAGCCGGTCCTCGGTCTCCGCCAACGCCTCCTGTACGACGGGGTGTTCGGCGTCGATCTCGTCCTTGTGCGGGTTGCGCGCGAGGTAGTCGTTGATGGTGGCGGGCAGGACGAAGTAGCCGTCGGCGAGGCCCTGCATGAGCGCGCTCGCGCCGAGCCGGTTCGCGCCGTGGTCGGAGAAGTTGGCCTCGCCGATCGCGAAGAGGCCGGGGACGGTGGTCTGGAGGTCGTAGTCGACCCAGAGGCCGCCCATCGTGTAGTGCACGGCGGGGTAGATCCGCATCGGCACCTCGTACGGGTTCTCGGCGGTGATCCGCTCGTACATGTCGAAGAGGTTGCCGTACTTCTCCTCGACCTTCTTCTTGCCCATGCGCCGGATGGCGTCGGCGAAGTCGAGGTAGACGCCCTGGCCGCCGGGGCCGACCCCCCTGCCCTCGTCGCACACGTTCTTGGCGGCGCGGGAGGCGATGTCACGGGGCACGAGGTTGCCGAAGGAGGGGTAGATGCGCTCCAGGTAGTAGTCGCGCTCGTCCTCGCGGATCTCGTTGGCCGGGCGGGTGTCGCCCTTGGCCTTGGGCACCCAGATGCGGCCGTCGTTGCGCAGCGACTCGCTCATCAGGGTGAGCTTGGACTGGTGGTCGCCGGTGCGCGGGATGCAGGTGGGGTGGATCTGCGTGAAGCAGGGGTTGGCGAAGTAGGCGCCGCGCCGGTGGGCCCGCCAGACGGCCGTGGCGTTGGAGTTCATGGCGTTCGTCGACAGGTAGAAGACGTTGCCGTAGCCGCCGGAGGCGAGGACCACGGCGTCCGCGAAATACGTGTCGATCCTGCCGGTGATCAGGTCGCGGGCGACGATGCCGCGGGCCCGTCCGTCGACGACGATGACGTCCAGCATCTCGGTGCGCGGGTGCATCTCCACGTTCCCGGCGGCGATCTGCCTGCTCAGCGCCTGGTAGGCGCCGAGGAGCAGTTGCTGGCCGGTCTGGCCGCGCGCGTAGAACGTCCGGGACACCTGGACGCCGCCGAAGGAGCGGGTGTCGAGCAGTCCGCCGTACTCGCGGGCGAACGGCACGCCTTGCGCCACGCACTGGTCGATGATCTCCACGGAGATCTGCGCGAGGCGGTGCACGTTGGACTCGCGGGCGCGGAAGTCGCCGCCCTTGACGGTGTCGTAGAAGAGGCGGTGGACCGAGTCGCCGTCGTTGCGGTAGTTCTTCGCGGCGTTGATGCCGCCCTGCGCGGCGATGGAGTGGGCACGGCGCGGCGAGTCCTGATAGCAGAACTGGACGACGTGGTAGCCCTGTTCGGCGAGGGTGGCTCCGGCTGAGCCGCCGGCCAGGCCGGTGCCGACGACGATCACGGTGTGCTTGCGGCGGTTGGCGGGGTTGACCAGCTT
Source organism: Streptomyces huasconensis (assembly GCA_004010275.1). GTDB lineage: Bacteria > Actinomycetota > Actinomycetes > Streptomycetales > Streptomycetaceae > Streptomyces > Streptomyces huasconensis. Next base: position 19,587 of record RBWT01000134.1, read on the forward strand.
CGCCTGGAAGCGGCGGGTGTCCCAGCGGTCGGCGATGGGGCCGCTGGGGGCCTTGGTGTCGACGAGCGGCTCGCCGGTCGCGTAGGCGGCGTACTCACTGGAGTGATTCATGGTTCAGCTCACCAGTCCGGTCATGACGGCCACGGGTACGGAGACGAAGCCGACGGTCAGCACCAGGGCGAGGCCGTTGGCGATGGGCTTGAGGACGCGGTCGCGGGCGGCGGTGCCGACGCCCAGTGTCTGCGCGGCGCTCCACAGGCCGTGCCGCACGTGGAAGCCGACGGCGACCACGGCGACGATGTAGATGACGTTGCCGTACCAGGTCGAGAAGGTGTCGATGACGTTCTGGTACGGACGCAGGTGTTCGTAACCGCCGGGGTGCACGGTGCCGGTCGTCAGGTCGAGGATGTGCCAGACGATGAACAGCGCGAGGATGATGCCGCCCCAGCGCATGGTGCGGGTGGCGAAGCTCGCCTGTGCCCTCTTGTGCACGTACTTGGTGGGGCGTGCCCTGAGGTCGCGGCGGCTCAGCTGGTAGGCGGCGGTGGCGTGCGCGACGACCGCGGCGACCAGCACCACGCGCACCAGCCAGAGCGTCCACTCGTAGTGCATGAAGGGCTCACCGAGCGTGCGGAGCCAGCGGGCGTACGCGTTGATCTCGCCGGGCCGAAGAAGATCTTGAGGTTCGCGAACATGTGCGCGAACAGGTAGAGCAGCATGATCAGACCGCTGACCGCCATCACGGTCTTCTTGCCGATGGTCGAGTCCCAGAGCGTGCGGGTCATGGACGGCCGTTTGTCCGTCCGCGTTGCCAGAGCCATGTCAGCGACGCTACGGCCGAAGGCCCGATCGGTCCAAGAGATGGTTCGGCTCATCTCGATAGCCTGGGCCTATCATGCGGCGTAGGGTGCCTGCATGCAGTTCCAGCAGCTCCTCTACTTCGTCGCGGTCGCCGAGACCCGGCACTTCACGCGGGCGGCGGAGTCGGTCCACGTCTCCCAGCCGTCCCTGTCCCAGCAGGTCCGGGGCCTGGAGAAGGAGCTGGGCGCCGAGCTGTTCAGCCGGGCCCGCGGCAATATCACGCTGACCGACGCGGGCGAGGCGCTGCTGCCGCTGGCCCGCCGCATCCTCGCGGACGCGGACACCGCGCGGATCGAGGTGCAGGAGCTGGCGCAGCTGCGCCGGGGCCGCATCCGGCTCGGCGGCGACGCGAGCGTGTGCACGGGGCTGCTCCCCGAGGTCCTGCGCGCCTTCCACGACCGGCATCCGGGCATCGCGCTGCTCGTCGAGGAGAGCGGCTCCCACGATCTCGTGCGCGAACTGGCGCGCGGGGCGCTGGACCTGGCCCTGGTGGTGCTGCCGCTGCCGAGTCCGTCGCCCGCGCTGACCACGGTGGAGCTGCTGCGGGAGGACCTGGTGGTGGTGTCGTCCCCGCGGGCGCGGCGCCGGCTCGGTGACTCCGTGCGGATCGCCGACCTCCAGGGCGAGCGCCTGGTGATGTTCCGGCACGGATACGACCTGCGGGAACTCACCGTCGCCGCGTGCCGCGCCGCGGGGTTCGAACCGGAGTTCGCGGTGGAGGGCGGCGAGATGGACGCGGTGCTGGGGTTCGTACGGGCGGGGCTCGGGGTGGCGGTCGTGCCGCGCATGGTGGCGGAGCGGTCGGGGTCGGATCTGCGGGTGACGCGGCTTTCGCAGCCGAGTCTGCATCGACGATCGCGCTGGCGCACCGCAGTGATGTGGCTCCGCCGCGGGCTGCGCGGGAGCTTCAGCGGATGCTTTTGGCTGGGGGCGGGTGAGAGCTCGGGGGTTGCGGGTCGTATGCCGGGTGCGGGTGCGTGGTGGCTGGTCGCGCAGTTCCCCCGCGCCCCTTACGGGGGCGCCAAACGTGTGGGTCAGCTCTTTTCGAAGCGGAAACCCA
>RBWT01000135.1 GCA_004010275.1 Streptomyces huasconensis
GCAGCCGACGACGGCGCGGGGCGGTCCTGTGTCGTGCGACGGGGTCGTGCGACCGATGTGTCGCGCGACGTGTTCTCATCTCGCCCCCGCGTTGCTACGGTGCCCGATCTGACGCCCTATCAGCTCAGGCCGAGGCGACCCGGGAGGCCCCGCATGCGTGCCCTCATCGCCGCCGCCACCGGTCTCGCCGTCGCGCTCGCCCTGGTCCTGGCGATCACTGCGATCGGCGCCCCGCCCGGCGAGACGTCCCCCGAACCCCTGCTCACCACGGTCCCCGAGCATCCGTAGCAGCCGCACTGTCCCGCACACCCGTAGACGTAGGGAGGGTCGCCGCGATGCGCCGCAAGGCCAGCCTCGTCCTGCTCGCCCTGGCCGTGTTCTGCACGGCCATGTCCCCGCTCACACGCTGGTACGCCTTCCCGCGCCTCGCGAAGATCCCGCCCGGCCAGTACCAGGAAACCGTCCTGGAGGCAAAGAACCCCACCCTCATCGACTACGGCACGATGAAGGCCGAGAAAGTCGACAAAGTCACCATCGTGCAGACCCTCAAGGGCAACGTGGAGGCCTCGGAGGAGATCGAGAAGAGCGCTGACCGCGACGTCGTCGTCTGGGACGCCCTCTCCTACGTCCAGGACTCCGACGGCAAGATGGTCTCCAAGGTCCCCGAGCGCTACATCTTCGACGCTCACAGCCAGGAACCGGTGCACGCCACCGGGGAGTCGGTCGACGGGGACCCGGTCAGGCGCCAGGGCATCGAGTTCAAGTGGCCCTTCCTGACGGAGAAGCGGGACTACGAGTACTTCGACGCGCAGGCCCGCGTCACCAGGCCCATCCACTACAAGGGCACCCGGACCTTCCGCGGCGTACACGTCTACTACTTCGAACAGACCATCCCCTGGACCAAGGTCCCCTTCCCCAAGACGATGCCGGTCAAGGGCATCACCCCGAAGTCCCTCGCCAAGACCGGCACCACCCGCTGGTACACCACCGTCCGCAAGTTCTGGGTCGAGCCGACCACCGGCGCCCCCGTCTACGGCGAGGAGATCCAGCGGAACGAACTGCGCGGCGGCACACTCCTCGGCGGCCGCGACAAGGTCACCGTCTTCGCCGGGCACGTGAAGATGCGCGAGGACTACATCGAGAGCACCGTCGACCTGGTCACCTCCCAGCGCGTCCTGGTGCTCCTGCTGACCTCCTACCTCCCCTGGGGCTTCCTCGGCCTCGGCCTGCTCCTGCTCGCCCTCTCCCTCTGGCTGGAGGCCCGCGGACGCAGGCCGAACGGCCCCGGGCCCACGGCCACGACCGGCCCCGAACCGGAACCCGTCACCGCCTAGGCGCCCCCGCCCTCCCGGGCCTGACGCGCCTTGGTGAACCGGGTCGGCTCGGCCGCCGCCGGGTCCTGCGGCCACGGATGCTTCGGATACCGGCCGCGCAGCTCCGCCCGCACCGCGCGGTAGCCCTCCCGCCAGAACGAGGCGAGATCGGCCGTCACGGCAGCGGGACGCCCCGCGGGCGACAGCAGATGGACGACCACGGGCACCTTCCTGGCGGCGATCCGGGGAGTCTCCGCCAGCCCGAACATCTCCTGGAGCTTCACCGCGAGGACGGGCTGCCCCGGGTCGGAGTAGTCGATCCGAATCCTGGACCCGCTCGGCACCTCCAGCCGCTCCGGAGCCAGCTCGTCCAGGCGCACGGCCTCACCCGTGGCCCACGGCAGCAGCCGCCCCAGCGCCTGCCCCGCGTCGATGCGGCCGAGGTCCGCCCGGCGCCGCGCCTTGGACAGCTCGGTCTCCAACCACTCGTCCACGCGCGCGTGGAGGGCGCTTTCCGACACGTCGGGCCACGGCGCCCCCAGATGCCGGCGCAGGAAGGCGAGCCGCTCCCGCAGCTCCCGCGCCCCCCGCGACCACTTCAGCAGCCCGGTCCCCTCCTCCCGCAACCCGGCCAGCAGCGCTTCCCGTACGAGAGAGGGGTCGGGGTCCTTCAAGGGGCGCACCGCCAGCTCGACGGCCCCGAGGCGCTCGACGTGCCGCGCCACCAGGTCCCCGCCGGACCACGCCACTTCGTCCCGCTCGGAGCACAGCGGCGCGGCGGCGCGGCGTGCCGCGTCCTCGTCGATCTGCGCACCGAGCAGTACGCGCGCGTGCCCGGCGCCCACCGGGCGGTCGGCCACGGCCACGGCGATCCACTCGGAGCAGCGCGGAGCCGGGCGCATCTCGGCGCGGGTGCCGTTGGCCATCAGGTACGTTCCGCCGCCGACCGCCCGGGCCACGCGCTCGGGAAACGCCAGGGCGGCGACCACCCCGGTGACCCGCTCCTCACCCTCGGAGCCGGGCGCCGCCGCGTGGTCCTTGACCCCCGCAGAGGTCAGGCGCCGCGCCTCCGTACGCCAGCGCGTCGCGTAGCCGTCCTGGCCCCGCCGAGCGGACCGCCAGGCCGCGGCGAGGTCGTCGCCGTACTCCCGCGGCGGCTCCTCGCTCAGCAGCGCCACCACCTCCGCGGCCCGCCGGGAGCCGACGAGCGCGCCGCGTCCAACAGGGCGCGGGCCAGGCGCGGATGCAGGCCCACCCGCGCCATGCGCGTGCCCCGCTCCGTCACCCGCCCCGCCGCGTCGACCGCCCCCACCGCCGCCAGGACCTCCCGCGCCGCCGCCATCGCGCCGCCCGGCGGCGGATCGAGCAGCGCGAGCCCGGAGGCGTCCGGATCGCCCCAGCAGGCCGTCTGCAGGGCGAACGCGGCGAGGTCCGCCACCTTGATCTCCGGCGCGGGAAAGAGCGGCAGATGCGCGTCCTCGGCCTCGGCCCAGCACCGGTACACGGCCCCCGGCGCCTCACGCCCCGGCCCGCCCCGCCCGCTGCCGTCCCGCCGCCTGCGAGGCCCGCACCCGTCGCCCAGCGCGCTCAGCCCGCGCGCGTGGTCGACCCGCGGCTCGCGCGCCAGCCCCGAGTCCACGACCACCCGCACACCCGGCACCGTCAGCGACGACTCGGCCACCGACGTGGCCAGCACGACCCGCCGCCCCGGCGACCCCGCGAGCACCACGTCCTGCACGTCCGCCGGAGCCCGCCCATGGACCTGCACCACCTCCACGTCCCCGAGGCCGCCCAGCTGCCCGGCCACGCGCGCGATCTCACCGACGCCCGGCAGGAAACACAGGACGTCACCGTCCCGCTCGGCCAGGGCCCGCCGCACCACCGACGCCACGTGCGTGAGCAGCGCCGGATCGACGCGCATCCCGTGCGGTCGGCCGCACCGGCCGCGCGGGCGCCGCCCACACCACCTCCACCGGGTGCGCGATCCCTTGGGCCTCCACCACCGGCGCGCCCCCGAGGATGCGCGCCCACCCCTGCGCGTCGGTCGTCGCGGACGCGGCCACCAGCCGCAGCTCGGGCCGCAGCGCCGCCCGCACGTCCACCAGGAAGGCCGCCACGGTGTCCGCGTCCAGATGCCGCGGTGGCACTCGTCGATGACGACGACATCCACACCGGCCAGCTCCTGGTCGCGTTGCAGACGCTGGAGCAGCACGCCCGTCGTGACGACCTCCACGCGCGCGCGTGGACCCACGACGCGCTCCCCGCGCACGGTGTAGCCGACGCTCTCGCTCACCTTCTCGCCGAGCAGCCAGGCCATCCGCCGCGCGGCGGCCCGCGCGGCGATGCGCCGCGGCTCGGCGACGACGACACGACGTACGCCCGCGAGGGCGCCCGGCGCCTCGATCAGGCCCGCGAGCGCCAGGGGCACCAGCGTCGTCTTGCCCGTGCCGGGCGGCGCGCACAGCACCTCGCTGCCGGCCCCTCCAGGGCGGCGGAGAGGCCGGGCAGCGCGGCGCGTACGGGCAGGTTCAGGGCGGCGAGGTCACGGATCACACGCTCAGTCTCGTACGCATACGTAGATGGCCGTCCCCGGGATCAGGTTTCCGCGCAGCGGGGACCAGCCGCCCCACTCCTGGGTGTTCCAGGCGGGCCACTCCGGCTCCACGATGTCGACGAGGCGGAAGCCGCCCGCCACGATGTCGCGCACCCGGTCGCCGATCGTCCGGTGGTGCTCCACGTAGACGGCGTTCCCCTGCTCGTCCTGCTCCACGTAGGGAGTGCGGTCGAAGTAGGACGCCGCCACGGAGAGTCCTTCCGGGCCCGGCTCGTCGGGGAAGGCCCAGCGGATCGGGTGCGTCGCGGAGAACACGAAGCGGCCGCCGGGGCGCAACACGCGGTGCACCTCCTTGAGGACCAGCACCGGGTCGGCGACGAAGGGCAGCGCTCCGTAGGCGGAGCAGGCGAGGTCGAAGGAGCCGTCCTTGAAGGGCAGGACCCCCGCGTCGGCCTGCACCAGAGGAACGTCCCCGCCGATGCGCAGCGCGTGCTGGAGGCTGGCGGTGGGAGAGGTCGAGGGCCACGGGGCGCGCGCCCTGCAGCAGCCAGCGCGAGCAGCTGGGCCGGTGCCGGCGCCGATCTCCAGGATGTCCTTGCCCTTGAGGCTCTCGGGCGGACCGAGCAGTTCCGCCTCCACCTCGTCGAGCCCTTCGGGACCCCACACGAAACGGTCGTCCCCCAGGAACGTGCCGTGCTCGACCTGGTAGTCGTCGGCGTTCCTGTCCCACCAGCCACGGTTGGCGCGGCTGCTCTCCGTGACGTTCGCGGCACGGCGGGTGGCCTCGGGCTCGGGCAGTCCGGACTCTTGGATGATCGGCTCCATCGTCGTAATCTTCCGTCGAACTCGTCGAGGCGGGGCGCGGTGCGGCCCGTGTGGCCTCAGACGACAGGTTTTGTGCCGGGTATGCGGCGTTCCGCCCCGGGTGTGCGCCTTCGCGCATTGACCCTGTCCGGCTGCCCCCGTATGCTACAAGTTGCGCTGCGAGCCTGCGCTCCTCAGACATAGCAGGCTGCGCTCGCGTCTGTTGTATGTCCCCTCGGTTGTCGAGACGCCTTCCCTTGCCGGAAGCGCGCCTCCTAGGCTGTCCGGCTTCTGCAGAGCGAAATCGGCTCCCGGCGTTGCAGTACCTACGACTTCAATGTCCGTACCGGAGCCCTAACCCACATGACGAGCAGCACCGAGACCACCGCCACCACCCCGCAGGTAGCGGTCAACGACATCGGTAACGAGGAAGCCTTCCTCGCCGCGATCGACGAGACGATCAAGTATTTCAACGACGGCGACATCGTCGACGGCGTCATCGTGAAGGTCGACCGGGACGAGGTCCTGCTCGACATCGGTTACAAGACCGAAGGCGTCATCCCGAGCCGCGAGCTCTCGATCAAGCACGACGTCGACCCGAACGAGGTCGTCAAGGTCGGCGACGAGATCGAGGCCCTGGTTCTCCAGAAGGAGGACAAGGAAGGCCGTCTGATCCTGTCCAAGAAGCGCGCTCAGTACGAGCGTGCCTGGGGCACGATCGAGAAGATCAAGGAAGAAGACGGCATCGTCACCGGTACCGTCATCGAGGTCGTCAAGGGTGGTCTCATCCTCGACATCGGCCTCCGTGGCTTCCTGCCGGCCTCCCTCGTCGAGATGCGTCGCGTCCGCGACCTCCAGCCCTACGTGGGCAAGGAGCTCGAGGCCAAGATCATCGAGCTGGACAAGAACCGCAACAACGTGGTCCTGTCCCGCCGTGCCTGGCTCGAGCAGACCCAGAGCGAGGTCCGCCAGACGTTCCTCACGACCCTGCAGAAGGGCCAGGTCCGCTCCGGCGTCGTTTCCTCGATCGTCAACTTCGGTGCGTTCGTGGACCTCGGCGGCGTCGACGGTCTCGTCCACGTGTCCGAGCTGTCCTGGAAGCACATCGACCACCCCTCCGAGGTTGTCGAGGTCGGCCAGGAAGTCACCGTCGAGGTTCTCGACGTGGACATGGACCGCGAGCGTGTCTCCCTGTCGCTCAAGGCGACGCAGGAAGACCCGTGGCAGCAGTTCGCCCGCACGCACCAGATCGGGCAGGTCGTTCCCGGTAAGGTCACCAAGCTCGTTCCGTTCGGTGCGTTCGTGCGCGTCGACGAGGGCATCGAGGGCCTGGTCCACATCTCCGAGCTGGCCGAGCGCCACGTGGAGATCCCGGAGCAGGTCGTCCAGGTCAACGACGAGATCTTCGTCAAGGTCATCGACATCGACCTCGAGCGTCGCCGGATCTCGCTGTCCCTGAAGCAGGCCAACGAGTCCTTCGGCGCCGACCCGTCGGCCGTCGAGTTCGACCCGACCCTGTACGGCATGGCCGCGTCCTACGACGACCAGGGCAACTACATCTACCCCGAGGGCTTCGACCCCGAGACCAACGACTGGCTCGAGGGCTACGAGACCCAGCGCGAGGCCTGGGAGACCCAGTACGCCGAGGCGCAGCAGCGCTTCGAGCAGCACCAGGCCCAGGTCATCAAGTCCCGCGAGGCCGACGCCCAGGCCGAGGCCGAGGGTGCGGCGGCTCCGGCCGGCGCCGCTCCGGCCGCGTCCGGTGGCGGCGGCGGTTCGTACTCCTCGGAGTCGGACGACAACTCCGGCGCCCTGGCTTCGGACGAGGCGCTCGCCGAGCTGCGCGAGAAGATGCCGGTGGCCAGAGCTGACGCTCGCCTCTAGGCGGTTGTAGCTGAACCACACTGCGGCCGCATCCCTTCGGGGGTGCGGGCCCGCAGTGCGTCCTGGCTGCCGGGGCGGGCCTTTTCAGGGCGCGCCCCCATGGCGGGCTTACGGGGTGACGGGGATGTTGGTCAGGCCCCGGCCTCCCGTCACCGTGTTGCTCGCGTACACCGTCGTCTTGCAGCTGCCGCTGTAGTTGGTCACGTCGACGGCGAGCCGCTTGTCGCCCGTCGCGCCCGTCAGGGTGGACCTGTTGCCGCGGAAGACTGTGCCGCAGCCCCAGCCGGACTGCTGGGTGTGGGTCTCGTAGCCGTTGTTCAGGGTGTTCTTGCCGGTGTTGTTCTCGATGACGTAGTTGTTGCCCTTCACATCGACCCACGAGTCGTCGTAGTGGTTGCCGGTCATCCCCCTGCCGTCGAACGTGTTGCCCGCGACCCTGCCGCCCGTGGTGCCCTCCTTCAGGTCGACCGCCTCGCCGCCCACGTCCGGACCGATCGTGTTCCCGAGGATCTGGACGTTGTCGCTCTTGTCGGAGAGCGTGTTGGCGGTGCCGACGTACACGCCCTCACCCATGCCGCGGCCGTCGTTCCCGGTGTCGTATATCCGCGAGTTCTTGATCACGCCGTCGCGGCTCGACGTGCGGAAGTGCACGCCCTCCATGTCGAGGCCGTGCACCGTGACCGCGTCCACGACGACGCCCCGCGCGGAGTCGATCATGATGCCCTTCTGGCCGCCGGTCACAGTGATGCCCTTCACGGTCCAGTACGCGGCGCCGTTCAGGTGCAGGCCGTAGCCGCCGCCGGCCGTGAGCACCGCCTTCGCGGAGCCGGTCAGCGTGATGCGGGCACCGGCGCTCGCCGCCACGGAGGTCTTGAAGTTGCCCGTGTACGTCCCGTCGGCGAGGTGGATCGTGTCGCCGGGCGAGGAGTCGTTCAGCGCCGCCTTGAGCTGGGCGGCGGTGGAGACCTCGATGGTTCGCGCGGGCGCCGCGGCGGCCCCGGGTGCGGCGGAGGCGGCGGAGACGGCCGCGGCCAGGGTCGCGGAGGCGGTCGCGCCGTGAGCGGGCGGGTCAGCAGGGGTCGTCGGGTGCGCATGGGGGGTGGCCTTCCCGTCGGGAGGGGGGGGGAGGGGGGTGTCTCGTACAGCGGGTGTTCTTGTACGTGAACAGGGGGTGTCCACGTGAACGGTGCGAACGTAGAGGCGGGGCATGTCCGCGTCAAGGTGCTCCGTCAAGGTCCGCCGGCAAGCCGGTGGTGGCGGGAATGTCCGTGGCCCTGCGTGCGTTCTCCGTTACGAACACGAGGAGGAGCGGTCACAGTGCTTGATCCGCAGGGTTTGTACGCATGGGAGCCGAAGGGCCTCGCCGTCGTCGACATGGCGCTCGCCCAGGAGTCGGCCGGACTGGTCATGCTCTACCACTTCGACGGATACATCGACGCGGGTGAAACCGGCGACCAGATCGTCGAGCGGCTCACGGACAGCCTCCCCGGGCAGGTGGTGGCGAGATTCGACCACGACCGGCTCGTCGACTACCGCGCCCGCCGCCCGCTGCTCACCTTCCGCCGCGACCGCTGGACGGACTACGAGGTGCCGACGCTCGGCGTCCGTCTCGTGCAGGACGCCACGGGCGCGCCCTTCCTGCTGCTCTCCGGACCCGAGCCGGACGTCGAGTGGGAGCGCTTCGCCGTCGCCGTCCAGCAGATCGTCGAGCGCCTCGGCGTACGCCTGTCGGTGAACTTCCACGGCATCCCCATGGGCGTGCCGCACACCCGGCCCGTGGGCCTCACCCCGCACGGCAACCGCACCGACCTGGTCCCCGGCCACCGCAGCCCCTTCGAGGAGGCGCAGGTGCCCGGCAGCGCCGCGTCCCTCGTCGAGTACCGCCTCCTGGAGGCGGGCCACGACGTGCTGGGCGTCGCCGCGCACGTCCCGCACTACATCGCGCGCTCCGCCTACCCGGACGCGGCCCTCACGGTCCTGGAGGCGATCACCGCCGCCACCGGCCTGGTCCTGCCCGGCGTCGCGCACGGCCTGCGCACCGAGGCGCACCGCACCCAGACCGAGATCGACCGGCAGATCCAGGAGGGCGACGAGGAACTGGTCGCGCTGATCCAGGGACTTGAGCACCAGTACGACGCGGCGGCGGGTGCCCAGGAGCGCGGCAACATGCTGGCCGAGCCGGCCGACATCCCCTCCGCCGACGAGATCGGCCGGGAGTTCGAGCGCTTTCTGGCCGAGCGGGAGGGCGACGCCTGACCGGGGGTTCTGACGCGTGCCCGCAGACCCTTAAGCTGCCCGTCATGCTGAAGGTTGGTCTGACCGGCGGAATCGGCGCCGGCAAGAGTGAGGTCTCGCGGCTCCTGGTCGCGTCCGGTGCCGTCCTGATCGACGCCGACAAGATCGCGCGCGAGGTGGTGGCGGACCGGGGACCGCGGGCCTCGCGGCCGTCGTCGAGGCCTTCGGGCGGGAGGTCCTGTCCGCGGACGGTTCGCTGGACCGCCCGCGGCTCGGCGCGCTGGTCTTCGCCGACGCCGACAAGCTCGCCGCCCTCAACGCGATCGTGCACCCGCTGGTCGGCGCCCGCTCCGCCGAACTCGAACGCTCCGCCCCCGCCGAGGCGGTGGTCGTCCACGACGTGCCGCTGCTCACGGAGAACGGCCTCGCCCCGCTGTACGACGTCGTGGTCGTCGTCGACGCGAGCCCCGAGACCCAGCTGGACCGCCTGGTGCGGCTGCGCGGCATGAGCGAGGAGGACGCCCGCGCGCGGATGGCGGCGCAGGCCACCCGCGAGAAGCGCCTGGAGATCGCCGACATCGTGATCGACAACGACGGCCCTCTGGAAGGGCTCCAGGAGCGGGTCGCCGAGGTCTGGGCGGACCTCGTGCGCAGGGCGCGTACGCGGGACTAGCCCCCGCCGGGGCAGGCGGTCGGTCCCGCTCGGCGGACCGTCGGTGCGGCACCGGGGCGGAATAGGGGCAGTCGTGGCGGGCGTTGATCCAGGGGAGTGAGGGAAGGAGTCCAGCGTGCCCGAAATTACCCCGGAGACTCACGTCATCGACTTCCGGGCGGCGGAGCAGCTCCTCGCCGCGCGGGACCCGCGGGGCGCGGTGAAGCTGCTCGACACGGTCATCGCGGCCCACCCCGAGAACACCGCGGCCCGGCTGCTGCGCGCCCGCGCCTTCTTCGCCGCCGCGCAACTGCGCGCCGCGGAGCTGGAGTTCAGCATCGTCCTGGAGCGCGAACCGGACAACGCGTTCGCGCACTTCGCGCTGGCCCGCACCTATGAACGCGCCGCCCGCCCGGAGCAGGCGCGGCGCCACTTCCGCCTCGCCGCCGCTCTGGACCCGCAGCCGCAGTACCTGGCGGCGGCCCGCTTCGACGAGCAGCAGGACTGACGCCGCCGCCTGGTCCGGGCCGGTCGCGGGGCGGGCCGGCTAGGGGATGTCCGGCGGATCGTACGGCGGGATGTCGCGGCCCGGCTGGTAGTGCGGGCCCTGACGCATGCGGCGCACCACCCACGCGAGGTCGGCCGTGACCACGAGCAGCAGCACCCCGCACGCCACCGCCCACCCGGTCCGCCCGGCCAGCGCGAAGGCGGCCGTGCCGAAAGCGGCCCAGCCGAGGCCCCATACGCTGAACCAGAAACGCATCCGTAGGGGACTGCGCGCTGTCAGCGGTTCACTGCCTGTGCGCATGTGAGGTCATCTCCTCCTTTCAGCATAAAGAGGGCGGAAGCAACGTGCCGGACGCCCTGACACCGGTACGAAGGCCCTGGCTGGTTGCCGCTGTAGACGGCGAGCCGCGAGGTGCGGAGGGAACGGCTCCGTGTCCCGCTTCGTTGGCGGGGCATGACTGTGCGGATGCGTGAGGGGTACGAAGGGACGGGGCCCGGCGCGATCACGCCGGACGGCTGCGCGGTGGAGCTGTACGGCGGCCCGGCTCGCCGTGCGGGACGAGCCCGAGATCGTCGCCGGGGCGGCGCCACCCGGCGCGCACATCCTCGAACTGGGCTGCGGCGCGGGCCGCGTGACCCGGCCGCTGCTGGAGCGAGGCTTCCGTGTGACGGCCGTGGACGAGTCCGCCGAGATGCTGGAGCGGGTCGCCGCGCTCGACGGCGGGGTGCGTACGGTACGGAGTCCGATCGAGGCGCTCGACCTCGACGAGAAGTTTCCCGTGGTGATGCTCGCGTCGTTCCTCGTGCACGCCGGCGACGTGGCCGTGCGGCGCAGGATGCTGCGGGTCTGCCGCAGCCATGTCACGGACGACGGCTGCGTGCTGATCCAGCGGGAAGGGCCCGACTACCACACCGACCTGCCGAGGGAACGCGTCGATCCGGGCGGCTGCACCATCCGGATCGTCTCGGCGGAGCCCGTCGGTGACGGCGTGAACCGCGTCCGTGCGGAGTACGTCTTCCCGGACGCCGTGTGGACGCAGACGTTCCTGGCCCGCCCGCTCACCCCGGAGCAGTTCGAGGAGGCGCTCGCCGAGGCGGGTCTGAAGGTCGACAAGTACCTCACGGATGACGGTACTTGGGTGCGGGCGGTGCCTGTGGGGGTGCGGGGGCGGTGAGTTCGGGCATGTGGGAGCGGTGAGGTCGGGCTTGCGGGAGCGGTGAAGTCGGGCATGCGGGAGCGATGAGTCGGCCAACCTCCGCCGGGGTCTAGCTTCACCGGGGTCGACCTCCGCCGGGTCCAGCCTTCGCCAGGTCGGCCCTCGCTGGGGCAACCCGCGCCGAGGCCAGCCTTCGCCGCGGTCGCCTTCGCCGGGGCTGGCCTTCGTCGGGGTCAACTCCCGCCGCGCTCAGCCTTCGCCGGGGTCAACCCCGCCAGGGTCGGCCTTCGCCGGGGTCAACCCCCGCCAGCTCCAGCTCTCGCCACGGTCAACCCCCGCCGCCGTCAGCCCTCCAGCCCGCGAAGCCGTTCCAGCTCGCGGCGGTCCCGCTTTGTGGGGCGGCCCGCGCCCCGGTCGCGGATGCCTGCCGGGGCTACGGCCTCGCGCGGCGGGGGCGGCGGGCTGTTGTCGACGTAGGCCTCGGCGGCGACCGGCGCGCCGACCCGCTTGCGCAGCACCCGCTTGACGACGACGATCCGCTCCCGGCCGCCCGCCTGCCGCAGGCGCACCTCGTCGCCCACCTTCACGCCGTACGCGGGCTTGACCCGCTCGCCGTTGACCCGGACGTGACCGCCCTTGCAGGCGGCGGCGCCCATCGAGCGCGTCTTGACGAGGCGGACCGACCAGATCCAGCTGTCGACGCGCACCGAACCCTCGCTCGCGGGCGCGCCGCCCGTCGAAGCGCTGCCCGGGGCGCGGTCCGTGCCGCCTCCTGAAGTCTGCGAAGCCATGCTCCGACCTTAGTCCGGCTCCACCGCGACAGGCCCGTCTCCCGGCGAGCCGTCCGGAACCCGCTGACCCCGGCCGCCGATAATCCGGACCAACCGCAGTAAAAGGTCCGGAAGCCGTCCGGGCGTGACGTACGACTCCCAGGGGTGCGGACCATGACGCCTTGCGAAGCCACCAGCACGGAAGGCGGCACCGCGTGAGTGCCACCGAGACGCCGGCCGGCGGGGACCCGACCGAAGGCCCCACCGGTGAGCACGGGAAGCGGAAGTTCACCTTCCCCAGTGCGCTGGCCGTCCTCGCCGTCGTCACCCTCGCGGTCTGGCTGCTCGCCTTCCTCGTCCCTTCGGGGCAGTACGACAGGAACGACTCCGGCGCGCCCCTGCAGGGCACCTACCACCGCGTCGACTCCGGACAGTCGTTCGTCGACCGACTCAACGACCTGTTCCTCTCACCCGTCAACGGCCTCTACGGCATCCAGGACAAGACGACCTCGCTGGTCGCGCCCGACAACGTCGGCGCGCTGTACGGCAGTGCGGGCGTCTTCCTCTTCGTGCTCGCCATCGGGTCCTTCATCACCGTCGTCTTCGCCACCGGCGCGCTCGACCGGGGCATCGGGCTGCTCGCACACCGGCTGCGCGAGCGCGGCGCGCTGCTCATCGCCGGGGTCATGGTCGTCTTCTCCGTACTCGGGACGGTGGAGGGCTTCGCAGAGGAGACACTCGGCTTCTACGGGCTGATCGTGCCGCTGATGCTCGCCCTCGGCTACGACCGCATGACCGCCGTCGGCGTGATCATTCTCGGCGCGGGCGTCGGCGTCCTGTGCTCGACGGTGAACCCCTTCGCGACGGGCGTCGCCTCCTCCGCCGCCGACATCTCACTCGGCGACGGCATCGTGTTGCGCTTCGCCATGTGGATCGTCCTGACCGGGGTGACGGTCGCGTACGTCATCCGCTACGCAGCCCGCGTCCGGCGCGACCCGGAGCGTTCCCTGTCGGGGTTCCTGCCGGGCGACCGGGACCGCGAGCGGGCCGGGGCCGACGCGAGCGGGGCGCCGGAGCTGACCCGGCTGCACAAGGCGGTGCTGGTCGCGACGGCGCTCGTCTTCGCGTTCATGATCTTCTCGGTGGTGCCCTGGTCGAGCGCCCTCACCGGGGACGCCGACGCGACCCCGTACGGCATCGAACTCGGCTGGTCCTTCCCGCAGCTCGCGGCCCTGTTCCTGTGCGCCGCCGTCCTCGTCGGGCTCGTCGCGCGCATGGGGGAGCAGCGGCTCAGCTCCACGATCGTCCAGGGCGCCGCCGACTTCGTCTCGCCCGCGCTGGTCATCCTGCTGGCCCGCGGTGTCACGACGATCATGAACAACTCGAAGATCACGGACACCGTGCTGCACTCCATCGAGGGCGTGGTGCAGGGGACCTCGTCGTCGCTCTTCGCGGTCATCGTCTTCCTCGTGAACCTGCCGCTCGCCTTCCTGATCCCCTCCACCTCCGGCCACGCGACGCTGGCCATGCCGATCCTCGCCCCGCTCGCCGACTTCGCCGGGGTTCCCGCGCGCCGTCGTCGTGACGGCCAGGCAGGCGGCCAGCGGCTGGATGAACCTGTGGGTGCCGACGACGGCGGTGACCATGGGCGGCGTGGCGCTCGCGAAGGTCGGCTACGACAGGTATCTGCGGTTCGTGTGGCCGCTGCTGGCCGTTCTCGCCCTGCTGATCTGCGGCTTCGTGGCAGTGGGGGCGGCCATGGCGTGAGGGGCCGGGCCCGGGGCCGCCGACTCGACGTACGTAGGTTACGTACGGTGGAGGACATGGACGGCCTGAGCGGACTGGATGAACCGAACGAACCGGACGAACGCAACGAGCTGCGCGTACTGAACCAGCTGGATGAGCCGGGCGGGCTGCCGGGCGGGCTGGGCGAGTTGGACGAACGGCTCACCGGCTGCCGCGCGTGCCCCCGCCTCGTCGACTGGCGCGAGGAGGTCGCGCGCACCAAGCGCGCGGCCTTCGCCGACTGGACGTACTGGGGGCGCCCGGTGCCCGGCTTCGGGCCGCACGACGCCTCGCTCCTGCTCATCGGCACTCGCGCCCGCCGCGCACGGCGCCAACCGCACCGGGCGGATGTTCACCGGCGACCGCTCGGGCGAGTTCCTCTACCCGGCGCTGTACGACGTCGGCCTCGCCTCGCGGCCCACCGCCGTGAGTCGCCGACGACGGCCTGACGCTGTACGGCACCCGCATCACCTCGCCCGTGCACTGCGCCCCGCCCGAGAACAAGCCGACCACGGGCGAGCGCGACACCTGCCGGTCCTGGCTGGTGAGCGAGTTGAAGCTGCTCGCCCCGACGCTCCGGGCCGTGGTCGTGCTCGGCGCTTCGGCTGGCAGGCCGCGCTGCCGGCCTTCGCGGCGGCCGGCTGGCGGGTGCCGAAGCCCCGCCCGGCGTTCGGGCACGGGGCGCGGGTGACCCTGGAGGGCGGCCCCGGCCAGGAGGCGCTCGATGTCTTCGGCTGCTTCCACGTCAGCCAGCGCAACACGTTCACCGGGCGCCTGACACCCGTGATGCTGCGGGACGTACTGAGCGCGGCGGCCTTCGAAGCGGGCCTGTACCCGGACGCCCACCAGGGCGGGCCGAGGCGGGCGCCGGTTCCTAGCGTGAGGGTGTGGACCAGACCCGAGCAGCCAAGCCCTCCGCCGCCGCCTACCGCAACCTGGCCGTCGCGACCGTCGGCTTCACGCTCACCTTCTGGGCCTGGGACCTGGTGGCGCCGCTCGGCAGCGACTTCAAGGACCGGCTCGGGCTCAGCTCCTTCGAACAGTCGCTCCTGGTCGCCGTGCCGGTGATCGTCGGCTCGCTGGGCCGCGTACCGGTCGGCGCGCTCACCGACCGCTACGGCGCCCGGCTGATGTTCCCCCTGGTCTCGGCGCTGACCATCGTGCCGGTCCTGCTGATCATCCCGGCCAGGAACAACTATCTCGCGATGCTCGGCGTCGGCTTCCTGCTGGGGCTCGGCGGGACGACGTTCGCCATCGGCATCCCGCTCGTCAACTCCTGGTTCCCGCCCGCCCGCAGAGGCTTCGCGCTCGGCGTCTTCGGCATGGGCATGGGCGGAGTGGCGCTCTCCGGCTACTTCACGCCGCGCATCGCGGAACACGGCGACAACCTGCCGTTCATCGTCGTGGCGATCGCCCGCGCCGCCTTCGCCGCGCTCGCCGCGCTGCTCATCACCGACCGCCCCGACCGGCCCGTGCCCGCCGACCCGCTCGCCACCCGGCTCGGGCGGGCGGGCCGGCTGCCGGTCACCTGGGAACTCTCGGCGCTGTACGCGATCGGCTTCGGCGGGATCGTCGCCTTCGGGGTGTACCTGCCCACGTATCTGAAGACCTGGTACGACCTGTCGCCCACCGACGCCGGGACCAAGGCGGCCGGGTTCGCGCTCGTCACCGTCGTCTTCCGGCCCATCGGCGGCTGGCTCTCCGACCGGATGCACCCCGCCACGGTCACCGCCGCCGCCCTCGCGGTGGTCGCGCTCTTCGCCGTCCTCCAGGCCTTCGACCCGGCGCTGTACCCGATCGGCACGATCTGTTTCCTCGTCATGGCCGCCGGTCTCGGCACCGCGAGCGGCAGCGTCTTCGCGCTCGTCTCCCAGGTCACCCCGCAGCCGCAGGTCGGCTCCGTCACCGGCATCGTCGGCGCGGTCGGCGGTCTCGGCGGGTTCCTCCCGCCGCTGGTCATGGGCGCCATCTACAGCGCCAAGGACTCGTACTCGATCGGCTTCATGCTGCTGTCGGACCTCGCGCTGGCGGGGTGCGTCTACGCGTACGGGCGGATGCGCACCGCCAAGCCGGCCTGACGCTGGAACAGCCAGGCTGTTGTCCTGCGTCCTGCGTCCTGTGCCATGCGTCCTGCGTCATGGGTCATGTGTCCTGTGTCCGTACAGGACACGCCGCCGTACGGGTGGTTTTCCGCGGGCCTCGGCGGAGAACGCCGCCGTGAGGGGGCGTCGCGCCCGCACACTCCGGGAAACGCGTCGGGCAGGACCGGCGCCGAGCACCTGGAGCCGTCCGGTGTCCCAGCCGCCTTGCCGCCGCCTCGCCCGCTTCCCGCTCCTCCGAGGGGTCCTCGCCGCCGTCCTGCTCCTGGGCGCGGCGGCCTTCGGCGACGTACAGGCGGCCCGCGCCGAGCCCGGGGACACCCCGGTCTTCTGGGTCGACCCGGACAGCGCCGCCGCCCGGCAGGCCGACGAGTGGTGGCAGCAGGGACGTATCGAGGACGCCCTGCTCATCGAGCGCATCGCGGGGCGCCCGCAGGCCGTGTGGGTCAACGACGACGAGCCGGGCGCGGCCGTCCGGGCCACGGTGGAGGCGGCCGAGCGGGCGGACCGCACCGCGCTCCTCGTCGCCTACTTCATTCCGAACCGCGACTGCGACGGGTACTCCTCCGGGGGCGCCGCGATGCCGCCCACTACCGCGCGTGGATCGACGACTTCGCCGCGGGCCTCGGCACCACGGGCGCGCACGTGATCCTGGAGCCCGACGCCGTCGCCCACATGGTGGCGGGCTGCGGGGACACCGACGCCGACGAGCGGTACGCCCTGCTCGCCCACGCCGTCGAGCGCCTCAAGAGCCGGCCGGACACCAAGGTGTACCTCGACGCGGGCAACGCCGGCTGGTTTCCCGACGAACGCCGCCTGGTCGCCCCGCTGCGCAGCTCCGGGATCGACGCGGCGGACGGGTTCGCGCTCAACGTCTCCAACTTCCATACGGACGAGGAGAGCAAGGAGTACGGGCACCGCCTCGCCGCCGCACTCGGCGGCGGCAAGCACTTCGTCATCGACAGCAGCCGCAACGGCAACGGCCCCTACACAGGCGTCGAGGCCTGGTGCAACCCGCCCGGCCGCGCGCTCGGCACCCCGCCCACCACCGTCACCGGGGACGCCGCGTCGACGCCTACCTGTGGATCAACGCCCCCGGCGAGTCCGACGGGACCTGCCGGGGCGGCCCACGGGCCGGACAGTGGTGGCCCGAGTACGCGCTCGGGCTCGCCCAGAGGGCGCGCGGCTAGCCGGCGGGGCGCCACACGCAGCGGATGTCGGGCTCCCGTTCCTCGTTGCCGGAGCCGTCGGTCCGCTCGGCCTCGGTGAAGCCGTGGCGTGCGTAGAACCGCCGTGCCGGGGCGTTGACCTGGAACGTCCGCAGCCACAGGCCCTCGGGAGCGCGCTCCTTGGCCAGCGCCATGAAGCGGTCGCCGATGCCGCGGCGCTGCCACCGCGGGGTGACGTAGAGCTGGCTCAGCTCGTCGCCGTCGCGCACCATCATGCCGACGGCCTCGCCCGCCGCCTCCGCGAGCCACGTGCCGCCGGCGGGCACGACGACGTACCGGAAGAACTCCCGCACCTCGGCGTCGGAGTGCGCCCGGCGCACGGTCGGCAGCGCGGCGTCGTAGGAGCGCAGATAGACGTCGGCGACGGCGGCGGCGTCGGACTCGGCGGCCGGGCGCAGCGTGAACGGACCGGACGTCACGGGCTCACCCCGGGGCGTCGTCGGCGGGGACGACCGCGGTGGCGGTGATCTCCACCAGCTGGCCCGGGTAGCCGAGGCAGGTGGTGCCGAGCAGCGTCGAGGTGTGCGGGCCCGCGTGCAGCGCCGAGGCGCGGACGACCTCCCAGGCCTCGGTGAGCGCGGGGGGTTCGTCCGCGACGACGTACACCGTGCTGGCCACCACCTGCGACAGGTCGCTGCCGACCGCCCGCAGGGCCGTGTCGAGGTTGGCGATGACCTGCTCGGTCTGGCGGGTGATGTCGCCCTCCCCGACGAGCGCGCCCTCGGGGTCGAGCGGGACGGAGCCCGCCATGAAGGCGAGGCGGGTGCCCGCCTCGACCACGGCGGCGTGGGCGTAGCCGGGTGGCGGGAAGAGGGCGGGCACGACGGTGCGTTCCGGGACGGCGGTCATGGGGGGATGATGCGGCCCCCCGGGTCGCGTGCGCATCCGAATTTCACACGCGACCGGGTGCCGTGTCTCGTGACCGGGTGCCACATGTCGTACGCCACCGGGGTGACGGTCAACGACGCACGGCCGACGGTGAACTGCCGCCCCGTACCCGCAGGGTGGGCTTCCCGGAGCCGTCGGCGGGCGTCGACCAGATGTCCTGCTTGCGGCCGTCCTGGCCCGGCAGGGCATACGCGAGGGTGTCGTCGTCCAGCCAGGCGGCCTGGTCGTCGACGTTGCGCCGCTCGGCGAGCGGGCGCTCCCGCATCGTGCGCAGGTCGAGGACGTGCAGCCGCCACGGGTTCCGGGTGCCCTCGCGTACGCGCTTCTTGAAGGCGAGGCGGGTGTTGTCGGGGGAGAGGGAGGGGCACTCGACGTTCTCCCGCAGGGCGGTCGCGGCCCACTTCTTCATGTCGCCGCGCACGAGGTACGTCTTGCCCTTCGTCGAGACGGTCGCGTAGAAGACGTTGTCGTCCTTGGTGAACGTCACGCCCCAGTAGTTGACGTCGGGGGAGTGGTAGCGGCGGCCGCCCAGGGTGAGGGGGATCTCCTCCATGTTCTTGATGAGGTAGCCGGTGCGGGTGTCGAGGATCGAGGTGCGGGTGGAGAAGGAGGAGCCCGCGTAGGAGTCGCCGGTGGCGAACATCGTCCAGGACAGCATCCGGCCGGAGGCGGAGACACGGGCCCGGTTGGGGATGCCGGTCAGCGCGATGCGGCGCTTCTCGCGGAGCTTGTCGTCGAGGTCGACGGCGTACGACTTGGGCGGGATGCCGGGGCGGCGCTGGAGGCACAGGGCGGTGCCCCCGGCGGCGTAGAACCGCTCGCAGGACGCGCCCGGCTGGTGGCGCGCGGCCGCTTCGGGGCGGCCTTGCCGGACGCGGGGAGGCGGGCGACGCGGCCCGCGCCCGCCTCGGTGCTGCGGAAGTACAGCTGCCCGGGGTCCAGGCCGAACGCCGAGGTGGTGTCCGCGGACCTGGGAGCGCTGCGCGGCGTGCAGGGTCCACGCGACCGCGACGCCCGTCAGGACGGCGGCCGCCACCGCGAGGGCGATGATCCGGGAGCGCAGTGACCGGGGCGGGCCGGAAGCGGACGCGGTCATGAGGACCTTTCGGTGCGGGGCTTCTCGGTACGGGGCGCTTCAGTACCGGGTTTTTCGGTACGGGGGAGCAGTACGGCCGCGCTCGCGATGGCCACCGCCAGGGCGGCGACCGCGCAGGTCAGCGCCGGGCCGACGCCCCACAGCGTCCAGGCGGCGCCGAACCCCGCGGCGGCGACGAGGCGGGCGAGGGCCTGTCCCGTCTGGAGCACGGCCATGCCGCCGGCCCGCCGCTCGCTCGGCACGAACGGTGCGGCCAGGGCCATCAGGACGCCGTCGGTGGCGGCGTAGAAGACGCCGAGCAGGAGCAGGACGCCGATGAGCAGCGCCGGCCGTCGGTGGGGGCGAGCAGGAGGACGTAACCACCGAGGAGCGCCAGGTGCCCGGCGAGGAAGGGCACGCGGCGTCCGACGCGGTCCGCGAGCCGTCCGGCCGGGACGGCGAGCAGCAGATAGACGGCGGCGGCGCCCAGCGGGAGCAGCGGGAACCATGCGATGGCGAAGTCGAGCCGCCGTTGGAGGAGCAGGTAGAGGAACGCGTCGCCGATGGTGGCCGCGCCGAGCAGCGAGGCGGCGTACAGGACGCGGCGGAAGGCGGGAACACGGAGCAGGTCGAGTGCCTTGGCGCGCGGCGCGGCCGGACGGTCCGGCGGCTTCGGCGTCGCCTGCTCCTGGGGGCCGGGCACGAACGCGACCAGCATCAGCATCCCGAGCAGCCCGAAGCAGAAACTGACGACGAACACGGCGTCGTACGCGTCCGCGGTCGCCCACAGCAGCGCGAACGCGGCGAGCGGCCCGAGCAGCGCGCCCGTGGTGTCCATCGCGCGGTGCACACCGAAGGCGCGGCCGAGCGCGTCGGGCGGGCTGCTCAGCGAGATGAGCGCGTCGCGCGCGCGGTGAAACCCCCTTGCCGACGCGGTCGGCGGCGAGCGCCGCGCCGATCCCCGCGGTGGCGCCGCCCGCGAGCAGCAGCCCGAGGCGGGAGAGCGCGGAGAGGGCGTAGCCGCCGCCGGCGACGAGCTTGTGCCGGCCGCCGCGGTCGGCGGCGTACCCGCCCGCGAGGCGCTCCAGCGCGGTCACGCCGTTGTAGAGGCCGTCGAGAAAGCCGAACTGGAGGGGGGAGAGGCCCAGTTGGAGGACGAAGTAGAGCGGCAGGACCGCGGTGACCATCTCGGACGAGATGTCCGTGACCAGGCTGACCGCGCCGAGCGCGAGGACGGGTCCGGCGACGCGGCCGCGCCGGGCCCCGGAGGCGGTGGGCTTCTCCGAGGCCTTGGCGACCGCGTCGGTGGTGGCCAGATACATGGCGCGCTCGTCTCAGCGGCAGGTGTACGAGGGGCTGGTGTCCTTCGTCGAGCCGTCCGTCGCGACGAGGTGCCAGGAGAACCCGGTGTCGGTGAAGTTCAGCTTGACGACGCCGAAGGTCTTCGTGATCCGCTTCTGGCTGTTGGGCTGCACCTCCTCGATGTCGTACGGGTTGGCGCCGCCCATGCCGCCGAGCAGTTCGACGATGCCGTCCGGGTCGGCCTTGCCGTCCGCGTTCTGCGGGGCGAACCGCTCGTAGTGGTGGTCGTGGCCGTTGAGCACCAGCTCGGCCCTGTGCTCCTGGAGCAGCTTCCACACCGGGCGGCCCACGGGGTCGTTGCCGTGTCCGCCGGAGGAGAAGAGCGGGTGGTGCCAGTAGGCGGCGACGCACTTCTTGTCGTTGGCGGCGAGGTCGGCCTTGAGCCAGTCGATCTGCTCGTCGTCGTCGAAGCTGTTGGAGTCGAGCGCGATGAAGTGCCAGTTGCCCTGGTCGTAGCTGTAGTAGCTCTTGCCGTCCGGGTAGGCGATGGACCCGAAGTAGGACTTGTAGCCCTTGAGGGAACCGGCCGGATCGTAGGTCTCGTGGTTGCCGGGGACCGGGCGGGTCTTGTTCTTGAAGGCGCCCCAGGTCTTGTCGTAGTAGTTCTTGAAGTCCTTCAGGCGGGCGTCGTCGTACTGGTTGTCGCCCATGGTCATCACGAAGGACGGGTTGATCTGCTTGACCAGGGCGGCCGTCTTGGGGTGCTTGCAGCTGCTGCTGCTCGCGGTGCACTGCTCGGCGATGTCACCGGCGGCGACGGCGGTGAACCCTGCCCGGGGAGCGGCGGCGGGGGCGGGGGAGGCGTCGGCCTTCTCGGTCGGGGACCAGAGCAGGACCCCGCCGACCAGCGCGAGCGAGGTGCCCGCGGCGATCGGGATGCCCCAGCGGGACGCGCGTGAACGGGCCTGTGACGTACGGGAGTTCATGGCGCGGGGGGTGGGCGGCATGTCCGTCTCCTCGGATGGCTTGGGGGGGGTGCCGGGCCGTCTCGGGGAATCCTGGCGAGGCGTCATGTGCGCGTCAAGGGGTGGGATGAATTATTGTTAGGAAACTTTCCTTCCAGTGTGGGGGGAGGGCTGTGGCGGTACGGGGGGGGAGGTGGCGCCGGCGGCGGTCCTGGCCGGGGT
>RBWT01000136.1 GCA_004010275.1 Streptomyces huasconensis
TTGGGTTGACCGGATGGTCGGTCAGGCCCTCGGGTTCACCGGATGGGCGGTCGGGTGGGCGGTCAAGTTCTTGGGTTGACCGGATGGTCGGTCAGGCCCTCGGGTTCACCGGATGGGCGGTCGGGCCTCGGGCCCAGCGGGGGCAGGGTCGCGGGTCCCAGCGGGCAGTCAGGGTCGCGGTTTCCCAACGGGCGGTCAGGGCCTCGGGGCCATCCGCAGGGCAAGGCCCTGGGTTCACTGGCGCGGCGGTCAGGGCCCCGGGCCCACCCGGCGGGGCAAGGCCGCGGGCTCACCCGGCCGGCAAGGCCCCGGGCCCACCAGCGCGGCGGTAAAGGCCCCCGCCCCACCGGAGGGCCGTCGGGTTCACGGAAGGTGGGCCTTCGGCGTCGGGCGGTGTTCAACCGGTGTTCAGGCGGGGGCGGGACGGTTTCGCCGACGGCAGCCCGGTCGTACGTATCCGCCTTCGCGCCTCAGGAGACACCATGTCGCTCATCCGCAGGGACTTCACCAGACGCTCCGCGATCTCCGGGGCGGGGATCGCCCTGGCGGGCAGCGTCGGCGCGCTCGCCACCGCGCCCGGCGCGCTGGCCGCCACGGAGACCGACGAGATCGAGGCGGGCACGGGCACCGACGCGCGGGGCCACGGACACCACGCCTTTGGCTACGGCCCGCTGGTCCCCGACCCGAAGGGCCTGCTGGCCCTGCCCGCCGGGTTCTCGTACCGCGTCCTGACCCACAGCGGGAAGACGAGGCTGGAGAGCGGCGAGTACACCCCGTCCAACCACGACGGCACCGCCGCCTTCGCGGGCCCGCGCGGGACCACCCTCCTCGTCAACAACCACGAGCTGAGCGGCCCCCGCACCAAGTGGAAGCACCCCGTCCCGCTCACCGAGGGGCTCGTCTACGACCCGGCCGCGTCCGGCGGCTGCACCGTCGTCGAGGTCCGCCGCGACGGACACGTCGCCGAGTGGGTCGGCATCGCGGGCACCGCCACCAACTGCGCCGGTGGCAGCACCCCCTGGGGCACCTGGCTGACCTGCGAGGAGACCGAGGACAAGGTCGGCCAGAACGGCATGACCAAGGACCACGGCTACGTCTTCGAGGTCGATCCCCTGGACCGCCGGGCCAACCGCGCCCCCAAGCCCATCAAGGCGCTCGGCCGCTACGCCCACGAGGCCGTCGTCGTCGACCCGAAGCGCGGCCACCTCTACCTCACCGAGGACGCCGCCAAGCCCAACGGCCTCCTCTACCGCTGGACCCCGCCGCCCGGCTTCGAACACGGTCGCGGCAGGCTGCGCACCCTCGCCGACGACGCGGGCGTCCTGAAGGCGCCCAAGTGCTTCGACTCCGGCGGCCGCTTCGTCGACGACCTGTCCCGCGCCACCAAGATCGGCACGGTGTACGGCGTGGACTGGGTGGAGGTGCCCGACCGCGACGCGCGGACGGTACCCGTGCGCCGGCAGTTCGACGACGGCGACATCACGCGCGCCCGCAAGCTCGAAGGCATGTGGTGGGGCGACGGCGGCGTCTACCTCGTGTCCTCCTACGCCCGCGGCGAGAGCCCCGCCCAGCACGACGGACAGGTGTGGTTCTACCACCCCGGCCGCCGCACCCTCACCCTGAAGGTCCTGCTCGGCGTCAACCCCGACCCGGACCGGGACGGCGCCCTGGACGGCCCCGACAACATCACCGTGTCGCCGTACGGCGGTCTGGTCGTCGCGGAGGACGGCGACGGCGTCCAGCACCTGTTCGGCGCGACGGAGCGCGGCCGTACGTACCCCATCGCGCGCAACGAACTCAACATCGGCACGGCGGACGACCCGCAGTACAGCGAGTTCGCGGGCGTCACCTTCTCGCCCGACGGACGGACGCTCTACGCGAGCATCCAGTCGCCCGGCATCCTCCTGGCGATCACCGGCCCGTGGCGGCGCCAGCGCCGCTGACCGGCCCGTGGTCACCGCCAGGGGACGCGGGGGTCCCTCGGGGCGGCGGGGACGGTCGGCTGCTCCCGCGGGCCGGTGCGAGGGCGCCGAGGATGCCGATGGCCGGCCGCCGCGGCGTACGGATCACCGGTATCCCTGGCCTCCGCGCCTTCCTCCGCCCACGCCAGCAGCTCCGCGACCTCCTCCTCCTGTACGCGGATCAGGTCGGCGACCGGTTCCGTCTCCCACCACGGCGGCGTGACCGCCCGGCCCGCGCACCAGGCCAGCGTCTCCGCCACCGACGGGCGCTCTGCCGGGTCGCGGGTCAGGCAGCGGCCGATGAACCAGGGCCAGGCGGCGCCCGGCACGCCGAGCAGGTCCGGTTCCTCGTGCAGCGTGCGGGAGAGGACCTCGGGCCCGCGCCCGGAACCGAACGGGCCGCGTCCGGTCGCCGCCACCGCGTAGGAGCGCGCCGAGCGCGAAGACGTCGGCGGCGGGGCCCGGCCGGACATCGCCCGCCAGCAGCTCGGGGGCGACGAAGCCGGGCGAGCCGAGGGCCCGGCCGTCCGCCGCGAGGCTCTCGGCGGACACGGGCTTCGCGACGCCGAAGCCGAGGAGCTTCGGGCCGTCAAGGGTGACGACGACATCGACGGCTTGACGTCACGGTGCGGGACGCCCGCCGCGTGCACGCCCGCGAGGGCCTCGGCGAGCGCCGCGCCCAGCGCGCCCAGCTCGGCGTCACCCAGCGGCCCGTGGGTGGCCACCGCTTCGGGGAGGCCGGGACCGGCGCAGAACTCGATCGCCACCCAGGGCTCCTCCGCGTCCGGGCCGCGTCGAGCACGGCGGCCCGCGTACCGGCCGGTCACGGCGCGCCCGACGGCCGCCTCGCGGCGGAAGCGCTCGCGGAACGCCTGGTCGGTGGCGAGACGCGCGGGGACCGTCCGGACGGCGACCGGCCGCCCGGACGCGGACCGCGCGAGGTGGACACGGCCCAAGCGGCTCTCGGCGAGCAGCGAAACGATCCGGTACCCGCCGACGTCCACGGGTGCTCCTTCCAGCGGGCCCCGACGGGACCCTTTCGGTGCCAGGACGATCTTCCGGCCTGTCTGTCGGTCTGTGCGACGCGTGGGAGGCATCGTACGGTTGCGGCCACCGGCGCCCCGGGTGGCCGGGGCGGCCTCGGCGGCGGCTGCCCCGTACGAGTGAAGAGGCAGGCGTGATCTTCGGCACCGCGCAGGCGTCATGGGAAGCCTGCCCGCGGCCTCGTCGGCCCGAACCGCGACGACACGGTGTCGCCGAGGGGGTACGGACCGTCAGCGAGTGCCCCATTCGGGGTGCTTCGGGCCCTTCTGGCGGCCGTCCGCGGCGGAACTTGTGTGTCTGTTCCATACCGATGTGAGGGCGGTGTGAGCTCGGAGCATGGTGCGTCGGGCGTCCGGGGGCGCATACTTCGAATATGACGAGGCCCGCCGGCTCGCGCCGCCACCTGCCGAACAGTCCCTTCAACGTGCCCGCTCCGCCCGCCCCACCCGTAGAGCAGTTCGCCGTGGGCGACCGGGTCTCCCACGACCAGTACGGCCTCGGGAGGATCGTCGGCGTCGAGGGAGAGGACGCGGTCGTCATCGACTTCGCGGGCCGTCAGGGGCGGTTCCTGAGCCCCTACCCGAAGCTGGCCAAGCTCTGACGACTCCGAAGACCTGAACCGACGCACGTGAGGGGCGGCGGGCCGCGACACGCGGCCCGCCGCCCCTCACCTGTCCGCGCCTACAGCGCCTGGGCCGCGGGCTTCACCATGCCGCGCACCGTGCGCGACTTGACGAACTGGCCCATGCCGGTCATCTCCCACTCGCCGGTGAACTGCTTGATCAGCTTGGCCATCATGACGCCGGTCTGCGCCTCGGCGTTGGTCAGGTCGAAGCGGACCAGCTCCTCGCCGCTCGCCGCGTCCATCAGACGGCAGTACGCCTTCGCGACCTCCGTGAACTTCTGGCCGGAGAACGAGTTCACCGTGAAGACCAGGCCCGTGACGTCCTGGGGGAGACGGCCGAGGTCGACGACGATCACCTCGTCATCACCGCCGCCCTCGCCCGTGAGGTTGTCGCCGGAGTGCTTGATCGCGCCGTTCACGATCGAGAGCTTGCCGAAGTAGCAGCTGTCGACGTGGTTGCGGTTCGGGCCGTACGCGATGACGGAGGCGTCCAGGTCGATGTCCTTGCCGCGGAACGCGGGCTCCCAGCCGAGGCCCATCTTGACCTGGGAGAGCAGCGGCTTGCCGCCCTTGACCAGGGACACCGTCTGGTTCTTCTGGAGGCTGACCCGGCCCTTGTCCAGGTTGATCTTCCCGGCGCCGGGGCGGGCGCGGCGGCGGCCGGGGGAGCGGCGGGCGCGGCCTGGCGCGGGTCGGCGACCGGGCGGGGGCGGCCCCTGGACCGGCTGCCCCACCGGGGGAGCCATCGGGGCGGCGGGCGCGGCGGCCGGGGCCGGGGCGGGCTCCTCGACCGAGACGCCGAAGTCCGTTTGGCGATGCCCGCGAGGCCGTTCGCATACCCCTGGCCGACCGCGCGGGCCTTCCACGCGCCGTTGCGCAGATAGATCTCGACGATCACCAGGGCCGTCTCGGTGCCGAGCTGCGGCGGGGTGAAGGTGGCGAGCACGGAGCCGGTGTCCGCGTCACGGATGGTGGCGGTGGGTCCGATGCCCTGGAAGCTCTGGCCCGCCGCGTCCGGGCTCGCGGTCACGACGATCTTCTCGATGCCGGACGGCACGGCGGCCGTGTCCACGGTGATCTTGTCGGGGGTCGTGCCACCGCCCGACTGATACGTCACACCGGGCCCCGAGGGCTGGTTGAAGAAGATGAAGTCGTCGTCGGAGCGCACCTTGCCGTCGGCGGTGAGCAGCAGGCCCGATACGTCGAGCCGCACCGGAGCGGCGACGTCCACCGCCACGCGGGCGGCGGTCAGGGGGATGTTCGAGCCGGGGGTCATAGCTGTCATGCCAGGGGTAACGAACGGCCCCGCTTTGCCGTTCCCTTACCTGCCCGAGATCTTTCCGGCATCACCCGTGCGCCGCGGACCGTTTCACGGCACGACCACGATCTTGCGGCCCACCCCCGAGGCGAACTGGTCCAGCGCCCGCGGATAGTCGTCCAGCGGCAGCCGGTCGCTGATGAACACCTCCGGGTCGAGCACCCCCGCCGCGAACAGCTCGGCCGCCCGCTCATAGCTGTGCAGGACGGCCATCGAACCGGTGATGGTGATCTCCTGGTTGTAGACGCGGTACGGATCGATCGTGACGCGCGTGGCGTAGTCGGCGACGCCGAACTGGAGGAACGTGCCCGCCTTGGCGACCCGGTCCAGGCCGTCCTGGATGGCGGCCGCGTTGCCCGTCGCGTCGATCACCGACGTCCAGCCGCCCGGCCGGTCCAGTTCGTCGGCACGGCCGCCGACGCCGAGACACCGAGCCGCCGCGCCGTCGCCAGCCGCTGGGGGTTGAGGTCGACCACGTCGACGCTCGCCGCGCGGTCCGCTGGCCAGCTCCAGCATCATCAGGCCCATCGTCCCGGAGCCGTAGATCAGCACGTGCGCGCCGAGCCGCGAGCGCAGCACGTCGTAACCGCGCACCGCGCAGGACAGCGGCTCGATGAGGGCCGCGTCCTGAGTGCGTACGTGATCGGGCAGGCGTACGCAGTTCGCGGCGGGCGCCACGGCGTACTGGGCGGCGCCGCCCGCCTTCGTCACCCCGATGGCGGCCCACCGCTCGCACAGGTTGCCCCGCCCGGCCCGGCAGTAGCGGCACTCGTGGCAGTGCAGCGAGGGGTCCACGGCGACCCGGTCACCGGCCGCCAGTTCGCGCACGTCACGGCCGAGGGCGACGACGGTGCCGGCGAACTCGTGGCCGGGCACCACCGGCAGCGTCGGCGCGAACTCGCCCTGGCGGATGTGCAGGTCGGTGCCGCACAGGCCGCACGCGGCGACCTCCACGACGACCTCGCGGGGCCCCGGCGTCGGGTCGGGCACCTCACCGACGACGACCTTGCCCACCGACTCGACGATCGCGGCCTTCATTTCACGGCTCCCAACGACAGGCCCTGGACCAGCTTGTCCTGGGCGGCGAACCCCGCGGCGAGCACCGGCAGGGAGATCACGAGCGACGCGGCGCACACCTTCGCCAGGAACAGGCCCTGGCTGGTGATGAAGCCGGTCAGGAAGACGGGCGCGGTCTGGGCGACGACGCCCGTGAGCACCCGCGCGAAGAGCAGTTCGTTCCAGCTGAAGATGAAGCAGATCAGGGAGGTCGCGGCGATGCCCGGCAGCGCGATGGGCGCCACCACGCGCGCGAGGACGGTGGGCAGCCGCGCCCCGTCGATCTGCGCGGCCTCGATGACCGCCTTCGGCACCTCGGCGAGGAAGGACTGCATCATCCACACGGCGATCGGCAGGTTCATCGAGGTGTAGAGGATGACGAGCAGCCAGATGTTGTCCAGCAGGCCGGTGTTCCTGGCGAAGAGGTAGAGCGGCAGCAGGCCCGCCACCACCGGCAGCATCTTCGTGGAGAGGAAGAAGAAGAGCACGTCCGTCCACTTCCTCACCGGCCTGATGGACAGCGCGTACGCGGCGGGCAGGGCCAGCACGAGCACGCACAGGGTCGAGACGAGCGAGGCCACGGTCGAGTTGACGAGCGAGGGCCAGGGGCTCGCGCCGCCGCCCGCGCCGAAGAACTCGCGGTAGCCGTCGAGGGTGAGGGAGGCCGCGAGCGAGGGCGGGTTGGTGGCGGCGTCCTCCTCCGAGTGGAAGGAGGTCAGCGTCATCCAGGCGATGGGCAGGAAGAACAGGATGCCGGCGAGCCAGGCGGCCAGACCGAGCCCGGCACTCTTGGCGCCTTTGGCGCGTACGTCGCTCATGCGCGGGAGCCCTCCTCACGGAACAGGGACGACACGACCCGCAGCGCGAAGGTCGCGATGACGAGCGAGCCGATGACGACGAGCACGCCGGCCGCGGAGGCCAGGCCGTTCTCGTGCGCCTGGTAGAAGCTCTGGTAGACGGTGTAGGGCAGGTTCGCCGTGCCGAGGCCGCCCGAGGTGAGCGTGAAGACGGCGTCGAAGTTCTGCACGATGTAGATCGAGCCGAGCAGCGCGCCCAGTTCGAGGTAGCGGCGCAGGTGCGGCAGGGTCAGGTGGCGGAAGACCTGCCAGTCCCCGGCGCCGTCCATGCGGGCCGCCTCGATCAGCTGCGGGTCACGGCTCTGCAGCCCCGCGAGCAGGATCAGCATCATGAAGGGCGTCCACTGCCACACCAGGGAGGCCGCGACGGCCGGCAGCGGGGCGTTGGAGATCCAGTCGGGCTGGGCCGCGCCGTCCCCGCCGATCCAGTGCAGGAGGCCGTTGAAGAGGCCGTACTCGGGGTTGTACAGCACGTGCTTCCACAGCAGCGCGGCGGCCACCGGCACCAGCAGGAACGGCGCGATCAGGAGCGTGCGCACGATCCCGCGCCCCTTGAACCGCCGGTCGAGGAGCAGCGCGAGGACGAGGCCGAGGACCAGGCTCGTCAGGACGACGGAGGCCGTGAGCAGGATCGTGGTCAGGACCGAGGCGCGCAGGTCGGGGTCGGTGAGGACCTCGGAGTAGTTGGCGAACCAGGTGAAGCGGCGGGCGTCGGGGTAGAGGGCGTTCCAGTCGAAGAAGGAGATTGCCAGCGTGGCCATGAACGGCAGCTGGGTCACGGTGATCATGAAGATCAGGGCGGGCAGCAGCGGCGCCCTGGTGGCCCAGGCGCGCAGCCGGCCGGAGGTTGCGGGGGCCTTGGCGGCGGGCACGCGCGCGTGGCCGACGGGGGCGGGTGCTGGTGGCGGTGGCGGTCATCGTCCCTCGTACTCCTCGGACATCTTCTCGGCGAGCCGCTGGGACTTCTCCAGGGCCGTGGTGACGGACTGGCGTCCGGCGATGGCCGCGCTGATCTCCTGGGAGACCTTGGTGCCGAGGTCGGTGAACTCGGGGATGCCGACGAACTGGATGCCGGGCGCGGGGCGTGGCTGCACGCCCGGGTCGCGGGGCCTTGCGCCCTCGATGGCGGCGCGGGTGACGTCCTGGAAGGCGGCGGCTTCCTTGCGGTAGGCGGGGTTCGCGTAGGTCGAGGCGCGCTTGCCCGCGGGGACGTTCGACCAGCCGGCCTTCTGGCCGACGAGCCTCTCGTACTCCTTGCCGGACGCCCAGGAGATGAACTTCCAGGCCTTGTCCGGGTTCCGGGAGGTCTTCTGCATGCCCCAGGCCCAGGTGTAGAGCCACCCGGAGTTCTCCGTCCGCACCACCGGGGCGGGCACATAGCCGATCTTGCCCTTGACCGGGGACGTGGCGGACTCCAGCGAACCGGCGGCGGCCGTCGCGTCGTACCACATGGCCGTCTTGCCCTGGGTGAGGTTGTTGAGGCACTCCGCGTAACCGGACTGGGCAGCACCGGACTGGCCGTGTTCGCGCACGAGGTCTACGTAGAAGCGAGTTGCCTTTTCGAACTCGGGGGAGTCCAGGCGCGCCGTCCAGTCCTTGTCGAACCACGTGCCCCCGAAGGTGTTCACCACGGTCGTCAGCGGCGCCATCACCTCGCCCCAGCCGGGCAGGCCGCGCAGGCAGATGCCCTTCATCCCCGACTCCGCGCCGTCCACCCGGGCGGCGAGCTTCGCCACCTGCGGCCAGGTGGGGTGCTCGGGCATGGTCAGGCCCGCCTTCTGGAAGACGTCCTTGCGGTACATCAGGAAGGACGACTCTCCGTAGAAGGGCTGTCCGTAGAGCTTGCCGTCCTCCCCGGTGAGGGACTGGCGCATGGGCGGCAGGATGTCCTTCTCGTCGTACGCGGTGTCCTTGCGCGCGTACGAGCCGACCTCGTGCAGCCAGCCGTTCCTGGCGTAGATCGGTATCTCGTAGTTGCTGAGCGTCGCGACGTCGTACTGGCCCGCCTGGTTGGCGAAGTCCTGGCTGATCTTGTCGCGGACGTCGTTCTCGGGCAGGACGGTGAAGTTCACCTTGATGCCCGTCTCCTCGGTGAAGTGGGCGGCGGTGAGCTTGCGCAGCTGCAGCATCTGCGGGTTGTTCACCATGAGGACGTTCAGGGAGTCGCCGGAACCGGTCCCGCCCGCACCGGCCCAGCAGCCGGTGAGCAGCGGGGCGAGCAGCGTCCCTGCGGCGGCCGCGGCGAGCGCGCGCGATCCGACGGCTCGGGGTTCGCATGAAGTGCTCCTGGATGTGGAGGGGGACGATTGCGGATGTCTGCGCATGTTCCGGGCGCACGGGGGTGTGCGGGGGTGCCGGGTGGTGCGCGGTGGGGAGCCGTCAGGCGCGGATGACCTGGGGGCCGAGGAGGGAGTAGCGGTGCGCCTCCGAGGCGGGCAGGCGGCTGCTGGTGACGATCGCGTCCAGGTCGGGCACGCCCGCGAACCGGCAGAAGCTCGTCGCGCCGAACTTGGTGTGCACGCCGAGGAAGACGGTGCGCCGCGACGCCCTGATGGCCTGCGCCTTCACCTCGCTGACGGCCGGGTCGGGGGTGGTCAGGCCGTGCTCGCGGGAGATGCCGTTGGCGCCGATGTACGCCAGGTCGATGACGAACCCGGCCAGCATCTTCGTCGTCCAGTGGTCGACGGTGGCGAGCGTGCCCGGACGCACCCGCCCGCCGAGCAGCAGCGCGGTGACGTTCTCGGCCTCCGCGAGGACGCCCGCGGTGGCGAGCGAGGCGGTGACCACGGTCAGCGGGCGCCCGGCCGCCGCGCCGGGCAGCGCCTCGGCGGTCAGCTGGGGCGTGAACCCCTCGGCGACGAAGACGGTCTCGGCGTCCGCCGAGCAGCTCCGCAGCGGCGGCGGCCACGCGCCGCTTCTCCGGCACGTGCATGGTGGTGCGGAAGGCGAGGGTGGTCTCGAAGCCCGCGCTCTCCACGGGGTAGGCGCCGCCGTGGGTGCGGCGGACCAGGCCGTGGTCCTCCAGGGCGCGCAGGTCGCGGCGGACGGTCTCCTTCGCGACGCCGAGCTGGGCGGCGAGCGCCGTCACGTCGACGGAGCCGCAGTGGCGGGCCGCGTCGACGATCCGCCGCTGACGTTCCTCCGCGGTCATCGACGCCACCTTCTTCCCCTGGCCGAAGCCCTTGTCCGAAGCCCCTGGCCGGGGCGTGCCCGTTCGGGCCTGTGGGGAAGTTCTACAGCGCGGGCAAGGGGGTGACCAGGTGCGCAGCGGCCACGATGCTGCCCGTTTGTGCCCGCTTGGCGGCGCGGTGGCCTGTGGTGCGGGCGGCGGCCGTGCCCGTTTCGGGGGTGCGCGCCGCCCGTTCGCCGCCCGGAGCGGGGCAGCGGGTCAGTGCGGCCACACCGGCGGGCGGGTGCAGAAGTGGCCGCCCAGGTGGGCGTGGTCGGGGTTGTCGGGGTCCAGTTCGCCCTGCTCGGCGATGAGCTTGGCCGCGTAACGTTCGGAGTCGTCCTGTGGGTCGTAGCCGAGCGCGCGGGCCGAGGAGAGGTCCCACCACAGGCGGGTGTTGGCGGACGAGCCGTAGACGACGGTGTGCCCGACGTCCTGCGCGGTGAGGGCCGCGTGGAAGAGCCGCGCGCCGTCGGTGGGGCTCATCCAGACCGACAGCATCCGTACGTTCGACGGCTCGGGGAAGCAGGAGCCGATGCGGACCGAGACGGTCTCCATGCCGTACTTGTCCCAGTAGAACTGCGCGAGATCCTCGCCGAAGGACTTCGACAGGCCGTAGAAGGTGTCGGGGCGGTGCGGGGTGCCGACCGGGATCAGCGGGTCGTCGCCGCGCGGCCGGGGCGTGAACCCCACCGCGTGGTTGGAGGAGGCGAAGACGATCCGCCGCACGCCTTCCTCGCGGGCCGCCTCGTAGAGGTGGTACGTCCCTTCGATGTTCGCCTTGAGGATCTTGTCGAAGGTGGACTCCAGGGAGATGCCCGCGAGATGGAGGACCGCGTCGACCCCGCGCACGGCCTCACGCAGCGCTTCGCGGTCCGCGAGGTCGGCGACGATCGCGTCCGGCTCGCCCTCGACGGGGCGCATGTCGAGCAGGCGCAGTTCATGGCCGTGGGCCGGCAGGAGCCCGCGCATCAGCGTGCCGAGGGCCGCTGCGGCGCCGGTGAGCAGGACGGTGCGGGGAGCGGGCATGCGGGGTCTCCTCGGGCGGCCGTATGCATGGACGTACAGAGTTCACATCCGTAGACAACCTAGGGATCGGGTCGGGTCCCGTCAAGGGTCGTCGAGCGCCTCACGGGGTGGTGTGTCCGGCCGGGATATCCGCCCCCGCGTGGGCCGTTCGGCCGCTTGACCGGGCCTGCGAGCGCGCCTTAGCGTGGCGGTGTTCAGGGATATGGACGTGAATCAGAAACGTGCACGCTTAGGGAGAGTCCGTGACTTCAGCCCCTCTCGCTTCCCGACTCCGCGTCCCCAGCGGGCCGTTGTTCTTCCCGGTCACCGCGTTCGGACCGGACGGCTCTGTCGACCTGGGCGCCTTCCGCGCCCATGTGCGCGGCGGCGTCGAGGCGGGCGCCGCGGCCGTCTTCGCCTGCTGCGGCACGGGCGAGTTCCACGCCCTGACCCCCGAGGAGCTCCAGGAGTGCGTCGCCGCGGCCGTCGAGGAGGTGGCGGGCCGGGTGCCCGTCGTGGCCGGCGCCGGATACGGCACCGCGCTCGCCGTGCGGTACGCGCGCCTGGCCGAGGAGGCGGGCGCCGACGGGCTGCTCGCCATGCCGCCCTACCTCGTCGTCGCCGGACAGGAGGGGCTGCTCCGGCACTACACCGAACTCGCCGCCGCCACCTCCCTGGACGTCATCGTCTACCAGCGCGACAACGCCGTTTTCACCCCGGAGACGGTCTCGCGCTCGCCCGCGCCGAGGGTGTCATCGGCTTCAAGGACGGCCTCGGCGACATGGACCTGATGCAGCGCACCGTCAGCGCCGTGCGCGCCGAAGCGCCGGGCGACTTCCTGTACTTCAACGGCCTGCCGACCGCCGAGCTGACGGGTCTCGCCTACCGCGGCATCGGCGTGCGCCTGTACTCCTCGGCCGTCTTCTGCTTCGCACCCGACATCGCGCTCGCCTTCCACCGGGCGTTCAACGCCGGGACCCCCGAGGGCGACGCCACCGTGCACAGCCTCCTGGACGGCTTCTACCGGCCCTTCGTGGAGCTGCGCTCCCTCGGCCGCGGCTACGCCGTCTCCCTCGTCAAGGCGGGCGTACGGCTCGGCGGCCTCGACGTCGGCCCGGTGCGCCCGCCGCTGCACGAACCGGCCGCCGAGCACGTCAAGCGGCTCGCCGAACTCGTCGACCGCGGGCGGGAACTGATCGGCGGCACGCACCCCGGAGCGGGCGCGTGAAGGCCGCCGCGTTCCTCTACCCCTGGGACGTCGTCGGCGACCCCGAGGCGCCCGCCCGCATCGCCGCCCTCGGCGTCCGGCAGGTCACCCTCGCCGCCGCCTACCACTCCATGCGCGCGCTGACCCCCCGCCACCCGCGCCACCGGATCGTCACCGCCGCGCACGCCGCCGTGCTCTACCCGCCGGGCGAGCGGTGGCAGGGCCGCGAGCCCCGGCCGTACGCCGCCGGGGACTGGGCGCCCGGCGACGCCTACGGAGAGGCCGCGCGGGCGTTGCGGGCCGCCGGGCTCGACGTGCACAGCTGGGTCGTCCTCGCGCACAACTCCCGCCTGGGCGAGGAGCACCCGGCGACCTCCGTCGTCAACGCCTACGGGGACCGCTACCCCTGGGCGCCGTGCATCGCACAGCCCGCCACGCGCGCGTACCTCGTCGACCTCGCCGCGGAGGCCGCCGTACGCCCCGACGCCGGCGGCACCGAACTGGAGTCGTGCGGCTGGTACGGCCTCGCGCATCTGCACGCCCACGACAAGACCTCGGGCGTCACCCTCGGCGAGGCGGGCCAGTACCTGATGTCGCTCTGCTTCTGCGCCTCCTGCCGCCAGGGGTACGCCGACGCGGGCCTGGACCCCGACGACCTCGCGGCGCCGTCCGCGACGCCCTGGAGCCGCTCTGGCGCGACCGGGCACAGGACACGGGCTGGGCGGCCGTCGTGCGGCTCCTCGGCGTCGCGGGCGGCGGCCACGCGCGCGTGGCGCGAGGGAAACGGCCCGCACACTCCAGGAGGCCGCGATCGGCGCCGTCCGCGTCGGCCCCGCCCGGCTTCCAGGTGCTGCTGCACGCGGACCCGGTCGCGTACCACTGCGGGGCGAACGCGGGCGTCGACCCGGCGCACATTCTCGGCGTGGCCGACGGCGTGGTCGTGCCGTGTGCGGGCGGTGAGGGAGCCCTGACCCCGTTCGTCGCACACGCGCGGGACGCGTCCGTGCTGGCCGCCAATCTCACCGTGGTCGGCGGCATGGGCGGCAGTCCCGCGACCCTCGCCGCCGACATGGCCCGGGCGGCGGAGCTGGGCGCCACGGAACTGCGGCTGTACCACGCGGGGTTGGCCTCGGACGCGGACCTCGCGCATGTGGCGCGGGCTCTGTCGGGCCAGGAGTGACCGGCCTGCCGCACGGCGTACGGACCCTGTCGCGCCCGAAGTGATCGCCGCTACGATCCGCGCACCACAACCGCCGCCTGCACCAGGGACAGGTGCCAGGGGACAGAGGGAGACAAGGTGCGCAACAAAGCGATATCCGCGCTGGTCTGCGCGGGACTGATGGCGGGTGCCGTCGTGCTCGGCGGCGAGGCGCCCGCCGCCGCGGACGCCACCGCGGCGGCCCGCCAGGGCGATACGGCCGACACCGTCCGCGCACGCCTGGAGAAGATACCGGGCATGAAGGTCGTCTCCGTCGCGGACAAGGAGGGCCACCCCCTCTACACGCTGACGTACGTCCAGCCCGTCGACCACGCGAAGCCCCGCGGCGCCACCTTCACGCAGCGCGCCACGCTCTGGCACAAGTCCACGGACAAGCCGACCGTGCTCTACACCGGCGGCTACACCCTCCCCGGCGGCACCGCCTCCCTCACCCGCCTCATCGACGCCAACCAAGTCAGCGTCGAACACCGCTACTTCGGGCCGTCCCGGCCCACCGGCCCCGCGGGCGACGACTGGGCCAAGCTGACCGTCCAGCAGGAAGCCGCCGACGAGCACCGCCTCACCCGGGCCCTGCGCACCATCGAGAAGGGCAAGTGGCTGGGCACCGGCGCCAGCAAGGGCGGCATGACGGCGACGTACCACGAGCGCTTCTACCCCGACGACCTCGACGCGGTCGTCGCGTTCGTCGCGCCCAACGACGCGAACAACCGCGACGACAGCGGCTACGAGCGCTTCTTCGAGACGGTCGGCACCAAGGAGTGCCGGGACGCGCTCAACGCCGTGCAGCGCGAGATGCTCGTACGCCGCGACACGCTGCTCCCCAAGTTCGAGGCGGACGCCAAGGCCAACGGCGACACGTTCGAGGAGACCCTCGGCACCACCGACCGCGCCTACGAGTTCGCGGTCCTGGATCAGGTGTGGAACTTCTGGCAGTCCGGCACCGCCGCCGACTGCCCGACCGTGCCCGACGCGAAGAAGGCCACGGACGACCAGCTCTACGACTGGTCGAAGAAGCACGGCCTGAGCGTCTACCGCGACGAAGACCTCGGAACCAACGGCTCCGGCCCCTACTACCGGCAGGCGGCCACCCAACTTGGCTGGGCCGACCTGAAGTTCAAGCACCTCAAGGGCGTCCGCCATTACCCGGACCTCTACCAGCCCAACTCGGTGCTCCCCGCCGCCATGCGGGGCACCTACAACAACAGGACCATCGCCGACGTCGACCGCTGGGTGAAGACCCGTGGTCAGCGGATGATGTTCGTCTACGGCCAGAACGACCCGTGGAGCGCCGAGCGGTTCACCCCGAGCCACCGCGACTCCCACCGCTACGTCGTGCCGGGCGCCAACCACGGCGCGTCGATCGCCAAGCTGCCGGCCGCCGAACAGGCGGAGGCCGTCGCCACCATCAAGCGCTGGGCGAACGTGAAGTAGCCCCGCGCCGAAGGAGCAGGGGCGCGGCGATCAGCAGCCGCGCCCCCGCGAGGACCGGCAGCAGGACGCGGACGTCGACGCTCTCCACGAGTGCCGCGCCCGCCGCGATGCCGAGCGCGGTCGGCGTGAACATCAGCGTGTTGGCGGTCGCCGCGGCCCGCCCCAGCAGCGCGTCCGGCGTCTCCCGCTGCACCGCCGTCAGACCCGCGATCAGCACGCAGGGCAGCCCGACGCCGTTCGCGAGACTCCCCGCGAGGACCGCCGCGTCGCTCGGCAGCGCGGTCAAGGCCGCCGCCACACCGGTCAGCGCGATGCCCGCCCCGCCGAACCGCCACGCCCCCAAGCGCCGCATCAGCGCCCCCGACGCCACGCCCACCGCCACGGAGCCGGCGCCCTGCACGGTGTACAGCACCCCGGTGTACGCGGGGGAGTGGCCGAGCCCCTCCACGACCGCGTAGACCGTCGCACCACTGACCCCCGACGTCAGC
This sequence comes from Streptomyces huasconensis, assembly GCA_004010275.1. Classification (GTDB taxonomy): domain Bacteria; phylum Actinomycetota; class Actinomycetes; order Streptomycetales; family Streptomycetaceae; genus Streptomyces; species Streptomyces huasconensis. Next base: position 15,384 of record RBWT01000136.1, read on the forward strand.
ATCGTCAGGCCACCCGCCACCACCAGGGGCCGCAGCCGCTCGTGCCCCCACAGATACCGGGCGCCCTCGGCGGTACGGGCCCGCAGGGAGGCGCGCTCCCGCACCGGGGCGGCCTCCCGCACCCGCAACAGCGCGTACATGCCCGCGGCGAGTACGAACGTGACGGCGTCCAGGAGCGCCACCCGGGCGCCCCCGTACGCGGCGAACAGGCCCGCCCCCGCGAGCGGCGCCACCAGCTTCATGCCCTCGTTCGCGGACATCCGCAGGCCGTTGAAGTCGCCGAGCAGCGCCTTGCCGACGCCCGTCGGGACCAGGGCGGCCTCCGCCGCGTCCGTGACGACGCCGCACGCCCCGTACACCAGGAGGACGGCGAAGAGGACCCACAGCCGTCCGGCGGAGTCCACGGCGAACAGGGACAGGAGCAGCGCGCCGAGCGCGAGGTTGGCGCCCACCAGGAGGGGCTTGCGGCGCGTGCGGTCGGCGAGCGTGCCGAGCAGCGGGCCGACGAGGGTGGGCGCCCACAGGGCCAGCTGGCAGAGCGCGGCGAGTCCGTCGGAGCCGGTCAGCTCCTTCACCCAGATCCCGGAGGCGAGCCACAGCGCGGAGGTCCCGAAGCCGGAGACCACCACCGCGCCCAGATAGAGGCCCGCGTCGCGGTCCCGCAGGACGCGTCCGATCGTCGAAGTCATGCCAGGTGATGCTGGTTCCTAAGGCCCCCGGAGCGGAATCGGGCGGTTTCCTTAAGGAGGGCCGATGAGTTCGGGGAGCGGGGCCGGTCCACCAGAGGAGACGTACCGAGAGGGCTGCCTCAGTCCGCGGCCCTGGTCCGTGGTCTCGGCCCGCAGCCCTCAGTCCTCGACCCGCAGCTCTCCGTGGAGGCCCCCATGACCGACGACCACCTCGACCTCGACCTCGATCTCGCCCCGCAGGCCCGCCTGGTGGCGCGGCTGGCCGAGCACGTCACGGACGAGCAGCTTGAGCGGCCCACCCCGTGCCCCGAGTACGCGGTGCGCCATCTGCTCGGCCATCTGATCGGCTTGGCCCAGGCCTTCGCACAGGCGGCGCGCAAGGAGTTCGGGCCGACGCTGGACCAGAACCCCGCGAGCACCGTGCCGGACATCGGCCCCGGCTGGCGCGACGAGCTGCCCAAGGCCCTGGACGCCCTCGCCGAGGCATGGCGCGACCCGGCGGCCCGGCAGGGCATGACCCGGGCGGGCGGGGTCGACCTGCCCGGCGAGGTCGCGGGGCTGGTCGCCCTCGACGAACTGGTCGTCCACGGCTGGGACCTGGCACGGTCCACGGGCCAGGAGTACGCGCCGGACGAGGCGAGCCTGGAGGCCGCGCGGGCGCTCCTGACCCCCACGGGGGAGGAAGGGGAGGAGGGCGCGGAGCCGGAGGGAGGCCTGTTCGGGAAGCCGGTGCCGGTGCCGGACGGGGCACCTCTCCTGGATCGGGTGATCGGGCTGAGCGGCCGCGATCCGGGGTGGCGGCCCACACGCTGAACGGCTGCTCCGCCGTCCCGCCATGCTCGGCATACCGAGATAGGTTGCATTCCTGACTAGGTCGCTCTACGGTCTAGGTAGCTCAGACGCTCATGGGGTCGCGGGCGCGTGCCACGGCAGAACGGCGCACGTCCGCGACCCCTTAGGAAGGGGGACCCCACCATGACCATCTCGCCGGACTTCTCACCCGCCGCCACGGCCCTCACGGCCGTACTCGGCGCCTACCTGCTGCTCGGGGAACCCCTGCTCGGCCGCCGCATGTACGCCTCGCTGGCCCGCCGCCGGGCCACCGAACCCGGTGCGCTCGTCGGCTACTTCCGCTCCGCGCTCGGACTGTGGTGGGCCCTTGCCGCCTGCGCGGTCGCGGCGCTGCTGCTCTCGCCGGGCGTGGCCGCCGCCGACCTCGGCATCGCCTCGCCCGACAAGCCCGCCGTCGTCGTGGTCGGCGTCCTGCTTCTCCACGGTGATCGCGGTGACGTCCGGGCGCGCGCTCCGCGACCTCGACCGGCAGGGCAAGCACGTCCCGGGCCGCGCCGCCATCGAGGCGATGCTGCCGGGCACGCCCCGCGAACGAGCCCTCGCCGTCGCCTTCGGCGTGACCGACGGCATCTGCGCCGAGTTCGTCTACCGCGGCCTGCTCATCGCGTTCGGCGTCGGCGTCCTCGGCCTCCACCTCTACGCCGCCGCCGCTCTCTCCGTGCTGGTCTACGCCGTCGCCGGGTACTACCAGGGCCGCCAAGGGCTCCTCGTCTTCGGCGCCTTCGGCGCGCTGCTCACCGGTCTCTACCTCGCCACCGGGAGCCTGCTCCTGCCCATGGCCATGCACGTCGTCCTCAGCGTGCGCGACCTGACGGTTCCCGCGCCGCCGACGCCGTCCGCGACGCCGCTCACCGCGCCGCTCGCCACCAAGTGAAGGGCAGGGACACGTGACCGACCGCCGCGCCAGCTGGTTCAAGGGTGTACTCGACCTCCTCGTGCTCGCGAGCCTCACCGGCGGCGAGAGCTACGGCTACGAGATCGCCAAACTCCTCGGAGCCGCCGGCTTCGGACAGATCAAGGGCGGCACGCTCTACCCCGTGCTGAACCGCCTGGAGGAGGCGGGCCTGGTCGCCGCCGAGTTCCGCGCCGCCGAGAAGGGGCCCGGCAGGCGCTACTACCGGCTCACCGACGCCGGGCGCGAGACCCTCGGCGAACAGGGCGGCCTGTGGCTCGCCTTCGACACATCCGTACGCGAGCTCCTCGCGCAGGCAGGAGTGGAACCCACCCGATGAACATGCAAGACCAGCAGGACACCTACCTCACCGCCCTCGCCGGGCGGCTGCGCGCGCACGGCCTGTCCGCCGACCGCGTCGAGGCGACCGTCGCGGACCTGACCGCGCACCTGGAGGAGTCGGGCGCGAAGGACCCGGAGGCGGAGTTCGGCCCCGTGGAGGAGTTCGCCCGGCAGCTGGCCCCCGAGGCGGCCACCCCCGACGGACCACCGGAAGAACACGTCGAGACCTGGCGCTGGACCGCCGACACCGGCGTCGACGAGGAACTCCTGAACCGCTTCGGCGACCAGGGCTGGGAGGTCGAGCGCGTCGACGCCGTCGGCCGCTTCGTCAGCCACCGGGACCTCGCGCGGCCCCAGCGGTGGGAGTACCGCAGGGAGCTGATCACGCGCGGCCGCGAAGACCTCGCCCCCGACGGCTGGGAGGTGTGCGGGACCTGGGTGATCTACGCCTGGTTCAAGCGCCCCAAGGCGGCCAGCCTCGGCCCGGCGGCGGAGATCGCCGCGCCGCCGCCCGCCCCGGAACGGACGAACTTCCTCAGCCGGAAGTTCTACGCCCTGCTCGCCTCCCTCGGGGCGGCCGTCGCGCTGGGGGGCATCGCGGCCGGGCTCGACGACGGTGACGCGAGCTCGGGGCTCGACTTCGCGGCCGGGCTGCTGGCCGGCGCGTGCGTGCCGTTCGGGCTGATCGTCGCGGGCGGCTGTTGCTCGCCCGCCGTAACCGCTGACCGTACGTACGCGGCTACGTACGTATGGCGGCTATATACGTGACGGCCCGGGGTGCGCCCCCGGGGCCCGCGCACGTGTGCCTCAGCCCTTCAGCGCCGCCTCCATCATCGCCTTGGCGATCGGCGCCGCCAGGCCGTTGCCGCTGACCTCGTCGCGGGCCGCGCTCGACGACTCGATCATCACCGCGACCGCCACCTCCTGGCCGTCCGCACCCTTGGCGTACGAGGTGAACCACGCGTACGGCGTCTTGCTGTTGTTCTCGCCGTGCTGGGCCGTGCCCGTCTTGCCGCCGACCGTCGCCCCGTCGATCCGCGCGTTCGAACCGGTGCCCTTCTCGACGACCGTCCGCATCGCCGACTGAAGGCCCTCGGCGACGGACTCGCTCATCACGCGCTGAGGGGCGCCGTCACCGAACTGCTCCAGGACGTTGCCGCCCGCGTCGGTGATCTGCGAGACCATGTGCGGGGCGGCGAGTTCGCCGCCGTTGGCGATCGCCGCCGACACCATCGACATCTGGAGCGGCGTCGCCGTCACGTCGAACTGGCCGATGCCCGACAGACCCGTCTGGGCCTTGTCCATGCCGGAGGGGTACACGCTCTTCGAGGCGCGCACCGGCACATCCAGCTTCTCCGCGTCGAAGCCCAGCTTCTCCGCCATCGCCCTGACCTTCTCCTGGCCCAGGTCGACGGCCATCTTGGCGAAGACGTTGTTGCAGGAGTACTGGAGCCCGGTGCGGATCGTCGCGTTCTCGCACGGCGCCGAGAGGTTCTCGTTCCGCAGGACCGTCGTCGTGCCCGGCAGCGTGTACGGGTTCGGGCTCGCCGTCTTCGCGTCCACCGAGGAGTACAGCCCGTCCTCCAGGGCCGCCGCCGCGACGACCAGCTTGAACGTCGAACCGGGCGGCAGCGGCTGGCGCATCGCGCGGTTCACCATCGGCTTGTCCTCGTCGGACGTCAGCGCCCGCCACTCCTCGGAGTCCGTGGAGCCGCTGATCTTCGACGGGTCGTACGACGGCGTCGAGACCATGCCGAGGATCTTGCCGGTCTTCGGGTCGAGCGCGACCGCCGCGCCCTTGGTGTCCCCGAGCGCCTTGTACCCCGCCTTCTGCACCGCCGGGTCGATGGTCGTCACCACGTCGCCGGGGTCGGCGCGCTTGTTGGTGACCGTGTCCAGCGGCTTCTTCAGGCGGTCGTCGGTGCCGTCCAGGAGGTCCTTGTAGATGCCCTCCAGCTGCGTGGCGCCGTACACCTGAGAGCTGTAGCCCGTCACGGGTGAGTAGAGCGCGCCGTTCCTGTACGTGCGCTTGTAGGCGAGGTCGCCTCCCTTCGTGCGCGCGGAGCCGGTGACGGCCTCACCGCCCACGATGATGTCGCCCAGCGGGTGCGCGTACTGCTCGATCGCGTTGCGCCGGTTGTGCTTGTCGTCCGCGAGCGCCTTCCCGTCGTAGAACTGCACCCACGTCGCCCGCACCAGCAGGGCGAGCACGAGCAGCAGAGCGAAGACCGAGGCGCGCCTGATCGTCTTGTTCATCCCACGGAAGGACGAACGGAGGGGACGGCTTCGTTCCCTTCTGATCCGCTTGCGCCCGTTTTCTCAGAAACTCCTCATGAACCAGGCAGTCTCACGAAGCGGCCGGTCTCGCAGCAGTCTCAGTCCGTGTTCATGAAGCCGGCCTCGTACGCCGCGATCACCGCCTGCGTGCGGTCCCGCGCGCCCGTCTTGGCGAGGACGGACGCCACGTGCGTCTTCACCGTCGCCGCGCCCACGCCCATCCGCCCGGCGATCTCCGCGTTGGTCAGCCCCGCCGCCATCAGCCGCAGCACCTCGCTCTCCCGGCCGGTGAGCCGCGCCACCCAGGCGGGCGGCGCGGGCTTGGCGCGCCCGTGCTCGGCGGCCAGGGCGCGCACGGCCGCGGGGAACAGCAGCGAGTCGCTGCGCGCCTCGATGCGCACGGCCTGCACGAGGGAGTCCGCGTCCGCCCGCTTCAGCAGGAACCCGGCGGCGCCCGCGCGCAGCGCCTCGTACACGTACGCGTCGTTCTCGAAGGTCGTCACGACCACGACGCGCGGCGGACGCGGCATCGCCCGCAGGATCTGCTCGGTGGCGCGGATGCCGTCGATCTCCGGCATGCGGACGTCCATCAGCACCACGTCGGGCGCCAGCTCCCGCACGACCGACACCGCCTCGGCACCGGTCGACCGCCTCGCCGACGACCTCGATGTCCGCCTCGGTCGGAGAGGATCGCGCGCAGCGCGGTACGCACCATACGCTCGTCGTCGGCGAGCACGACGCAGGGCGGGCGCGCCGGTGGGGGGCGGGGGTGGTCGTCATGCGTGTCCCTTCAGCGGAAGTCGTACGTCAAGTCGCCAGGCGCCGTCCACCGGGCCGGCCGAGGCCGTGCCGCCGAGCAGCCGGGCCCGGTCGGCGACCGCGCGCAGGCCGTGGCCGCCGCCGGGCGCG